>CAZAOQ010000124.1:0-9245 GCA_964486795.1 uncultured Rhodocyclaceae bacterium
TGCCTGTGCCCGAAAACCGGCCAGCCAGACTTCGCCACCCTGATCCTCGACTATGTGCCGGACAAGCTCTGCGTCGAACTGAAGAGCTTGAAACTGTATATGTGGAGTTTCCGCGACGAGGGACATTTCCACGAAGACGTCACCAACCGCATCCTCGACGACCTCGCCAAGTCCTTGAAGCCACGCTACATGCGGCTGACAGCGAAATTCTACGTGCGCGGCGGCATCTTCACCAATGTTGTCGCCGAACACCGCAAGAAGGGCTGGACGCCCGCACCGCGTGTCGACCTCGCCGGTTTTGAAACGCAATCAAATACGCGGGGTTGATGCGGAGCAAAGGAACGGGATAAGCATGGCAAGCCATTCAGGAATATAAGATATCCCTTAAATTGCACCTGCCGGAGTGCAGTGCTAGCATCATAACGTGATGATTAATTCATGATGCCAAATGCTCAAGCGTACCCTTATCCCCGACAACAGCTGGTTTCGACAACTCTTCGAGTCCTCCCCGGACCCGACCTGGATTATCGAGAACAATTGCTTCATCGAATGCAATCAGGCCGCCGCGCAATTTCTCGGCTACGCCGACTGTGATGAACTGCTGAACACCCATCCATCCAAGCTGTCACCGGCCAGCCAACCCGATGGTGAGGACTCTTACACCAAAGCGGAGCGCATGATGGCGCTTTCCTTGGAAAAAGGCCTGCATCGCTTCGAATGGATGCATCGCAAACGCGATGGCAGTGACTTTCTGGCAGAAGTCACCCTCTCGGCCATCCAGCTTGATGGGCGTTCAATCATCTACTGTGTCTGGCGCGACATCACGGAACGCAAGTTAACGGAAACCCTACTGGTCAAGAGCGAAAGCCGCATCAAAGGTATCCTTGAAGGCGCCGCTGACGCAATCTTCATTACAGCACCCGATGGGCGCTACCAGTACGTGAATGAACAGTCTGTCCGTTTACTCGGATATACCCGCGATGAGCTCCTCAGCATGAGCATCCTCGACATCACGCCGACGGCAGACCACGACAGCATTCAGTTTGGTTACCAGACCCTGCTCGAAAAGGGCGAACTCCGTGAAGAAATTCGACTGAAGCGTAAGGACGGCCGCATCATTCCCACAGAACTGAATGCACGCGTCCTCGCCGACGGCAGTTGCTTTGGCTCCTGCCGTGATATCAGCGAGCGCAAGGCGGCGGAAGAATCCATTGCCTACATGGCCCATCACGACCCGCTAACGGGCCTGCTCAATCGCAGCAGCCTCACGTCTCGTTTGGAACAAGCGCTTGCCACCGCGAAACGTGAGTGTCACCCGCTGGCCGTGCTGTTCCTCGATCTCGACCGTTTCAAGGCGACCAACGATACGCTCGGGCACGCGATCGGAGACTCGCTTCTGATCGAGGTTGCACGTCGTCTCAACGACTGCGTCCGCGACAGTGACATCGTGACCCGGCTCGGTGGTGACGAATTCGTGGTGATTCTCACGAGTATCGAAAATGCTCCGGCGGCCGCCCGGATCGCCGAGAAAATTCAGAAATCATTGGCTGAGATCTGCTGCATCGGCGAGATTCGCCTGCACACCACGCCGAGTATCGGCCTGTCGTTCTTTCCTACAGATGGCGAGGACGGCGACACACTGATGAAACACGCCGACGCCGCGATGTATCACGCCAAGTCGCAGGGACGTAACAATATTCAGTTCTTTTCCGCCGAGCTTAACCGCCTCGCCATGCGGCGTATGCGTATGGAGCACGATATGCGTGAGGCGCTTTCAGCCAACCGCTTCGAGCTTCACTACCAGCCCCAGATCGACACCCTGAGCGGTGACATCGTCGGCGTGGAGGCCTTGCTACGCTGGCGCAACTCAAAGGATGAACTGGTGTTGCCGGCGGACTTCATCGCGATCACCGAGGAAAGCGGCCTGATCCTGCCCCTCGGCGAATGGGTCATCGACGAAGCCTGTCGCCAACAGCGCGCCTGGCGCAATCAGGGTATCGCGACCGCCAGAATGGCCATCAACCTCTCGGTAATGCAGCTGCGCTCGGCAACGCTGCTCGACTTTGTTGAGACCAGTCTGAAAAAGCATGGGGTACACGGCGAGGAGCTTGAACTGGAGATCACCGAATCCGTCGTGATGGACGATCCTATTGCCTGCATCACCAAGCTCAAGGCGCTTCGAGCGATGGGTATTCGGCTAGCCATCGACGACTTCGGTACCGGCTATTCATCCCTCAGCCACATCAAGCAGATGCCTATCAACACGCTGAAGATTGACCGAACCTTCGTTCGTGACATCGAATCCGACAGTGACGATGTTGCGATCTGCACAGCCACCATCGCCCTGGCCCACAATCTGGGATTAACCGTTGTCGCTGAAGGTGTCGAAACCTTCGCCCAGCGCGATCTGCTGGCCAGTCACGGCTGCGACTTCCTCCAGGGCTACCTGTTTAGCAAGCCCGTCGATGCCGCCACCATGCTCAAGCTATTCAAGGCTTGAGCAAAACCCTTCAGCAAACTCTGATTCAACGACTCGCAGTCTTCCGTTGCCGGGCCATGCGCACGTTGACGATGCGCATGCCCGCCGCAATCGACACGAACACGACCGCATAGAACAGTAGCTGCATACCCACTGGCGCGGCGTCATAACCCACCAGGCTGCGTAACAACATGCCGGGAATCGAGTTCTCGGGCAGCAAGGCAGACGTATCCCAGAGCGGCGCGCCCAGACTTGGCAAAACGTCGGCCTGGATCAGGAAACGTGCCGCCTGCGACGCCATGCCGGCCGCCAGCAACAGAACCAGCAGGCCGGTTGCCGTAAAGAACCAACGCATCGGCACGCGCAGCAGACCGCCATAAATGGCAAAACCGACCGCGGCACCAAGGCCCAGACCGAGCAAACTGCCGAGCAGCATCGAGCTCGTCTGCGCGCCCTCCGTTGCCCCGATGCCATAGAGGAACAACACGGTCTCGGCACCTTCACGCAACACCGCCAATCCAACGACAACCAGAAGAATCGAGCACTCGCGGCGACCTTCGCGGATGGCCTGCCCGACTTCCCGTGCGCCCTTCGCCAGCGCAGCACCATGCGAGGCCATCCAGATGTTGTGCCAGGCGAGCATCAGTACAGCCAATCCAAGAATGATGGCGTTGAACAACTCCTGACCGATGCCGCTTGCCATCTGGCCGATGACATCGGTGAACGCCGCCACCAGCCCGGCACCCGCCAGTCCTGCAAGCAGCCCACCGAGCAGCCAACGGTTGCGGCCGGGAATGTCGCGCGTTGCCGCAGCGATGATACCGATCAGAATCGCCGCCTCCAGAACTTCACGAAAGACTATAACAAGCGCGCCCAACATATTGTTTCTCCGGATTAATCTATCTCGAACACCAAGTACTTGGCACCCGCACTATACGGATTGCGAAGCAAAGCCCATTGTCGCTAGAATGATAACCATTCTCATTCGTTTTGACAAGGAGCGGTGCGGTGACGATGTGCTTACATCACGGCTGTCAGCCGTGATTCGCGTCGTCGAGCTGGGCGACTGCGTCAAACTGACGCTGATTGGAATTATGGTGACGCTGGATCATCACCATGACGCAGATAACGAACAGCGCAAAAATGGTGATGATGGTGTGGATCGACAACTTCGCCATCACCATGAGCGCATAGAGCCCGGTCATCGCCAGAATGGAGAGGTTCTCGTTGAAGTTCTGCACCGCGATCGAGTGACCGGCCCCCATCAGGACATGCCCACGATATTGCAGGAGCGCGTTCATCGGCACGACGAAGAACCCAGAAAGCCCGCCGACCAGAATCAGCAAGGGCACAGCAATGTTGATATCCCGCACGAAGATCATCGCGATGACGACGACGCCCATCGCGGCCCCGAGCGGAATCACCTTGACGGCGTTGCGCATTGTGACAAAACGCGCTGCCATCACGGCACCCGCCGCCACACCAAAGGCCACGACGCCCTGAAGCAGGCTGGCTTTCGATAGATCTAGCGACAAAGCCTCGCTCGCCCAAGCCAGGACGATGAACTGCAGCGTGGCCCCGGCACCCCAGAACAGCGTCGTCACCGCCAGTGAAATCTGCCCGAGCTTGTCGCGCCAGAGCAATTTCATGCAGCGATTGAAGTCGTGCACTAAGTAAATCGGGTTGCGTTTCAGGACATGATGATCGACGCCTGTGTTCGGGACAAAAAGATTGAACACCGCAGCGATTACGTACAGGATGCCAATGACCAGCAGATTCATTTCAGGCACTGTATTGATGCCGGTATCGATCAGCGGAAAATCGAAAGCCAGCAAATGTGCCGCGAGATTGGGTTCGATCAGCATGCCGCCGATGACGGTGCCAAGGATGATCGCCAGTACCGTCAGGCCCTCGATCCAGCCATTCGCAGCGATCAGCAGGCGCGGCGGCAGCAGCTCCGTCAAAATGCCGTATTTAGCCGGCGAATAAGCGGCGGCGCCAAGTCCGACGACGGCATAAGCCATGAGTGGATGAACATCGACAAACATGAGTCCACAGCCCAGCACTTTGATGCTGTTGCTGATGAACATGACGCGCCCCTTGGGCATCGAGTCCGCAAAGGCCCCGACAAATGCCGCAAGAACGACGTAAGAAAGCGTGAAAAAAGTTTTCAGCAGCGGCGCATAGCTATCCGGCGCGTGCATGTCGCGAAGAATAGCGATCGCTGCGATCAGCAGGGCATTGTCGGCGAGCGCAGAGAAAAACTGCGCCGCCATGATGATGTAGAAGCCGAGATTCATTCGCTGTCGAGGGGGCATGCCCTCTAAATTGCAGATTCGGACTTGACCAGGGCAGATGCCATATTCCACATTCCGCCCCCGGCCCTTTGGCCGACGCGGTTTATACCATGAAGGCGCGACGCCTGTCTGCTGACCCAATTGAACCTGAATCGTGAATATTCCACTTCCTTAGCATTTTCATACCAACCGACCACGCGCCAAGCCGCGCCACGCCTGAGAATAGGGCTTTCTTATGGTTACCATTTGTGATTCAATAGGCGGTTCCAGCTTCAATCGAAAAAAGCCGACAGGGGAAGGAAGAAAGCGATGGCTGATCGCAGGTTGCAGGTGTTCCACGCCGTGGCGAAGCAACACTCCTTCACCAAGGCGGCCGACGCGCTACTAATGACCCAGCCGGCGGTGACCTTTCAGGTCAAGCAGCTCGAAGAACACTTCAACACTCGCCTGTTCGATCGTGGCCACGGCAAGATCGTCCTGACACCGGCTGGCGAGATCGTTCTCGAATACGCCGAAAAAATCCTCGGTCTCTCCGATGAGCTCGATGTGCGCATGTCCGAACTCAGCGGCGAAGTCAGTGGCTCTCTGCTGATCGGCGCCAGCACTACCATCGCCGAATTCATGCTGCCGCGCATTCTTGGCGAGTTCAAGTCGCGCTATCCCAGAGTCCAGCCACGCCTGATCGTCGCCAACTCGGAAACCATTGAGGCGCGCGTCGGCGAGCATCTGCTCGACCTCGGCTTCGTCGAATCGCATTCTGCCAAGGCGACGCTGCACGTCGAAAGCTGCTGCGAAGACGAACTCCAGATCATCTGCAGCCCTGACTTTCCACTCGCCAAATACCCGGAGCTGACGCCCAAGCAACTGCTTGATCAGCCTTATATCAGCCGCGAACCCGGCTCGGGCACACGCGAATGTATCGACGCCTACCTGCGTGCCGCGGGCCTGAGTCTCGGCGCGCTGAACCTTGTCATGGAGATGGGCAGCCCGGTTTCACTCAATGGCGTCGTCGAAACCGGTCTCGGCTTCGCGATTGCCTCACGCATCTCGGTCGCCAAAGCACACCGTCTCGGCATCATCGTCGCCATCCCACTCAAGCCACGACTGACGCGCACGCTGGCAATCGTCTATCCCCGAGAAAAATTCCGCTCGCGGCTGGTCGAAACCTTCGTCACGTTCGCATCCGAAAAAATCAAGAGTTTCGTCGTCACCTGACGCCAACCACCCACACGAACAAAACTGTATGACCCGCCCCATCCACGCCACCATCGACCTGGCCGCACTGCGCCACAATTATTCCATCGCACGCCGCCAATCCGCCGGCACCGGAACCTGGGCCGTGCTCAAGGCTAACGCCTACGGCCACGGCCTGCTACGTTGCGCCGAAGCGCTGGCCGACAGCCCCGAGGGACTCGACGGCATCGCCCTGATCGAGCTTGAAGGGGCGATCGCCCTGCGCGAAGCCGGCCTGCGCCAGCCCATCCTGCTGCTCGAAGGCTTCTATACCGAAGACGAGCTGCCACTCATCGCCGAGTACCGCCTGACGCCGGTGCTGCACACACCGTGGCAGGTTGCGGTACTGCTGAGCGCCAAGCTGCCGACACGCCTGCCGATTTATCTGAAGCTCAACACCGGCATGAACCGCCTCGGTCTGAGCGACGATGAACTCCACGCCGCGCTGAAAACGCTTGAAGCCTCGCCACAAATCGACAGCATCACCCTGATGACGCATTTTTCAGATGCCGACTGCAGCCCCGAGGGCCATGGCATCAGCGGGCAGATGACCCGCCTTGCCGCACTCTGTAACGATCCCGCAACCCGCAGGCTGCCGTTGAGTCTCGCCAACTCCGCCGCCCTGCTGCGCTTCCCGGAAACCCGCGCTGGCTGGATGCGCCCCGGTATCATGCTCTACGGCAGCTCGCCCTACCCAGAGCTGCAGAGCGGCGACGAACTTGATCTGCGCCCGGTGATGACACTCAGCAGCGAACTCATCGCCGTGCGCGACATCCAGGCTGGCGACCGCGTCGGCTACAGCGGCAGCTTCACCGCCGAAAAGCCGATGCGCATCGGCATCGTCGCCTGTGGCTACGCCGACGGTTACCCGCGCCATGCGCCGACCGGCACGCCCGTGCTGGTCGCTGGCCAGCGCACGCGCACCCTCGGGCGGATTTCCATGGACAAGATCTGCGTCGACCTCACTGACCTCACCGACCTCCCTCAAGCCAGCATCGGCGCGCCAGTCGTGCTGTGGGGCAAAGGACTATCGGTCGACGCAGTGGCCAGTGCGGCCGGGACAGTCAGCTACGAATTATTCTGCGCGCTGGCGACGCGCGTTCAAGTCCAAATCCAAGTCCAAGTCCAAATCGCCGAAATCTGAAATGGCCAAACCAAAAACTGTTTATTCCTGCCCCGAGTGTGGTGCCAGCGCCCCCAAGTGGCAAGGCCAGTGCCCCGGTTGCGGGGCGTGGAACACGCTGATTGAAAGCATTGCGGAAACACCCGCTACCGGTGGCAACCGCATGGACAAGTTCGCCGCACTGGCTGGCGACGGGCGGTTACAGCAACTCTCTGACATCAGCCCACGCGAGGAACCGCGCACGCCGACAGGCATCGAGGAATTCGACCGCGTGCTTGGCGGCGGTCTGGTCGCGGGTGGCGTGGTGCTGATCGGCGGCGATCCGGGCATCGGCAAGTCGACGCTGCTATTGCAGGCACTCTGCCGCCTCGCCGAGGCGCGCCAGTCGGTACTCTACGTATCGGGTGAAGAATCCGGCGAACAGGTCGCCCTGCGCGCACGGCGTCTGCAACTGCCAACCGATGGCCTGGCGCTGCTCGCCGAGATCAGCCTGGAAAAAATTCTCGCCACGCTGGCCAAGTTCAAGCCAGCAGTGGCGGTAATGGACTCAATCCAGACGCTGTATTCCGAAGCACTGACCTCCGCCCCCGGCTCGGTGGCTCAGGTGCGCGAGTGCGCTGCACACCTGACACGCTACGCGAAGCAATCGGGCACCTGCATCATCCTTGTCGGCCATGTCACCAAAGAAGGTGCGCTGGCCGGACCGCGCGTGCTGGAGCATATCGTCGACACGGTGCTTTATTTCGAAGGCGAAACGCATTCCTCATTCCGTCTGGTGCGCGCCGTCAAGAACCGCTTCGGGGCGGTGAATGAGCTCGGCGTTTTCGCCATGACCGACAAGGGCCTGCGCGGCGTCTCCAACCCCTCCGCGCTGTTCCTCTCGCAGCACGCGCAGGAGGTTGCCGGCAGTTGCGTGATGGTCACGCAAGAAGGTACGCGGCCATTGCTCGTCGAGATTCAGGCGCTGGTCGATGCCAGTCATGCCGGCAACCCGCGCCGCCTGACCGTCGGTCTCGAACAGAACCGCCTCGCCATGCTGCTGGCGGTACTGCATCGCCATGCCGGCATCGGCTGCTTCGACCAGGATGTCTTCGTCAATGCCGTCGGCGGCGTGCGCATCGCCGAACCGGCTGCTGATCTGGCCGTATTGCTGGCTATCGTTTCGTCACTGCGTAACAAGCCACTACCCGCCAAACTGGTCGCCTTCGGCGAGATCGGCCTGGCCGGCGAAATCCGCCCGGCACCGCGCGGCCAGGAGCGCCTCAAGGAAGCTGCCAAGCTCGGCTTCACCCACGCCATGATCCCCAAAGCCAATGCACCGAAGCAGGCGATCAAGGGAATCGAAGTCATCGCCCTCGACCGCATCGAGCAGGCCATCGAAAAGCTGCGCGAATTCTGACTCTGAAACAGAGCCGGCCGCTCAGCCGCGCCAGTGCTTGATCTCCGCCAAGCATGGCTGAAGAAGCGCGTCCTTGCTTGCTTTCAGGCCGACCATCATTTGTCATGCTTTGTTGACAATGGCTTGCACCCGAAAAAAAAACCGGCCATACTTGCCGCCAATTCAAACGGTCGTTTTAATTATTACCGTGAGACATGTTGAGGCCACTGGCCGTGTAATGTGCCCAAAGCCTTGTATGTCTCTCCATCTGGTCATTTTTCGCGAGGGAAACCATGTCCAACAAACCGAATGCAGTCGGCACGGTACTCGGCATGCTGAGCCGTTTTGCCGATTCGCCGTTCGTCCGCAAGCACGACTTGAACAAGGCGGCTGAGAAGGTCGTCTACCTAAGTACGCGCACCGGCTTCAAAGCGATTGCCCAGGCGAGCAAGCTGTTCAAGCCAAGCAAGCCGCAAGGTGGCGCGAGTCGCCTCGCCCTGCCCGGCCAGACGACCGAGCTGTTCGACTGCAACATCACCGAAGAGCAGCAGATGATGCGCGACAGCGTGCAGCAGTTCGCGCTCGACGTGCTGCGTGCCCAGGCACATGACGCCGATGAGGCCAGCGCCTGCCCCGCCAAGCTGCATGAACGCGCACAGGAACTCGGTCTGATGATGTTTGCCGTGCCCGAAGCTCACGGCGGTGACGCCAGCGAGCGCGCCTTGCTGACCAATG
>CAZAOQ010000125.1:0-9240 GCA_964486795.1 uncultured Rhodocyclaceae bacterium
AGGACATCAGGTCGACCTTGAGCACATTCAGGTCGATCGGCATCTTGCCCGTGGCTTGAGCTGCATCGACGTGGAAGATCACACCTTTCTCGCGACAGAGCTCACCAATTTCGGCAATCGGCTGAATCACGCCGATCTCATTGTTCACCGCCATCACGGAAGCAAAGATGGTGTCGGGACGCAGCGCCGCCTTGAACTGATCGAGCGTGATGAGACCGTTATCGCAAGGTTCCAGGTAAGTCACCTCGAAACCCTGACGCTCCAGTTCGCGCATGGGATCGAGCACCGCCTTGTGCTCAGTTGAGACGGTAATCAGGTGTTTACCCTTGCCCGAGTAAAAATGCGCCGCGCCCTTGATGGCAAGGTTGTTGGACTCGGTCGCACCCGACGTCCAGATGATGTCCTTGGCATCTGCACCGACCAGCGCCGCAACCTGGGCACGCGCCTCCTCGACCGCGGTATCCGCCTCCCAGCCGAAGGCATGCGAACGGCTCGCCGGGTTACCGAAATGCTCGGTGAGATAGGGAATCATCTTCGCCGCGACGCGCGGATCGACCGGTGTCGTCGAGGAGTAGTCGAGATAGATGGGAAATTTGAGCATGCTGGATTCTCCTGAAACTAGCTGGCAAGCGCGGTCAGACGACGCAACTTGAAAAGTGTGTCGCCGAGGGCGGCGAGGAAATCGTTAACCTGCTGCGCGGTGTTGCCGATACCGAGGCTAACCCGCACCGCGCCGCGCGCAAGTGCCGGTGTCGTCGAGGTCACGCCCATTGCCTGCAACACGTGTGAAGGTTCCGGGTTGGCGCTGGAGCAAGCGGCACCGCTGGCGACGGCAAAACCGGCGCGATCGAGCTTGCCGACCAGGGTTTCGCCATCAATGTCGGGCAACGCAAAATAGACTGTGTTTGGCAGGCGCTCTGCAGCTGCGCCGAATATCGTTGCACCAATATCCATCAGCCCGGCCTCCAGCGTGTCGCGCAGAGCGCGCAAGTGCGCCATCTCCGCGATACGCTCGGCAATCAGACTGCAAGCGTGGCCGAAGCCGACGATGGCGGCGACATTCTCGGTGCCCGAGCGCAGGCCGCGCTCTTGGCCGCCACCACTAATCAGCGGACGCAACTCGACGCGCTTATCGAGCACGAGTGCGCCGGCACCTTGCGGGCCGCCAACCTTGTGTGAAGAGAGCGTCAGCGCATGAACGCCGACTGTATTGAGTTCACGAAAGCTCACGGCGATCTTGCCGAAGGCCTGCACGGCGTCGCTGTGGAACCAGCGGCTGCCGTGGTCACTGTGACCGGCAGCACGTGACTGCGCGGCCAAGGCGGAGATATTCTGGATCACACCGGTTTCGTTGTTGGCGAGCATAACCGATACCAAACGCGGCTGTTCCACCAGCGTCGCGGCGTAATCAGCGGAATCAATCACTCCGGCGCCGTCGACGGCGATTTCCTTCAGTCGCCAACCCTGCCGCTGCAGTTCTTGCGCTGGCTCACGCACGCAGGGATGCTCGATGGCGGAGATCGCCACCAATGGTGCTTCGTGTCCGGCAACACCCATGCAGGCTGCGGCACCTTTTAGAAACAGGTTGTTCGCCTCACTGCCACCGCTCGTAAAAACGACCTCGGTCGGATGCGCATCCACCGCCGCTGCCACTTGCTGACGAGCCTCATCCACGGCCTTGCGCGCCATGCGCCCATAATCGTGACGACTCGACGCATTGCCGCAGCGCTCACGCAGGAAGGGCAACATCACCTCCAGCACGCGCGCATCAAGCGGCGTCGTGGCGTTGTGATCAAAATAGACGGGGGCGAACATGTCTTGACTTAGAGTCAGAGTGTCAGAGTGTCAGACGGATGCGACAGCGATGGTGCGACGCGGCTTCTGCTCACCCTTGTGCTCACCCTTGTGATCGTGGTGATGGACGTGCTGAGCAGCCGGCGTACGCTGCTGTTCGACGAGCTCGGCGAGCGTCACCGAATTCAGATATTCGAGCATGTGCTGGGTCAGGGTAGACCACAGATTGTGAGTCATGCAGGGCTGGTCATCATGACAGTTGGCCTTGCCGCCACACAGCGTGGCATCCATGGGCTCATCGACCGCGCGAATGATGTCGGCCACCGAGACATCAACGAGCGGCTTGGCCAAACGATAGCCGCCACCCGGACCGCGCACGCTGGCAACCAGCTCGTGACGGCGCAGCTTGCCAAACAATTGCTCGAGATAGGACAAGGAAATCTTCTGGCGCTCGCTGATGCCTGCAAGAGTCACCGGACCGCCACCCTGGCGCAGCGCCAGATCGATCATTGCGGTTACGGCAAAACGGCCTTTAGTCGTCAGTTTCATGTCTGCCTCGCTTTATGCAGGTGCGTGTCGAGCCCGATACCCGACAACACTTGCAATGTACGATTTCCGACTAAGTTAGTCAACTATCTTGCTCAGAAAGTTCGGGTCGAACTTGTCGACCACCGCATCATCGTCGCGCTCGCCAGTCAGCAGGCCAGCCCGTTCCAAACGCTCCAGAAGATGCTCGAGACGCCGGTCGGTGTCGACCGCATGATCAAGCAGGCCGTGGATAGCCTTCGCCAGAGGATCGTCTTCGGCGCGCGTCACGGCATAGGCGGAGAAGCCCATCTTCTCGGCCTTCTCCTCAAGCACTTGATCACGCTCACCGACATTGACACGTGCCGGGATGCCCACCGCCGTCGCGCCGGGCGGTACGTCACGCACCACCACAGCATTCGAGCCGATACGCGCGCCCTCACCCACCATCAATGGACCGAGCACCTTGGCCCCCGCACCGATGACGACGCCACGCCCCAGCGTCGGATGACGCTTGCCTTTGTTCCATGAAGTCCCGCCCAGCGTGACGCCGTGGTAGAGCGTGCAATCGTCGCCGATCTCCGCCGTTTCACCGATCACCACGCCCATGCCATGATCGATAAAGACGCGCCGGCCGATCGTGGCTCCGGGATGAATTTCGATGCCCGTGAGCCAGCGCACGCAGTGCGAAAACCAGCGCGCCATCCAACGCATGCCTGCTTTCCAGAGGACATGATTGAGACGATGGCATTGCAGTGCATGGAAACCCGGATAGCAGGTCAGGACCTCCCAGATCGAACGGGCGGCGGGATCGCGTTCGAAGACGCAGGCGATGTCTTCGCGCAGACGGGTAAACATGAGCAGTGCTCCATGACCTTAAGCTTCGGGATTATAAATAACCCGCAGTTTCGATCAACTTTTCCGGTGATTGGCGCTCCTCCGGAAGGCTGACTGCGGGTGTGACGGGTGTGGCAGGTGTGCGCTGCGGGTGTAATTGAGGCCGTCGTGCGCCCTCGATCAGGGCTTGTGACGGAGTTTCGGCTTTTCAACGGTAGAAAGAAAACCGCGCAAGATGCTGACCTCCTCGTGCTCCAAGCGCGCACGCGCGAACAAGCGGCGCAAGCGCAGCATCAGACGTTTAGGCTGCGCTGGATCGAGAAACCCCGTGGTAACGGCGACCTGTTCCAGATGCGCATACAAGCCCTCGACCTCCTCACCGGTGGCTGGCATAGGGATGTCCACACCCACCGGCGGTGCACCGGGCGCCCCCAAAGTCTCTGCCGCGATGCGCAGTTCGTAGCACATCAACTGCACCGCAGAGCCTAGATTCAGCGACGAGTATTCGGGATTAGCCGGGATCATGACACCCACATGGCAGCGTGCGAGTTCGTCATTGGACAAGCCGGCTGCCTCGGTGCCGAACAACAGTGCCACGTCACGCGTTCCTCCCTGCGTGCCCGCAAGCAACTCGCTTGCACCCTCGCGTGCCCAATGAAAATCTGCGGCCAGGTCACGGCGGCGCGCCGTCATGCCGGCGACCAGCACCGTGTCGCGCAAAGCCTCATCAAGCGTGGCACAGACCGTTGCCTGCTCAAGGATGTCGTTCGCTCCCGAGGCACGCGCCGTAGCTTCCGCATCAGGAAAACATTTTGGTGCAACCAGCGTCAGATGCGACAGCCCCATGGTCTTCATCGCCCGTGCCGCTGCACCGATATTGCCGGGATGACTGGGATGGGAAAGAATTATTCGGATCCGCGCGAGCGGTGAAGTGCTGTTCATATTAAAATCCACGATTTACTGGCCATTAAAACCAGGCCCCAGACCGGAGCCAGCGAGCGGCACGCCATCAGTACCGCAAATCGGCGCAATCCAAAGCGCTTGCAGAATCCGCGGGAGCCCCGGCCACACACAGGACACACTGAAAGACCCGCCCCATGCATCCCATGCTCAATACCGCCGTCAAGGCAGCCCGCCGTGCCGGCCAGGTTATCAACCGCGCCAGTCTCGATATCGACCAAATCAAGGTCAGCACCAAACAGCAGTCCGACTATGTCACGGAAGTAGACAAGCTCGCCGAGAGCGCCATCATCGAAATGCTGCGCGAGACCTATCCGAATCACGCAATTTTAGCAGAAGAATCGGGGGCCTCCGGCGACGAACAGGCCGAGTACCAATGGATCATCGACCCGCTCGACGGCACCACCAACTTCATTCACGGCTTTCCTCAATATGCCGTTTCGATTGCATTGGCACATAAGGGCGTACTGAGCCAGGCCGTCGTCTACGATACGACGCGCAACGAGCTATTCACCGCCAGCAAGGGTGGCGGTGCCTTTCTTAACGACAAGCGCATCCGCGTTTCCAAACGTACAAAACTCGACGAGTCGCTGATTGGTACCGGCTTTCCCTACCGCAGCTTCAAGCACATTGACCCCTACCTCGCCATCTTCCGCGATCTCGCGCAAAAGACCGCTGGCATGCGCCGCCCCGGTGCTGCTTCGCTCGATCTGGCTTACGTCGCGATGGGCCGCCTCGACGGTTTCTGGGAATTTGGCCTGGCCCCCTGGGACATGGCCGCCGGTGCACTGTTAATTTCCGAAGCAGGCGGCCTCGTCGGCGACCTGACCGGCGAGCCGAATTACCTTGCCAGCGGTAACATGGTCGCTGGCACTCCCAAGATATTCGGGCAATTGCTGCAAGTCATCGAGCCCCACCTCACAGCGGCCCTCAGGGATTGAACAGGCCGGCCCAACCACCCTGTAATAAGGACACCGGCAGGCCATGAAACTAATCAGCTATCTCTATCGCCAATCCTGGAAGCTGCTGCTGCTCGCAGCCTTCAGCGGCCTCGTCGCCGGCATCAGCGGCGCCGCCTTGGTTGTCATCATCAGCAAGGGTGTCGCCTCCGCCGGCAGCCTGTCACTGCCTACATTAGCGGGGCTGTTCTTCGGCACGGCGCTCCTACACCTCGCCACAAAAACCACCACCGAAATATCGCTGCTGCATCTTACCCAGACAGCCATCTACCAACTGCGTCTCGACCTCAGCCGCAAGGTGCTGACAACACCGCAGAAGAATCTCCAGGAACTTGGCAAACCCGGCCTGCTGGTGATGCTCACCAAGGACATCGACAACTTCACCGAAGCCTTCGTCTGGCTGCCCATCGGTTTCGGCAATTTCGTCATCACCATTGCCTGCTTCAGCTATCTCGCCTGGCTGTCACTGCCCGCCTTTCTGATGCTGGTGGTATTCCTGACCAGCGGCATCTTCGCCTTCTTCGTTGTCGAGCGCCATCCACGCGGACAACTTATGAAGGTCCGCGAGCAGATGGACAAACTCTACGAGCATTTCCGCAATCTCATCGAAGGCAGCAAGGAACTCCAACTCAACGCCCAGCGCGGTGAACTCTTCGTCGAGAAAGTCATCGCGGTCGAAGCCAACGAATACCGTAGCGCCTTCACGAGCGGCATGACGGGCTACAACATGGCCGTCAATGTCGGCGCCATCCTTTTCTTCGTGATGATTGGCATTTTTCTATTCCTCGTTCCACAGTTACGCCCGCAGTCCGCCGAGGTCACCGCCACCACCATTTTCACGCTGCTCTACCTTGTAAGACCCATCAGCGAACTGGTCTTCTCGATACCCGTCGTCCGTCAGGCCGGCATCGCGCTAGAGCGACTGCAACAACTCGACCGTGATCTCGCCGAAGTCGCCGATCCCTCGATCGCGATCGCCTCAGCCAGCCCCGAACGGACGCTGACTGCGGATGGCGCCTGGACACTGGAATTACGCAACATTCGTCACCACTACCCGAGCAGCAACGACGACAGCCAGTTCGTCCTCGGCCCGCTCGACCTCTCCATCCGCCAAGGTGAAATTCTCTACATCGTCGGTGGCAATGGCAGCGGCAAGACCACGCTGGCCATGCTGATCCTCGGCCTCTACCGCCCCGACGAAGGCACGATATCCCTCAACGGTACGCCCGTCACCGAGACCAATATCGACGCCTACCGGCAGAACTTCGCTGCCGTGTTCTCTGATTTCCATCTTTTCGAGCACCTGCTTGACGGCGACCAGGCCTCGCTCAGTGAGCGCGCCCGCCATTACATCGAGGCTCTCGGCATGACCCACAAGGTCAAGGTCGTCGATGGCAAGTTCTCCACCATCAGCCTGTCAACGGGGCAGCGCAAGCGCCTAGCACTGGTGTCGGCGTATCTCGAAGACCGACCAATCTATCTGTTCGACGAATGGGCGGCAGACCAGGATCCGGTATTCAAGCGGGTCTTCTACACCGAGCTGCTGCCGGAACTAAAGTCACGCGGCAAAACGGTCATCGTTATCACTCACGACGATGCCTATTTCGGCTGTGCCGATCGCGTGATTAAGCTCGAAGATGGGCACCAGGGACGCGTTGCATCACCCACACAAAGTACTGACCGCGACGCCGGCCACTCGCAGCCACAGCCACAACCAAGCTGATCAGGCGACCGTCGTGGCCAGTCGGCCGCGACCAACCCGCCCTGCCTGCCCTATCGTCGTGCCTCCTGCTGCGCGGCACGGATCTCGGCACGCAACTCATCCAGCGAATATAAAGTGCCACGCCACTCGATGCCACCGCGCCGCAAGGCGCGCAATGCGCTGTGCCACATCAGGACAAGCTGGAGCGTGGTCGTCACCGGGAAATAAAGCAGGCAACGGCGACTCCAGCCGGTCGAGCGAATCACGTCAAGATAGATCACCGTTTCCGCAGCCAAGATGCCAAGGCAAAGCACGCGCGTCGGCATGCTGCCAAAGAACAGACCCAGCCAGGGTGAGACACGCAGGACGAGAATCAACAGCGTGACAAAAAGCAGATTGCTGATACGGTAGCCAAGCGAGGCGAAGGAACTTTTCATCAGCCCCCAGTACATCTCGCGTGGCGTGCGATACCACTCAACCGAAATTAGCCCGAGACCGTCAAGCACATGCTGCTTGAAGCCACTCTGCTTAATCACCTGAGCGAGCATCACATCATCGATGACTGCCAACGGGAACTTCGCATGCCCGCCGATCGCCTGGTAAGTCGATGCACGCACGAGATTGAAGGCACCAACACCAATGAAGTGATGCGGCGAAGTCGCCACCTTCCAGGGTTTGACGAGCGCAAAGCAGGTGACCTTCATCGCCAGCGTCATCATGCGCAACACGTCGCTGCGGGTGATCGACTCAAAGATCAACGTCAGATGATCGACTGCATGCTCTTCGCACCAGGCGACAGCGCGTCGAATGGTGCTCGGCTCGAACATCACATCCGCATCGGTAAACAGCAGATAGTCACCGGTTGCGCACTGTGCGCCTTGATGTACTGCATTCAATTTACCAAGCCAGCCAGGCGGCAGCTCGTGCAGATGCAAGACCTTGAGCTGGGGAAATTCGACGGCGAGTCGTTCAAGGATTTGTGGCGTCGCATCAGTCGAGCGATCATTGATGACCACGATTTCCAGGTTCGGATAATCGATTGCCAACAGTGAGCGCAACGCCGGCTCGATCGTCGCCTCCTCATTGAGCGCCGCCGCAATGATGGAAACACGCGGCAGATTGCCATCGGGAAGTGGAGGCACATCACGCAACAGCTTGACCTTGCGCATGCCCATCGTAAATTCTGCGGCCACACCGGCCATGATCAGAAAAACCACCAGCGACAACCAGAACCCAATACTCATAGCTGCAACCAAGCCTCACCTGTCTCGAAACGAAATCTCACACAACACACGACTACGGCACCGCTCAAACCAGCCAAAGCTTTATGCCGATGAATTCAACGGGCAAGCCGCTTCTCCTGCGCAGGCATGTAGAAACGAATCAGATACCACTCGAACAGTCGGTACAAACGATTGTGCGGATTGAAAAGCCATTTTTCCAAATAGTCGGCAACAATCGCATTGCCCTTTTGCTTTTCCCACTTCGCAACAAAAGCATCGTAGTCGCTGCGCATGTAGTCATACTTCTTCGCGCCAAATGTCAGGCCACCGTGATGTTTCACAAAATGGAACTTGCGGTTATCCACGAGCCCCATGGAAAAGCCATCGATCATGGCGCGCAGGCAAATATCATCATCGCTGTAGTAGCCCTTCAGGAAGACTGGATCGAGAATACCCACCCGCTCAAACACTTCGCGCTTGATCACCATGCAGGAACCTTCCAGGTAACTGGTCTCCCGATGAAGCTTCTTTTTCAGAAACCATTTCTTCCCGGCATTGGAATACCCGGATAGATCGTATTGATCCATCACGGAGATCAAGCGACCCAACCAGTCGTCCTTCACTTCCAGATCATTGTTCATCAACACGATGAAATCAGCTTTCAACTCATCCAGTGCGTACTGAATGCCGCGATTCGTCGACGTCAGATAGCCACTGTTCCCTGGGTTTGTCAAAACCGTGACCGGATGCGCCGCCAGGCAGTCACGGGTCGCCTGATCGCTGCCATCGTCGACGATCAGAATCTCGGCATCGGGATTAGCATCGGCGCAGGAAAATATCGAGTTCAAACAAGCATCGGTCAATTCAGCCTTGTTATAAACAGGAATGACCAACACGATCTTTTTTGAATTCATCGCACCCTTTCCAGCCTGAAAGATTCCGGGACCCCGAGTGTTCGGTGTACTGAACAAAACAGCGTACGCGCCGGCTCATGTTTGCTCTGTACGCGATTCTATTCCGAGAAACAGGTGGCCACCTAAGCTAACGGCGTAAGAGGAAGGAATGAACTACCGTGCTGTATCTCCAACTCGCAACCGAGCGCGTGTCATTATTCGACGCAGACGACCCCATAAATAAAAACCCGCATCGCCGTAGATATCAGCTTTGCGGGTCTTTAAGGTGCTTCTGGCGGAGAGGGCGTCCGCCGATCCGGCATTCGGGGTGGTTCGCCATAATTCTA
>CAZAOQ010000126.1:0-9029 GCA_964486795.1 uncultured Rhodocyclaceae bacterium
GCTCGAACACTCGACCTACGGATTAAGAGTCCGCTGCTCTACCAACTGAGCTAACGACCCGATACTTTTACTGCCAATTTATTGCTGCAAATTACTGCTACTCTAACCCGACTCGCATCGCTACGGGCCGAAGAGGAGCCAGCGGATTATAGATACATATCCATGATGCGCTTGCTGCCTCATGTCTGGTAGGCCGTGCGGGGCTCGAACCTGCGACCAACGGATTAAAAGTCCGCTGCTCTACCAACTGAGCTAACGACCCAACGAAGCCGCGAATTATAGGAATGTTCAACGCGGGTGTCAAACGGCTTTCGTAATAATCCTCCGCTGGTGCTCTTCAATCCTCCGCCACGAGTGGCCGGAAGATGCGCACCATTCGTATTCGCCGGTCCTGCGCCTGGATGATTTCCATTGGTACGTCGCAGATTTTCACGCTGAGACCAAACTCAGGAATGTCCTGCAGGTGTTCAAGAATCAAACCGTTGATGGTAATCGGGCCATCGAGCGGAAAATCAAGTCCCAACCCACGATTCAACTCGCGCAGGGTGCGCGAGCCATCCACCATCACGCTCTCCATTCCATCCTCACCGATTTTCCATGCCAATTCCGTACTACCTGGAACGCCCGTCGTAAACTTGCCGATGATTTCCTCAATAATATCTTCAAGGGTCAGCAAGCCCATGATCTCACCATACTCATCGACGACGAGACCGATGCGCTGGCGATTTTGCTGGAAGAACTGGAGCTGCGCATATACCGTCGTGCCAGCGGGAACAAAATAAGGCTCTGCCAGCTTCTCGCGCAGCATCGATTGATCGAGCTCGCCAGTGATCGCCGCTGAAAGCAGGCGACGTTGATGCAAAATGCCGAGGACATTCCCTGGATCGCCGTCATAGACCAACACCCGGGTGTGGAAGCTAGTGGCGAGCTGCTGATGAATATCCTCGAGCGGCGCCTGAAGATCGATGCCTTCGATCTCGCCGCGCGGCGTCATGATGTCATCGACAGAAATATTTTCGAGGTCGAAGAGATTCAGCAGCATGCTCTGATGCTGTGCTGGTATGAAATGACCGGCTTCGAGCACCATGGCACGCAGATCCTCAGGTGAGATACGCGAATCCTCTTCACCCGGTTTGGGCTGCAAGCGAAACAGCTTAAGCAGGCCAGTAACAAACAGGTTGGCGAACCAGATGAGCGGATAGGTGATACGCAGCAGCGGCGCCAGAACGAAACTGATGCGTTGACTAATCAAATCTGGATAGGTAGCGCCGATGACCTTGGGTGTGATTTCGGAAAACACCAGCAGGCAGAAGGTAATGAATAGTGTGCCAGCCTCGAGCCCCCACTTTTCCGCACCAAACATCTTCAACGCGATGTGACCGGTGAGCATGGCTGCTGCGGCGTTGATCAAGGTATTGCCAAGCAGAATGACGCCAAGTAGGCGGTCAACCTTATTGAGCAGTTGTGTGGCCAGTTGTGCGCCGCGGTGGCCGTCTCCGGCAAGATGGCGCAGTCGATGGCGATTGCTGGCCATCATGGCCGTCTCGGCCATCGAGAAGAAACCCGACGCAACGAGCAGTACGGCCAAAAGAACAAACTGGGTGGATAAGGGAATGTCGTCCATCGAAAAAAAGTGGTGGGGCTATGCGCGAAATGATCAGACTGCGGTGCGGTGCAGGATCACTTCAACGACAAAATGGCTGCCGACATAGGCCAGCAACAATGCGGCGAACCCTGCCAGCGTCCAGCGCAACGCGAGTCGACCACGCCAGCCACGCAGATGACGACCCAGCAGCAGCGCGGCAAAGATCAGCCAGGAAATGAAGGCAAACACAGTCTTGTGCCCAAAGCTCATCGCCTTACCAAACAAGGCCTCGGAGAAGAATGTGCCAGAAAGCAGCGTCAGCGTCAGCAAAACAAATGCGATATGGATCAAACGAAACAGCAGTGCCTCCATCGTCAATAACGGCGGCAAGCCAGCCAGTAACGGCGGCAAGCGCCCGCGATGCAGGCCCTTTTCGGCGACCGCCATCAGCAGCGCGTGCAGAGCGGCGAGCGTAAACAGACTGTAAGCCAGCATCGCCATGATGAAATGCGCACGGAAGGCCAGCGTGTCGGTATTCGTCATCAAATGCGGGCTCGGCAATACCGCGGGCAACAATACACAGATCGCCGCCAGGGGGAAACCGAACATCTGCAAGCCTTCCATCCGCGCATAAAAGCTCTCGACCCAATACACGGCAATGGCGAGCCAGAGCATCATCGACAAGGCAACGGAAAAACCGAAGCGCATGATGCCGTCGGAAAAAATACCCTGATTGAGCGCCACACCATGAGCCGCAAGGGCTACAAACAGCAGGCCACGCTCCCAGCCACGCAGACCGGCGAGCGGCTGATCGAGTGCAGCGCCACGCCAGCGTGTGCGCCAAAAATGGGTTGCCAGACCAAGATAAAGGGCTGCAGCAAACAGATGCGGTAAAATCGACATCTTTCCAGTTTACCCTATCCGTAAGCCACATTCCCCATGCTCGACAATCTCACCCAACGCCTCGCAAAAGTCGTCAAGACCATCCGCGGTCAGGCGCGTCTGACCGAAGACAATATCACCGACATGCTGCGCGAAGTACGCATGGCGCTGCTTGAGGCAGACGTCGCCCTGCCGGTAGTCAAGGACTTCATCGCCCGCGTCAAGGAGAAGGCCGTCGGACAGGAAGTCCTTGGCTCGCTGACGCCTGGCCAGGCGCTGGTCGGCGTCGTTCACCGCGAGCTGACCGAACTCATGGGTGGCGCGAGCAGCGGTCTCAATCTAGCCACGCAGCCACCTGCCGTGCTGCTGATGGCGGGTCTGCAGGGCGCCGGCAAAACTACCACTACAGCCAAGCTCGGCAAATGGTTGAAGGAGCGGCAAAAGAAAAAAGTACTGGCGGTCTCCTGCGACGTCTATCGCCCTGCCGCCATTGAGCAGCTGAAGGCCGTCGCCGGCCAGGCCGGCATCGATTTCTTCCCCTCCTCGGGCGAACAGAAACCGGCCGACATTGCAGCCGCCGCGCTCGACTACGCTAAAAAGCATTACTACGACGTGCTCTTCGTCGATACGGCGGGTCGCTTGGCCATCGACGAAGCGATGATGGCCGAGATCAAGCAGTTACACGCCCTGCTCAAGCCAATTGAAACGCTGTTTGTCGTCGACGCCATGCTCGGCCAGGACGCTGTGAATACCGCAAAAGCCTTCAGTGAGGCGCTTCCGCTAACGGGGATCATTCTCACCAAGCTCGACGGTGATGCACGCGGCGGTGCAGCGCTATCGGTGCGTCACGTCACCGGCAAGCCGATCAAGTTCGCAGGCGTCGGTGAAAAGCTCACCGGTCTCGAGGAGTTCCATCCCGAACGCATGGCCTCGCGCATTCTCGGCATGGGTGACATCCTCGGCCTCGTCGAGGAGGCGCAGCGCGGCGTCGACCAGGAAAAAGCCCATGCACTCACCCAAAAGCTCAAGTCGGGCAAGGGCTTCGACCTGAACGATTTTAAGGAGCAGATCAGCCAGATGCGCAAGATGGGCGGGATTTCCTCTCTTCTAGAAAAGCTGCCCGCACAATTCGCCCAGGCCGCCCAGCAAGCCGGCAGCGGGGTTGAAGATAAGTCGATCCGTCGTATCGAAGGCATCATCAACTCAATGACACCGCTCGAACGCGCCAAACCCGAGCTCATCAAGGCTAGCCGCAAACGTCGCATCGCCACCGGTGCAGGAGTTCAGGTACAGGAAGTGAATCGCCTGCTGAGCCAGTTCGAACAAACGCAGAAGGTGATGAAGCAGTTCACCAAGGGTGGCATGCAGAAGATGATGCGTAATATGAAGGGCATGCTACCCGGTATGCGCTGAGCACCTGACCCGCATCCACTATTCACTCCGCACCCAGCGTCACCATCACCGGCGCATGGTCGGAAGGCCGCTCCAAGCGGCGCGGTGCCTTGTCGATGCTGCATGCACTGCATTCCGCCACCAGCGGCGGCGACAGCAAGATATGGTCAATACGCATGCCGTGATTGCGGCGGAAACCCATCATGCGGTAATCCCACCAGGAGAAACTCTTCTCTGCCTGCTCGAACTGACGAAACGCATCGGCTAGACCAAGGTCAGCCAGGCCACGGAAGGCCGCACGCTCCGGTTCACTGCACAGCACCTGTCCCTGCCAGCTGACCGGATCATGCACATCGCGATCCTCCGGTGCAATGTTGTAGTCTCCCAGCAACGCTAGACGTGGATGTTCCCGCAGTTCTCCAACCAACCAGACGAGCAGCGCCTCCAGCCATTTCAGTTTGTACTGGTACTTGTCTGAATCGATGCTCTGGCCATTCGGTACGTAGATGCAAACGATGCGAATACCATCAACGGTGGCTGCAATCACACGCCGCTGTTCGTCATCGAAACCTGGAATCCCGCGCTCGACCGCCTCGGGTTGCTTACGCGAAAGAATCGCGACGCCGTTGTATGTTTTCTGACCACAAAATACCGCGTAATAACCAGCTGCCTCGATCTCGGCGAGCGGAAACGCCTTATCCTCCATCTTGGTTTCTTGCAGGCACAGCACATCAGGCTTCTGCAACTTCAACCAGTCGAGCACCTGTGGCAGGCGCACCTTCAGTGAATTAACGTTCCAGGTGGCAATCTTCATGGGTACATCAACGAGAAATGAACAGGCCACCAGTTTACACTTGCTCCAACACTCGTCCGCACGACCAGAAGCATCACTGCGAAACCACCATGTCAGCTCGCAACGAATCGCCACACGAGCAAAAACCATAATGAACCGTGCTAAAATTACGCCATTCGAATATGGCGAGCTTTACAGCGAACGCCGCTTGGCGATGACCACGATAAACACATTGAACACAATGACGGAAGCACCCGAAACCTTCCAAGAAAGACGATCCGACCATCGCCTGCGTGAGATGCTGGATGAGGCCTACACCCTGATCGCTCCCTTCTTTGACCCGGCAAACAGTTGGGGCGGACAGACGCTTGAATTCTTGGCATTCCGTGTCATGCGCGAAAACTACCCGCAGGTTAGCCGTGAAGAGGTGCTTACATTCATCAGCGCCGCTAAACGCATCTATGCAGAGCGCAGGACCCGTGGTTGACCGGGCTTCGCGCTGTAATGCACGAATGTCCCAAACAAATCGGGGAAACCACCCGACAACGAGAAATACCACACTGCGCACGTCAAACCGCAGGTTTATAACAAGCTCTGCTAATCTATACAGGATTTGAATTCCATCCGACAGAGTCGGAACCAGCGCGACTGAAACGCGGTAGAAGTACAGTACCCGAAAAAACGCGTCTGAAAGGAAGAACAAGGGGAGACAGGGTAGATGGCCAGCGATAGCAAAAGCGGTATCGTCAAGGAATTAAACTTTACCTGGGAAGGCAAAGACAAGACTGGCAAGCTCGTGCGCGGCGAAATGCGTGCTGGCGGCGAAACCTTGGTACGCACGACACTGCGCCGCCAGGGCATTCTGGTCACCAAGATCAAGAAGCAGCGGCTCGGCAAACTTGGCAAGGTCACAGATAAGGACATCACCCTGTTCACCCGCCAACTGGCGACGATGATGAAGGCGGGTGTCCCTCTGCTGCAGGCCTTCGAGATTGTTGGCAAGGGTGCCAGCAATGCCGCCGTCGGTAAGCTTCTCAACGACATCAAGACCGACGTCGAAACCGGCTCCAGCCTGAACTCCGCCTTCCGCAAGTTTCCGCTGTACTTTGACACGCTGTTCTGCAACCTCGTCGGTGCGGGTGAACAGGCCGGCATTCTCGACTCTTTGCTCGACCGCCTGGCAACCTACAAGGAAAAGATCCAGGCCATTAAGTCAAAGATCAAATCGGCGCTGTTCTATCCAGTCTCGATCATCGTGGTCGCCTTCCTCATCGTCGCGGTGATCATGATCTTCGTGATCCCGCAGTTCAAGGCGATCTTTACCAGCTTTGGTGCCGACCTGCCGATGCCAACCCTGGTTCTGATCAAGATATCGGACGCCTTCGTCGAAAACTGGTACCTGATCTTCGGTGCCTTGGGTGGCGGTGTGTATGCTTTTTTCGAAGCATGGAAGCGCTCCACGGCGATGCAGATCGCCATGGACAGACTGATGCTGAAGCTGCCTGTCTTCGGTGAACTCGTTCGCAAGGCCACGATCGCACGCTGGACACGCACGCTTGCCACCATGTTCGCCGCCGGCGTGCCGCTCGTCGAAGCCCTTGACTCGGTGGCTGGCGCCGCCGGCAACCACGTATACCTCAAGGGTACGATGGACATCAAAATTGAGGTCAGCACAGGCCAGAACCTCACCGTCGCGATGCAAAACACCAATCTCTTCCCCAGCATGGTGATCCAGATGGTCTCGATCGGCGAAGAATCAGGTCAGCTCGACGCCATGCTTGGCAAGGTCGCCGACTTCTATGAAGCTGAAGTCGACGACGCGGTCGAGGCGCTATCCAGTCTGATGGAACCAGTGATCATGGTCGTACTCGGCACTGTGATTGGTGGCATGGTCGTCGCGATGTACCTACCGATTTTCAAGCTCGGCGCAATCGCCGGCTGAACAACACTTATGCATACACTCACTGATCTCCTCGCCCAGCCAGGCTATATGGCCTTTGCCTGCCTGCTCATCGGCCTGATGGTCGGCAGCTTCCTCAACGTCGTCATCTATCGTCTGCCGGTGATGATGCAGAGGGAATGGGATGCTCAATGCGCCGAGTTGCGCGGAGAAACACCGCCGGTGCAGGAAACCTTCAATATCGCGGTGCCGCGCTCACGCTGCCCCCAATGCAAGCACCCGATTACTGCGCTGGAAAATATCCCAGTCATCAGCTGGCTGGTCCTGCGTGGCCGCTGCCGCGGCTGCAAGAATCCAATTTCGCCGCGTTACCCGATGATCGAGGCGCTCTGCGGCCTGCTTTCAGCCTATGTCGGATGGAAGTTCGGTTTCAATCTGACCGCACTCGGTGCGCTGTTTTTCATCTGGGCAATGATCGCACTGACCTTT
The DNA here is from genome assembly GCA_964486795.1 of uncultured Rhodocyclaceae bacterium. GTDB lineage: Bacteria > Pseudomonadota > Gammaproteobacteria > Burkholderiales > Rhodocyclaceae > Sterolibacterium. The sequence continues at coordinate 7,042 of CAZAOQ010000126.1, forward strand.
ATCGATTTCGACACACAGTTGCTGCCGGACGACATCACCCTGCCCCTGCTCTGGCTGGGTCTGCTGCTGAACCTCGGCGGCCATTTCACCGATCTGAAAAGCGCGGTGATCGGTGCCATGGCCGGCTATCTGGCTTTGTGGATCGTCTATTGGGGCTTCAAGCTGCTCACCGGCAAGGAAGGCATGGGTTACGGCGACTTCAAGCTGCTCGCGGTCATCGGGGCCTGGTTCGGCTGGCAGCTGCTGCCGATGGCCATCCTGCTCTCTTCCATTGTTGGCGCCGTCGTCGGCATCTCGTTGATCGTGTTCACCAAGCACGGTCGCAATACACCCATCCCCTTCGGCCCCTACCTCGCCACAGCCGGCATCATTGCCTTGTTCTGGGGCAAATCGCTTAGTCAGCTGATCCTGCCGAGCACCTGAAAACGGTGCCGGCGGCCGTTGGCCGCTGCCCGAAGAACCGCACCAATACTTGTTCTCCGGGCATCACCCCAACACCGGCGCCACAATCTGTGTGGACCTGTTGGACGATCTTGAAACACTGGCAACCACCGCCATCTTCAAGGCACGGACTGCGCCCGTGCCGAAGAGCAGGGGCGCTTCAGTTATAATCTTTTTTTACCTTGGAGCCCCCCATGCCAATCTACGCCTATCGCTGCAGCGGTTGCGGCCACGCGGCGGACGTTCTGCAAAAGATGAGCGATCCCCTGCTCACCACCTGCCCGGCTTGTAAAGCCGAGACCTTCACCAAGCAGCTCACCGCCCCGGGCTTCCAGCTCAAGGGCAGCGGCTGGTACGCCACCGATTTCAAAGGCGGTAGCCCGACCACGGCCCCTGCCAGCGAAACCAGCAGCGAGCCGCCTCCCTGTCAGGGTGGCAGCGGCTCATGCGGATGCGATTGACAGATCACACCGCCGCCGACGCTTTCACGGGACAACACTCTTGCTGAAAAAATACTTCATCACCGGATTGCTGATCTGGATACCCATCGCAATCACGGCGTGGGTCTTGTCCATGATCATCCGCACCATGGATCAGTCGCTGCTGCTGCTGCCGGCAGCCATCCGTCCGGAAACGTTGCTGGGCATGTATATCCCCGGCATCGGTGCAATCCTGACGCTGCTTGTGGTGTTGGTCACCGGTCTGGTCGCCGCCAACATTGTCGGCCAGCGCCTGGTGCGTTTCTGGGAAAGCGCTCTCGCACGTATTCCGGTCGTCAAGTCGATCTACTACAGCGTCAAGCAGATCAGTGAAACGCTGTTCTCGGGTAGCGGCGAAGCCTTCCGCAAGGTATTGCTAGTACGCTATCCACACCCAAACGCATGGTCGGTGGCGTTTCTGACCAGCGCGCCAGCCCACACTATTGCAGGTGCCCTCGACGAAGAGCATGTCGGCGTGTTCATCCCGACCACACCGAGTCCGGTCAACGGGTTCTTCTTCTTTGTGAAAAAAAGCGAAACCATCGAACTCGAAATGAGCGTTGACGAAGCACTCAAATACATCATCTCGATGGGCGTCGTCGCTCCTGCAGCGCATACCACCAAGCCGTTGCCGCACTCGCCTGGCGAAATCATGGGGCGCGCGCAGAACGAATAAGCGGAAAACCGCCTTGCGCGCGTCGCTGAAAAACTTTTGATACCTTGAACTTCCACGGAATTACGAAACATGCGAACCCACTACTGCGGCCAGGTTAACGCCAGCCACGTCGATCAAATCGTCACCATCTGCGGCTGGTGCCACCGTCGCCGTGACCATGGCGGCGTCATTTTTATCGATCTGCGCGATCGCGAAGGCCTGGCACAAGTCGTCTGCGATCCGGATCACCCGGAGATGTTCAAGCACGCCGAAGAAATACGCAGCGAATACGTCCTGAAGATCACCGGTAAGGTGCGCCGCCGCCCCGACGGTACTGTGAACCCTAACCTCGGCTCTGGCGAAATCGAGATCCTCTGCCAAGACATCGAGGTACTGAACACCGCCGTCACGCC
>CAZAOQ010000127.1:0-8967 GCA_964486795.1 uncultured Rhodocyclaceae bacterium
ATTAACCCCAAAGCCAAACCATCTAGGAGAGCGCCATGACTGAAGTAACCGATGTCACCAAGGAAAAACTGATCGCTGATTTCAAGGTCGTCGTTGCCGACGCCGAGGAATTGCTGCGTATCACAGCCGGCCAGGCCGGGGATAAAGTAGCGGAGATTCGTGGCCGCGCCCAAGAGCACCTCACCGTCGCCAAGGCTAAGCTGGCCGATGCCGAAGATGCGCTGATTGCCCGCGCCAAGCTGGCTGGTCGCGCCGCCGATGACTATGTGCATGAGCATCCGTGGGGTTCTGTCGGCATTGCCGCCGGGGCCGGTTTCCTGATCGGCCTGCTGATCGGCCGCCGTTGATTACCCGCTGTTCCTTGTGATGAACGCTTCACCCTCCGAGGCGGGCCTGCTCGCTTCGTTGCGTGGGCTGCTGGCTACCGTACTTGCCACGCTGCGCATCCGCGGCGAACTGCTCGTCGTCGAACTTGAGGAAGAGAAGTCGCGCATGCTCAGCGTTCTGCTGTTCGGTGCGGCGGCGTTCTTCTTTCTCAGTTTCGGCCTGGTGATGCTGGCCATCTTTCTGACGGCCCTGTTTTGGGATACCTACCGACTGCTGGTGATCGGTACATTCACAGGGTTGTTCCTGACGATTGGCATCGCCGCGCTATGGGCGCTGCGGGGCCGGCTGCAACGCGGCTCGCGGATGTTCTCGGCCAGCCTGCGCGAACTGGAGCAGGACGGCGTGGCGCTGCGGAGTTCACCGACTGAACGCGGCAAGCCTGGTGGATACTGAACAGCGCATCGAACTCGCACTGCGCAAACAGCGACTGCTGATGCGCAGTGCTGAACTGCGCGGTCGTTTCGTTGAGCAGATGCAGCCGCTGGTCCCGCTGTTCGCCGCTGCCGACCGCGTGAGCGCCGGGCTGCGGTGGCTCAAGCGTCACCCGGCGCTGCCGGTGGCCGTTCTGGTGGCCACGCTGGTGGCGCGGCCGCGTGCGGTTCTTCGCTGGGCGCAGCGCGGCTGGTTTCTCTGGCAGATGACTGGCCGCCTGCGTGGCGCTATCGTGGGTGGTGCCGTGCACCAGGTGACGAAGAAGGTACGTCGCTGGCGCAACGGCGCCTGATGGGCCGTCGTTAAATCCCGATACTCAGGTATTTCAGTTCGAGGTATTCCTCGATGCCATGCTTTGAGCCCTCACGGCCAATGCCGGATTGTTTGATGCCGCCGAAGGGCCCCGCCTCGCTGGAGATGGCGCTGGTGTTGATGCCGAGCATGCCGTATTCGAGCGCCTCGGCAACGCGCCAGATACGCGCTGAATCGCGGCTGTAGAAGTAGCCGGCAAGGCCATATTCGGTATCGTTGGCGAGACAGATCGCTTCCTCTTCAGTCTTGAAACGCAGTAGCGGTGCCAGCGGGCCGAAGCTCTCGGCGCGAGAACAACGCATCTGCGGTGTGACGTCGACGAGCAGCGTCGGCTCGAAAAAAGTGCCACCAAGCGCATGGCGCTGACCGCCGCAGCGGAGCCGGGCACCACTGGCGAGCGCATCGGTGATATGGGCTTCGACCTTGTCGAGCGCCTGCGCGTCGATCAACGGCCCCTGCGTGACACCTTCGCTCATACCGTCGCCAACCTTGAGCTTGCCGATGGCAGCAGCAAGCCGCGTGGCGAATTCCTCATACACACCCTCCTGCACCAGCAGGCGATTGGCGCTGATGCAGGTCTGCCCGGTGTTGCGGAATTTGCAGTGCATCGCACCCGCTACAGCCGCATCGAGATCGGCGTCGTCGAAGACGATGAAGGGCGCATTGCCACCGAGTTCTAGAGAAACCTTCTTGATGGTGGGCGCGCATTGCGCCATCAGCAGGCGGCCGACCTCTGTCGAGCCGGTGAAGGAAAGCTTGCGCACTGTCGGGTTGCCCGTCAGCTCGCCGCCGATGCGTGGTGCAGAGGCCGCACTGCCGGTCACGATATTGAGCACCCCTGCTGGCAGGCCTGCGCGCTGGGCGAGTTCGGCCAGCGCCAGTGCCGTCAGCGGCGTTTGTTCGGCCGGTTTGACGACGACTGTGCAGCCCGCAGCGAGCGCTGGCGCGACCTTGCGGGTGATCATTGCCGCCGGGAAGTTCCATGGCGTGATGGCTGCGCAGACGCCGACCGGCTGTTTGAGCACCAACATGCGCTTGCCCGGTAGCGGACTGTCGATTACCTCACCGCAGACGCGGCGTGCCTCTTCGGCGAACCATTCGACGAAGCTTGCCGCGTAACTCACTTCGCCGCGCGCCTCGGCGAACGGCTTGCCCTGCTCGGCGGTCATGATGCGTGCGAGATCGTCGCCATGGGCTTCGATCAGATCGAACCAGCGGCGCAGCAGTGCGCCGCGCTCCTTACCCGTACGCGCACGCCAGGCCGGCCAGGCGGCCTCCGCGACTTCAATGGCACGTCGCGTGTCCCGCTCATCCATGTCGGCAACCTTCGCGAGCAGCGCTCCCGTGGCTGGATTGTGCACGGTGAAGGTGGTGGATGCCTGTGCGCAGCACCACGCGCCGCCAATGTGCCCCTGCTGGCGCAGCAGGCCGGGGTCCTGTAATTGCATGATGTTTCCTTGTCTGTTCGGTCGATTCTGCAAAGTCTACCCGAACACAATACTCGGTCATGAATCGATCTGTTTGCGCCACTCGCCACATTGCGTTCCCCCTGACCCTGCTGATCCTCTCGGTGATGCTGGTGGGCTGCGGCAGCCTGCCTTCGACTTCGATCAGGCGCGCTGCACCATACGGCGAACGTCCGCCAACCAGCGCGATCGCGCAAGAGAAGAGCAACAGCATTGTTTTGTTTGCGCTCGGGCTGATCGACACCGGCTATCGGTTCGGCGGCAAGAATCCGGCAGCGGGTTTCGATTGCAGCGGCATGGTTAGCTACATCTTTGAACAGGCGATCGGCATCCGTGTCACGGGCAGTGCCGCAGACATCGCGCAACGTGGCAAGCCGGTCGATATGGGCCAGCTGCGGCCCGGTGACCTGGTGTTCTTCAACACAAGCAACAAGCCGTTCTCGCATGTCGGCATTTATATCGGTGATGACCGCTTCGTGCATGCGCCGTCCTCCTCGGGTCTGGCGCGGGTGCGCACGGAAAGCCTCAAGACGACCTATTTCGCGACGCGCCTGGAAGCGGCACGCAGCCTGCTGGATTGATCGCAATGACCATGGCAATGAAAATGGAGCGACGCATGAAATCCATTCGTAATACCGCATTGTGGTTGGGTTTGCTCCTCTCGTCGGGTGCCGCCCTCGCCGACATCACGGTCATCGACGACGTTGGCCGCAGTGTGAAGCTCTCCGAGCCGGCCAACCGCATCGTCAGCCTGGCACCGCACATCACCGAGGATTTGTATGCCGCAGGTGCCGGTACGCATATCGTCGGTGTCAGCGACTTCAGTGACTACCCCGAAGCGGCGAAGAAACTGCCGCGCGTCGGCAGCAATTTGAGGTTCGATCTCGAAGCCATCGCCGCCCTCAAGCCTGATCTGATCATTGTCTGGGAAAGCGGTGCCGCGTCGAGTCACATCTCCCGGCTCAAGGCGCTCAAGCTGCCACTGTTCATCAGTAAGCCAAAACATCTGGAAGACGTGGCCACTGCCATCGAGCGCTTCGGTGAACTGGCGGGCACAGCGCCGGTTGCAGCGGTCGCAGCAAAGGCCTTTCGTACCCGTCATGCGGAGCTGCGCAACCGCTACAGCGAGCGGCCGATCGTGCGAGCCTTTTATCAGATATGGAACCAGCCACTCAGTACCGTGAATGGCGAGCAACTGATCAGCGACGTGATGCGACTGTGCGGTGCCGAAAACATCTTCGCCAAACTGACTGCACCGGCACCCGTGGTGACCATCGAAGCCGTGCTGATTGCCAACCCCGAGGCGATCATCGCCAGTGGCATGAGTGAGTCGCGTCCGGCATGGCTGGAGATGTGGCGGCATTGGCCGACGCTCGCCGCCAACGTGGATAACAATCTGTTCTTCATCCCGCCCGACCTGATCAACCGCCACAGCCCGCGTATCCTCGACGGCGCACAGAAACTATGCGAGCAGATGGAGCGCGTGCGGATAAAACGGGCGCGCAAGGCGAACCGAGAGTGAACGATCGACGAGAAAATTAAAACCAGTCGATGCCCGGAGAGCCGCATGGATACTCGATCTCCAGCCGGTACATCATGAAGAACCGCATGGATACTGGCTTTCAGGGCAGCAGGTAATTTCAGAGTGTGATGATATGCCGCGTGTCACCGTCCTGGATGATGCGCATCGGATGGGAGTAAAGCTCGGAGAGTGCCGGCGCCGTCAGCACCTCATCGACCGGGCCTTCGCACCAGCGCCCGTCGCCGTATAGCAGCAAAGCACGCTGGCAATAGCGCAGGGCAAGATTCACATCATGGAGCACGATGACAAAGCCGGCACCCTTGTCGCAGGCATGGTGCGTCATCAGGTCGAGCATGGCGATCTGATGATTCACATCAAGATGCGCGAGTGGTTCGTCGAGCAGATAGAGCAGCGGCTGCTGCGCCAGCAGCGTGGCGATCGCCAGACGCTGCCGCTCGCCGCCCGAGAGGCTATGCACCTCGCGTTCTTCGAGTCCGGCCAGTCCGGCCGAGGCCAGCGCCGCACGCGCAATTTTCACATCAGTCGAACTTTCCCAGGCCCAGCGGTCGAGATGCGGATGGCGGCCCACCAGTGCGGTTTCCAGCACCGTTGCGGGAAAAGCATCGAGCTGTGTCTGCGCCAGCAGGCCGCGCAAGCGCGCTGCAGCACGCGCCTCGTGTTCGCCATAGGCGCTGCCGCACAGTTCGACGCTGCCCGCTTCGGCTGGCCGTAAGCCCGCCAGAGTGTGCAGCAGGGTGCTTTTGCCGCTGCCGTTGCGGCCGAGGATGGCCAGTGTCTCGCCACCACCGAGTTGCAGCTTGAGGCCCTGTACCAGCATGCGTCCGGCCACCGCCACATCGACATCACACGCCGTCAGCAAGGGCATGTGCGGATGTGCGCGAGAAGCGAGGCACGGCGCCATGTTCAGGCGCTCCTCTCGCGCGGCTGATGCGTCAGCAGATAGAGGAAGACGGGCACACCGAGCAGCGCCGTCAGCACACCGACGGGCAGTTGCTGCGGTGCCATCACCGTGCGCGCCAGGGTATCCGCCGCAACCAGCAAGGCACCACCGGCCAGCGCCGAAGCCGGCAGCAGCAGGCGCTGGTCGTTGCCTGCCGTTGCACGCATACCGAGGCGAACGAGGTGTGGCACGATCAGGCCGATAAATCCGATGCAGCCGGCAATGGTCACCGCTGTGGCCGTCAGCAGTGAGGCCAGCACATAGATCAGCAGACGCAGGCGCGCTACCGGCACACCGAGTGATCGTGCTGCGAGTTCGCCGCGCGCCAGCAAGCCGAGATCACGCGCAAAGGGCATCAGGAACAACAGGGCGGCGAACAGCAGCGCGAGTGCGCCCCACGGCGTCTCGGCCAATGCCAGATCACCCATCATCCAGAACAGCATGCCGCGCAGCGTCTGGTCCGGCGCAAGGGCGAGCATCAGCGCCACCAGTGCGCCGCAACCCGCAGCGACGATGACGCCGGTGAGCAGCAGACGCGTCTGCGTCCAGCTGCCGTCGCCATGCGCAAGGCCGAATACCAAAAGCATCGCCGCGAGTGCGCCCGCGAAGGCGCCGCCTTGCAGCAACACCAGCGGCAGGCCGAGCAGCATGGTCAGCAGCGCGCCAACCGAAGCGCCGCCAGAGATGCCAAGAACATAAGGATCGGCAAGCGGATTGCGCAGCAGGATCTGCATCAGTGCGCCCGCCAGCGCAAGCAGCCCACCGCAGGCCAGCCCCGCCAATGCGCGCGGCAGGCGTAGCGTGAGTACGACTTCACCGGCGAGATCACTGCCACCGCCACTCAGGGCACGCAGCACCTCACCCGGCCCGAGCGGCACGCTGCCGACGCCGAGCGAGATCAGCACGCTGCCCAGCGCAGCGAGCGCGAGCAGCAATACGATCAGCAGGGCGCGGCGGCGCTGGGGCATGGTCAGAACAGATCCGCCTTCACGGCCAGCGAGAAGCTGCGCGGGTCGGCCGGATAGTAGGTGCCCGGATTCCACGTGCTGCTATAGCCCAGGGAGGAGTAGCGGCGATCAGTCAGGTTGGTGGCTTTGAAGATCACCGCGAACTGGCCGATGCGCCACTGCGCCTGATAGTCGACGGTCGTGCTGCCACCAAGCTGCTGCAGCGTATTGGTGAAATCACCACCGAAATAGCGACGATCGACACTGACCACATTCATGCTGTGTGTGCCAAGTTGTGCGCCATCCCAGACCACACCGAGGGTTTCCTTGTGGCGTGCCACGAGCGGAAGCTTCTTGCCGCTGTAGAGGCCTTCGGTGAACTCGGCATCGAGGGTGGATAGACTGCCACGCAACTGCCATGCGGTGTTGATATTCCAGCGGCCTTCCCACTCGGCACCGCGACGGCGCGTCGGATCGAGGTTGGCGTTACGTCCGTTGGCAGCGATGTAGCCGATCTCATTGTGGTTCTCTTGCTGGAAGACACTGATCTGCTGCGTGAGACTGCCTGCATTCCAGGACAGCCCGGCTTCGGCGAGCTGGCCGGTCTGTACCTTCAGCGCACCATTGAAAATGGCTTGATAGCTCACCGGATCGTAGGCGAACAGTTCATCCGTATTGGGCAGGCGGAAGTTGCGTGCAGCCTTGCCATACACGCGCCAGCCGGGGGCAAAGCGCCAGCCGGTGATGGCTTCCCAGGCTGCGAGACTATCGCTACCTTCGGCCCGCAGGCCGGCACCTTCGTCGCTGACCTCTTGCTTGAAATGCTGTTCGCGCAGGCCAACGGTGGTATCGATGCCACCTTGCCACTGCGTGCGGTTCTCGACATAAATAGCCTGGCTTCGCTGCTGGCCGCTCTGCCGGTTGAGGCGGGCGCCAGTATTCAGATCGAGGCTGTCGCCGATCGCCTTGCCGTCATAAACGTCGATGCCGGCGATGGTTTCGCTGCTTTCGGCATTGCTCAGACCATGTGCCCACTTGACGCGCGGCGACAAGGAGACAGACTTGACGTGCGACTCGCTGCGCAGAAACCAGTCGGGATTCAGGGCTTTGAACAGGTCGTCGTTGTAGCTGCCGTCGATCTCGATGGCGACACCGGCGGCGGCTTGAATACTGCCGCCCGGACGCAGCCGATAGCCTTCGCGCTCCATGCGGTAGTTGGGTGTCTGCGCGCTCTGCGGGTCATTTTCGAACAAGGCGCGGCTGATCGAGCCGGGCAGGCCGAACTGCTCGCGGTAGGTCGAGAAATCGAGGAACGCTTCACCAGCCGCGAAGCGACGCGCGGCGCGGCCACCGGCTGAGGTCTGTTTCGCGTCACTGTTCTGGCGCCAGCCGTCGGTCCGTGCGTCATGGGCAAACAGCTTGCCGTACCAGCCATCACTGCCGCCTGCGACCGATGCGTCGAGCGCGCTGTAACCATAGGAACCGCCTTCGGCTTTCAGCGTTGCGCGGAGCTTGTCGCTCTTGTCGGTGATGATGTTGATGAGACCATTCACGGCGCGGTCGCCGTGCAGTACGGAACTGCTGCCACGGACGATTTCGATTTGCTTGATGGTCGACAGCGGCAGGGTTTCCCACTTGGTACTACCCATATCGACTGGATTGATCCGCTGGCCGTCGAGCAGGATCAGGACGTTGCTGCCGGCGGCCTCACCGGTGCCGCGGATGTCGACGCCGGTGTCGATGCCCATCGAACCATACAGGGAGCGAACATCGAGTCCGGCAATGTTCTTCAGCAGGTCCGGCACGCTGCGTGCGGGGGTGTGCTCGATATCAGCCTGGGTGATGACCGTGATGTTCGACGCCTGCGCGGTGACCGCTTCCGGAAAGCGTGTCGCGGTGACGATGATGTTGCCCATGTCATCGGCCAATGCGGCGGTCGAAAGGAGGGCGCCGATTGTCAGAGACAAGGTGGAACGATTGAGGATAGTACGAATGTGACGAGTGCTGCGATTGCTGCGAGTGATTCGATGGGTGGTGGACATGATATCTCCATGACCGGTCAGCGTCCCCGCAGACCGGAAGGTGGCACGATGGAAAGCACCACGGAGTAACTGGTGAAGGCGAGACAGGACGAAGCAAGGACATTGCACGTCGTGTGCCGGCCGTCGCTACCCCGCGACGTTTCCGCTGATTGATGTCCGTGGCCGGTCTCCGGGCTCGAAAGATTTAGTTCGTCGCCTTCCCGGGCCGATGGGCGGCCTAGTGGCATATTGACGAACTCGCGCTTTCTTACCGTTGCGGGGGCAGCACAGGCATTGTCGTCGGCTTAACTACGCCGGCGACGCACCTGTTTCCCGTTTCACCTGACAGCCGACCAGGAATTCGCGAAATTCCGATTTCGACGGTCAGGTACCGCGGACATACGTGCCGCATCGAGCGATCAAGCGATCAAGCGACCAATACGGCAGGCCGTTATTTTAGCCGAAACTCGCCGGCGCGAGGCGTTAGCACGAACAGTCATTGTGCGCGATTGCTCCAAACTACCTTAAAAACCTATGGTTACTGCTTGACTAACAAACACTTTTCAAACACACTTTCGTCCCATGAGTGGCGATCTCGCAGTGCTGGAAAAGAAAGTCGATCAGTTCCTCGCGTTCTGCGAAGGTCTGCGCGCCGAGAATCGCGCCTTGCGTACGCGTGTTGCCAAGATGGAGGAGGAACGCTTGGTGCTGCACGCCAAGATCGAATCAGCGCGCAACCGCCTTGAAGCGCTGATGGAAAAGATTCCTGCCGAATAATTCGCCACACACCCGGTCACGCCCGACGCCATGAGCAGCCATTCCACAGTCGACATTTCCCTGCAAGGCCGCGAATACCGTGTCACCTGTGCACCCGACGAACGTGAATTGCTGCTCGCCGCCGCGTCCCATGTTGAAACCA
>CAZAOQ010000128.1:0-8826 GCA_964486795.1 uncultured Rhodocyclaceae bacterium
TCGACGACAGCGGCATGACGAAACGATCGATGACACCCTCGCGCTCGACGCTGACCAGCGCAGTCGCCTGTCGGAATGGCATCTTCACGGTGAAGCGCGCTGTCTCGCCCGGCTCGTAGCGCTTGCGCTCCGGCGTCACGTCGATGCGGTCGGAGTCGCCCTGCTCAAACCAGCGCCCATCGTCGCCGTCGCCCTCTCCTGAGCCATCATCGTAGGGACTCAGCCACAGCGCGGTGGAGGCCTGGCTCTGGCGTTTCTCCGCATCGATGGCGATCACCTCGAGGACGATCTGCATCGAGGCCGTCTCTTTCTCGCGTGCAGGCAGCTTGAGTGCACACTCCGCCATGCCGTGAGCATCGGTGCGGCCTGAACAGACTTCGCCAAGCGGCGTCGGCACATATTGCGTGTCGTAGGAATACAGCCCGCCGATCAGCCGCTTGCGATGCACCAGCGTCCTGATCTGCCAGGCCATGACGCGATAAGCGCTGTCCGGAAGCGGCTTCCAGGCGGCGTCGACCGTGACCACGCGAACCTTGCCTGCTGGCACTGCTTGCGTGGATTGCGTGGATTGCCCGGCCTGACCAGGCTTTGCCCCGCGCCAACTGCCTTCAGCAGCGATGCCCACCTGTACGGCAGCCGGCAACCAGCGCACCACCGCCGATGCCGTGTGGATTTCGCCGGTAGGATCGGCGTATTCCATTTCCGTGCGCAGCAAGCCGGCACTCCGCCACGCCGGAATGTTCCCGACAACCACGCGGCGGCTGCCCGCGGCGTCGAGCACGACATCACGCTGGTCGTCGAAAACAACGGGTGCTGGCACATCACTTTGCCAGCCGCCGTGACTCATGCGTCCGGCATCGACCGGTGGCGTGTTGAAAGTGTAGCCGGCCAGCGCTTCGGACTGCTCACGTGGGTCACCACGTGGGTCACCATTCAGTGGCGTTAGCTCGCTGCGCACGCGCACCTTCTCACCGCTCGCTGCACCCCCAGCCAGATAATGCAGACGCAGATCGACCTCGGTACGATTGCCGGCCGCTGTCGCACGTGTCGGTGCGACTTCGCCCTTGAGCACCGGCAAGCGGAATTCACCGATGCGGAAGCTGCCACCACGCCAGTAGCGCGACGGTGGCCACCAACCTTCACCATCGCCGCCACCATCGCCTTCACTGTCACCCTCACCTTGGCCGCCATAGGCACGCTCGACGCGCTCATTGCCGCGCACGAAACTCACCCAATACTTGCCAAGTTTCACGTCGGCCGGAATCGTCCAGGTGGATTCGGCGCTGCCGCCCTTCCAGCTCAGCGGAAACTCATAGCGGATGTCCGAGTTCTCAAGCTGGATCACCGCTTTGTCAGGCAGTTGCTGGCTTGGCACCCAGCCGTAGCCCGCCGTGGTGTGACGCCGCGCGACGTGCTTCATATGCACGGTTTCTCCGGCGCGGAACAACGGCCGGTCGAAGATGGTGTGCGTCAGTACATCGGGCAAGCTGCCGTAACCCCAGGGCAGCTGAAAGCGCCAGGGTTCGATGCCGTTCTGCCATTCGGAAAGTGCGAAGGAAAAATCCTCGACGCCATCGATGTTTGCGCGCGCCGAAACGTAATAGCCCCAGACGCCCGGCGTGCAATTGCTCGGCTGCTCGGCCAGGCGGCGCTTGACCGCCATGGTGCCGTCGGCGCCGGTCTTGCCGAAGGCGAGTTGCGTGCCCTCGCAATCGCGGATCGAGACACGCGCGTCGGCCACCGGCTTGCCGGTATCGAGCGTCGTGACCCAGACCAGCTGGTTCTCCGCGCCCTTCTTGAAATGCACCGCCAGGTTGGTGTTCAGCGCCGCGCTGCGCACGAACATCGGCTCGCCGCGCTCGATGAGGCTGCGGCCGAGCGTCGCCGACTCGGCCTCGATCAGGTAATAGCCCGGCTCGCCCAGCGGGATGCCGACGACCTCCATCGGCTTCGCGCCGTGCGGCTTGGGCAGCAGCCAGGTCTTCGCGTTGTGGTCGCCCGGCAGGACGCTCAGCGCACGCCGGTCGCGGCTCGAATCGGGCTCATCGCGACCCATCGTCGCCACGATCTGGAACATGCTGAACACCTCCTCGTCGCTGGTCGCGCGCCGCACCCGCAGCCGCGCCGCCGTGCCGGGCGGCGTGCCATCGGGCGTCTTCAGGCCGGCCTCGCCGGGCAGCGCATCGAGATTGCGCAGCGTCACCGGCAGCAGGCCGCCGGCCTTGTATTCGACGATGCCGAAGTCGGCGGCAAACTTGAGCAGCGGCGGATACTCGGCGGTGTTCAGCACCACGGCGGCGAGCCGGTCACGGTTGGCCAGCGGCCGCCCGGCATCGTCGCGAATACGCGACGGCACCTTGAGCCTGAACCGCGCCTCGGCGGGAAACGGCCCCTTGAACTCGACGTGGTTGACGACCGCGGCCTCCGCATCACCGCCTCCGCCTTCGCCTTCACCCTCACCGTCGAAATAGCTGAGCACTTCCGGCTTCCATTCGCGGCCCTGCGGCCCGACCAGGCGCAGCTTCTCGGCATCCGCCCGCATCACCGGCGCCGTGAAGTGCAGCGGGATGTTCGAGAACGGATGACAACCGGACTTGGCGTTCTCGCGCTGGCAACTGACCAAGACGCTGAACTCGTCGCGCACATGAAACTTGTGCTGCGAGGCCAGCGCCGTCGACAGCACCAGTCCGCTGCTGCCTTTGATGCCGGCGCCCCAGTGCAGGACGACCTTGGCGCCATTCGGCAGGCGCCGCGCGCAGCGCAGCAGCGCCGTGCGCGGCGCGGCCAGATCGCGACCGTAGCCGCTCGCCTCGGCCAATTTCTTCAGCTCGGCCGGTTTCAGCAGCGTCACCGGAATCGCTTCCGGAATGCCGTCGGCCTGACACCAGGCATTCTTCTCCACGGTCGCAAAATCCACGTCGCCAGCGGCGCGGACGACGAACACGGCCTCCTCGTCGATGCGATAGACGTTGCCACCGAGCACCGAGGCATGCTCCACCCACGGCCCGCCGGTATTGAAGCGATAGACCGGCGCCATCGTCAGCGGCTGGCCGGCGGCATCCTTGAGACCGCCCACCGCCCTGAACTCGCAGCTCACGCCGGCCGGCAGGGTCTGGCCGAACTCCACCGCCCAGGTGCGCACATCGACCCAGCGCGACTTGCCGGTCAGTTTTCCCGCGCCGCTGCAAGTGAAACTCAGCGGCGCCGCACCACCAAGGTCGCCGAGCGGCCGCACCGGCGCATCGAACTGCGCGGTGACCTGAGTAACCCGCGGCGTCTCGCCCTGCGGCGTGAAATGCGCCAGCGTCGCCGCCTGGGCCGCAACACTGCCGACCATGGCAACGACGACGAGATTCAAAGCACCCCACAGGGCCCTGCGCGACAGCGTGGTCGTTTTCATGATCGGCAACTCTTCTCGATGAACGGAACGGGAAATTCAGCCGGCGATTCTAATCGCATACGATCTCTCACGCCTCATGACTCGATCCGCCGCGCCACATGCCCGCTCAACCGCGTCGATGCTCGATCTCCTCATGACATGGCCTGGAAGGCGCATGGATATTGCCTCTCCGGGCATGCATGCTCAAGAACGAGCATCGACGCGGCTTTCACGGATGCCGACACACAGCGCCGCAACGGCGCTTATCGGTGTTAACCTTCGTTTTCATTTCATCACGATGGAGAACCCCCATGACCACCGCATCCCGCTTCGCCCACAAGTCCGTCATCGTCACCGGCGCCGCCTCGGGGATCGGCCGCGCCACGGCGGTGCGGCTGATTTCAGAAGGTGCCGACGTGCTCGGCGTCGATCTCAACGAAGCCGGCCTGGCCGAGACGGCCCAACTGGCGCAGGCGTCCGCGGCGCATGGCGGCACGGTGGCGACGGCGGTGTGCTCGGTCGCCGACGAAGCGGCGGTGAAGCAGGTCGTCGCCGACTTCGTCGCGCGCGCGGGCAAGCTCGATGTGCTGGTCAACATGGCCGGTTACCTGCGCTCGTCGCACACCACCGAGACCACGCTGCAAAGCTTCCTCGACATCCTCCAGGTGAACCTCGTCGGCACCTTCCTGTTCTGCCGCGAGGCGTTGCCGCATCTGCTGAAAACGCAGGGCAACATCGTCAATGCCGCGTCGACCTCGGCCTACTACGGCCATCCCTATATGGCGGCCTATTCGGCGAGCAAGGGTGGCGTCGCGTCAATGACCCATGCGCTGGCCTGGGAATACCTCAAGCAAGGCGTTCGCGTGAATGCCGTGGCACCCGGCGGCATCATGACACCACTGGTGGAAGCGACACCGGCGGGCTTTCCCGAAGGCGTCGACACCAGCCTCTTCGGCCATCTGACACCAATGACGCGCTTCGGCACGCCGGAGGATGTGGCCGGCGTCATCGCCATGTTGGCATCAGAAGATGGCGCACATATGAGCGGCGAGATCGTCCGCATCGACGGCGGCGTGCATAGCTGAGCCGGGACTCCCTGAAGGGCGCTAAACTGACTCGATTTCTCGCTGCGCCTGGGGCGTAAGGCCGCCGCCAAAGGTTCACATGATGTCTTGGAGAACCGCACCCCTATTGGCTCTCCGCGATGCACAGCGGAGAAGCCCGTCATTATTGACTCACTGGAGATACCACCATGCTGTTCGACATCTATACCAATGCAGCTCTCAAATTCGCCAATCACATCGTCATGGCGCCGATGACGCGTAGCCGTGCCGATCACCGCGATGCCGTGCCCAATGACATGATGGTCGAGTACTACCGGCAGCGTGCCAGTGCAGGCCTGATCATCAGCGAAGGCGTGCCGGTCTCCGACCACGCGCGTGGCTACATCAACACCGGTGCCCTGTGGAACGAAGCGCAGGCGGCCGGCTGGAAGAAGGTGAATGACGCCGTGCACGCCGCCGGCGGCAAGATCTTCGCCCAGCTCTGGCATGTCGGCCGCATCTCCCATTCGGCATTGCATATCGACCACAGCGCGCCGGTTGGCGTCTCTGCTGTGGCGGCCAAGGGCAAGACCTGGATTCCCGCGCCTGATGGCAGTGGACAGTTGGCCGATTGCGAAGCACCGGTGGCCTTGACCACGGCCGGGGTCAAGGGTGTCGTCGCCGAATTCGCCCAGTCCGCGCGTATGGCCAAGCTGGCCGGCTTCGATGGCGTCGAGATTCACGGTGCTAATGGCTATCTGTTCGACCAATTCCGCTGCGCCTTCCTCAACCAGCGCACCGACGAATATGGCGGCACGCTGGAGAATCGCTATCGCCTGTTGCTGGAAGTCGTCGATGCCGTCGCTGAGGTGTATGAACCGGCTCGCATCGCGGTGCGTCAGTCGCCCCTCGGAGTAGCCAGCGACATGCAGCCCGATCCCGAACCGCTGGTCACCTATCCCTACATTGCCCGCGAACTGGCCAAACGCCACATCGGTTTCCTGCACATCTACGACCAGAGCGAATCCTGGATCCACGAAGTGAACAATCCCCTGATGATGGCGCTGCGCGCTGCCTATTCGGGCGCCATCATCGCCTGTGGCGGCTTCACGCGCGAACGCGCCGAAGCATTGCTGGCACGCGGCCACGCCGACCTGATCGCCTTCGGCAAGCCGTTCATCGCCAACCCCGATCTGGTCGCGCGCCTTCAAGGCAACATCCCATTGGCAGACCTGGATCCGGCGACGATGTATGGCGGTAGTGCGCAGGGATATACGACCTATCCGGCAGTTTCTGGCTGACCGAGTTGGCTGAGCTAAGGGAGTGAACTCGGTGGCTCGCCAGCCGGGAGCGGTTCGCCGACACTGCTCCGAAACCTTTTCAGGATCAGGTCGCATCCCAGAAAGCCCTCACGAGTGTCGGAATTCTTTACAGTTTGGTAGGCATTCAGGCTTCTGACGCCAATTCCAGTATTATTACTCTTTGTTATCAACACAGTGAAACTTTCGGTGTAAATATTGCTTAATATTCCGCGATTACTCTTTTTCGGGTACTGATTGAAGCCTACGTCACACTCCAGATCACCGAATACCTTTCTCATTGGACACACCTCATGAAACTCAAGAACTCATTAACCACGCTCGCTTTTGCTGCAATCAGCCTCTTTGCGGCCAATGCCATGGCCTCCGCCATTACCTATGACACACGCGCATACGCTGGCACAACGCCTGCCGACTTTGCAGCCAGCTGGGCCGGCCAGGCTTCCGCTATCACGTCCAATTCATTGAGCAACTTCAATGGCACGGTGCCTGTTAATAATTCGATCGCGCATCTGACGGTGAGCTTCGTGGCCGGTGCTCCCTTGAGCGTGCAGTTCCAAATCGCGCCGGATGCCGGATTTGGTGGTGCACTGTATCTGGATGGTGCTTTGCTGGGCTCAAGCTACACCACAGACAATCTGTGGTGGAACAATAGCTGGGCACAAACCGCCGAGTTACTCGACACCGCAAATCTCGCACTCACCTCAGGCAGCCACATCTTTGAAGGCTACTGGGTCGAAGACTGCTGCTCCGGCACGCAGGGCGGCCGATTCAACCTCAACAATGGCGCCTGGCAGAACCTGACGGTGCAGAATCTGAACACTTTGGCAGCGGTCACTGCGCCTGCGGCGGCCATCCCTGAGCCCGGCATGCTGGCACTCTTCGGTCTCGGCTTGGCGGGCTTGGCTTTCAGCCGTCGCCAACGCGCAGCCTGATCGCACATCGCCATCGCACGCAACAAAGCAACGCTCGGCACGATTGAAAGCTGAAAGCTCACTGACGAATTTTCGGTAAACCTTCAGGGCCACAAACGTCTTCGCAAAAAAGCGCGGGGTCACGCATTCCAACAATATTGGAATGCGTGACCCCGCGCTTTTTTGACCCAGCACTCTTGCCTCAATGCCTCCAACATTTCGATGTCATGCGATAGAAAAATACTTGTATTGCGGTATTTCTCAAGCAGCCACCTTGAACTAGATTCTCGTTTCGTTCGAGCCAAGGCCTGAAACGAATAGCTGCCAGATGGGAACAGGTCTAGCAATCGACTCCCTGTAGAGCAAAGCCAAATCTATCCAACCCTTGAAGGAGGACTTCAAATGCAAAAATACGTCACTGCACTCACCCTGGTTTTCGCGACCTTGATGCTTTCCGCTTGCGAAAATGCCTGGTTCCCGAACCTGCACGGGTCCTTCGTTTTTTCATTTTAAGGACATCACTGCACCGCCTGAACAAGACTGCAGACGGGCGCAGGGTTCATTCCAAAAATACGGCGACAACCCGCTCTTGCAGTGGGCCGTCGCCGGCACGTGAAACCCGGAAACTTCCGGGCGCAATCAAACAACGTGTTCCGGCGCCAGTGCGCATGCACCCCCAGCATCGGCGAGCTCGACCTGTATCGTCACATGGCCGATACCAAAGCGCGCTTCGATGTCTCGCGCCAAGCCATACAGAAAGGCGTCGCCAGGATGTCCGCAAGGGCAGACCAGATGCACCGTCAGCGCGTGTTCCGTCGTACTCATACCCCAGATGTGCAAGTCGTGAACTTCTTTGACTCCGGGCTGTGCAGCGAGAAAGGCACGGACTTCGGCAGCCTCGATACTTCCCGGCACGGCTTGTAGCGCCAGGTGGACGGCATCGCGTAGCAGGCCCCAGGTGCTCCAGACGATGACGACCACAAGCAGCAATGTCACCAGCGGGTCGAGCCACTGCCAGCCGGTGTAGATGACGATGATGCCTGCTGCAACGACACCCAGCGAAACCGCCGCATCGGCGAGCATGTGCAGGTAGGCGCCCCGGATGTTGAGATCATGTTTGCTGCCGGCCATGAACAGCCAGGCGGTGATGCCATTCACGACGACACCGCAGGCCGCCACGGCGATCACGACGTCACCTGCTACCTGCTGTGGCGTGTTGAAACGCTCGATTGCCTCCAAGGCAAGGCCGCCCGTGACAAGCAAGAGCAGCACAGCATTGGCGAGTGCGGCGAGGATGGACGATCCGCGCAGGCCGTAAGTAAAGCGCTCCGTCGGTCGCCGCTGCGCGAGCACGCTGGCACCCCAGGCGATGATGAGACTCAGCACATCGCCGAGGTTGTGGGTGGCATCGGCCAGCAGCGCCAGCGAATGCGCCATCACACCGAAGCTGTATTCGAATGCAACGAAGAGAACGTTGAGGACAATGCCGATCAGGAAGGCGCGGCCGTGCCCATGACGCGGGGCGTGAGCATGGCTATGATGATGCGCATGATCATGGCCGTGCAGCGTCACGCCGCGCCCTCGCCCGTCAGACCGCGTGCTGCGCGATGTAGTCCTTGATCGTCTGCGCGCTGGCGTCCATCACCTCGAAACGCTGCGGCAGTTTCTCGATGCCTTCCATCGCGGCAGGCCGCTCCGGCTCACAGCCGAGCGCTTCCTGAATGGTGTCGGCGAACTTGCAGGGCAACGCGGTTTCCAGACAGATCAGGGGGATGCCGGCTTCGCGGTGTTCCAGCGCGACCTTGAGGCCATCGGCGGTGTGCGTGTCGACCATGACGCCATACTTCTCCCAGACCGCGCGGATTGTGGCCAGACGATCAGCGTGCGTGCTGCGTCCGGAGACGAAGCCGAACTCGGCAAGGCGCGCGAAGTGCGGCGTTTGCGCGAGATCAAAGGCACCGCCGGTATCGACCTTGCCCCAGAGTTCCTGCACCGTGGCGGCATCGCGGCCGACAAGGTCGAAGATAAAGCGCTCGAAATTTGAGGCCTTCGAAATATCCATCGACGGGCTGCTGGTATGGAAGGTCTGTGCCGTGCCGCGCGGCCGGTAGGCGCCGGTGCGGAAGAATTCGTCGAGCACGTCGTTCTCGTTGGTGGCGAGAATGAGCTTG
>CAZAOQ010000129.1:0-8729 GCA_964486795.1 uncultured Rhodocyclaceae bacterium
GAAATGGCAGCAGAAAAACCTATTGATGTGTCCGAAATTACTTGACCACTGCAGTGTAGTATTTTTCAGGATCCTTTGAGCGCCAATATCCATTGGCGTGAGGTGGAGTCATTGTTGAACCATCTGGGTGCCCAAGTCGATCCGGCACATGGGGCGCGCTTCAAGGTCACGCTGAATGGCGTCACAGATTTTCTGCATCATCCGCATCACGGCAATGAATGCAGCCGCGATCTGGTCAAACATCTGCGCGATTTTTTGGGCCATGCAGGTGTCACGCTGGCGGCCTATGAAGAAGGTAAAAAAGACTAAGGACGGCACAAATGACGACTGCCAAATCAAGTGAACAATCCTATCGAGAACGGGCGCTCAAGCTGTACCCGTGGGTTTGTGGACGCTGTGGACGCGAGTTTTCCGGTACGCGCCTGCGCGAACTTACGGTGCATCACAAAGATCACAATCACAAGAACAACCCGCCTGACGGTAGTAACTGGGAATTGTTGTGCCTGTATTGTCATGACAACGAACATGCCCGTCAGATAGACGCAGCAGGACGTAGTACGACCTCGGCCGATCAGCCAGAAGCGGCCACCCATCAACCTTTTGCGGCACTTGCGGGATTGCTCGGGAAAAAGGATTAACGATTACGGCGAATACTCCCTGACTAAAGAGGGAAGTAAACGAACCACCCGCAACAAACGCCCGCCGGTATTTCATATTAGGCCGCGCGCCGGGTTTTGCGCAGCGCAATCCAAGAATTGCTCGAGCCCGCAGCGGAGTGGTTTGGTGGGATGTAAGGTCATTTTGTTCATGTCAAAGAAACGTCGGCTTATGACCGAAGGAAATCCCCGTGGGACGCTGCGCTAAGCCGACCTACGAAAAACAACAGCACGCACGAAACCGTAGGTCGGGTTAGCGCAGCGTCCCACGGGGATTTCCTACGGTCATAACCCGACAATTCCACCCACCCCACCCTCAAAACAAATCCTCCTCACCCAAGGTCTCCAAAAAAGCCTCAATGCGCGTGCGGAACGGGCCGACGGGATTCGTTACGTCGAATTCCAAAAACAGCGTCGGGATGCCGTTGGCTTCAAGATGACGCTTGAGCTCGGGGTAATCGCCTTCGTGCGGATCGCAGAATTTCTGTTGCAGGAAGATCGCCGCCTGCGCGCCGTAGTCTTGTGCGAGGCCGAGCACGTGGGCGAAGCGGGTGTGGGCCGGGAAGTCCTTGGTCGGGCAGGCGGGTCGTGCGCAGTAGCGCTCGGCAATGGCGGCAATCAAATCCTGATGCGGGCGCGCATCTTTGACTTCGTTCCAGAAATTGCGCGTGCCGGAACACTGGTCGTCGATGACGATGGTGGCACCGAGCGACTCGATCATTTCCATGAAGCTGATGTCGTCGTTCTCCGAGCCGATGGTCATCAGGCGCACACCGGTACTGGTCTCACGCGGCAAGCTGCGCTGCGGCAACTCGGCAAGCACGCGCTGCAACTCGCGGTTGTGCTCGGCTTTGTCGACGAACTGTGCCGTCAGCGAGGCGTAGAGCGCCTCGGCGCCCGTCAGCGGCGGATTCTCCACCTTGCGCAAGTCAAAGAGCTGACGCAGCAGGCGACGGTTTTCATTCACCAGTTCGATCGCCTTTTGCAGCTCGGCGTCGCCTATCGGCGCGCCACGCACGCCCTCGACAAAGGTGCGGAAGGTCTGCACTTCCCGCGAATGCTGGGCGCGTGCAAACGGTGATTGCACCTCATTCGGCATCGGCAAGTAGTAGTCCCACTTCACGCTTGCGACGTGATCACGCCATGAGATGAATGTCTGCCGATAGTGCAGGCAGGATTGCGCAAGGGTGACGCCCGAGCAGTAGTCGTAGCGACCGAGCAGACCCTGCGCCAGCGAGTCGCGGCTGAAAGGACAGAACATGCCAAAGATGTGCGGTTCGGCGACGTTCTGGCTCTGATGCGCGCCGAGCACGCGCACCGGCAGCATGCCAGCGGCGATCAACACTTCCTCCGGCGTGTAGGTGCACATGGTCGCGACCACCTGGCCGCCGTGTGCGCCATTGCGCGCAAGCCAGGCGCGTGCGTAGTCGTGCCGATGGGTGTACCAGTCCTTGAATTGCGCGAACATGCTGCTGCCTTCTATTTTTTTCTGGCTGCGCTCAGGGCGCCCGCGTCTGCAGCGCACCGGGCAATGACGCGCCATTTGCCAGCGCACGCGTCTGGCGTGGATGCACATACTCCCGTTGCGGCCGCAGGTCGACGCCGTTCGCAGTGCCGGGATCAGCCAACTTGCCGGGCAGACGCACGATCTTCTTCAGCCGATAGTCCTGGCGGTCTGCCGCGGCAAAATCACCTGCCGAGAGGCGCGGATTATTCGCTACAACCGCATCGCCGACGGGCTCGAACACACCCCGGCCGAGCAGCAAATTGTTCACCAGGCGCACCTTGCCCGCCCCCGGCGAAACACGCAGGAAGATGCCACCGGCCGGTCTGTCGTCGACCAGCGTGTTGTGCGACAGATAGATCTCGTTGCGCGGCCAGCGATAGCCTTCCGCGCCGAAGGAAATCAGGTGTGGGTTCTGTGTCTGCGCACTCTGCTCGATGAGGTTGCCGACGACATAGGCCGTGCCGCCATTGGGAAACTCCAGCTCATAACTCGCCTGGCCACCGGTCTCGTCGGTGAGACGGTTGTAGAAGATGAAGTTCTCCACAGCCCGGCTCTTCAGCAAGTGGCCGCCACGCGCATGGTGTGAATAGCTGCCGGTCACGCGGAGCCTTGCAATGGCGCCGACATAAAGATTGTGACTCAGCCCGTCACCCGCGCCGTTGTGGCCGGACTCGCTGTTCTCAATATCAAGCTCAGCCTTCGCATCGCCCCCCGTCAAGATGCCGTTCTGATTATCGAGGAAGCGGCAGTCGCGCACCGTCAGGTGGCCCTTCTCGAAGCGGATGCCGGCGCCATTCAGATCGTCGACGCGCGCGCCGAAAAAGTCGAGGTGCTCCACCGTAATCGCCCCGCCGCGTACCACCCAGATACCTTTTTGTTCAGCACTCTTGCCCGCAGCGACGAGACGGGCGCGGCCACCAACACCAACGGCACGTATCGTCAGATTGTCCTGCGTCCATACGGCGATCGCGGCATCACCGGCATACTCAGCCGCGTCAAGCTCGACGGTGTCGCCATCGCGTGCCAGTCGCGCAGCCTCGGCGAGCGTGCGCACCGCGCGCTGCGGGCCGACCTGGATCAGATGCGTCGCCGTCGCCGTCGGTACGCCGTCGCCCTCCGCTTGGACAACGCTAACCCCCGACAAGGTTGTCAGGACGAGAAGTACCGCCCAGACGCATGTCCGCTGTAGTGATCGCAAAAGTTGCAACAGTTGCAACAGCCCTTGCGGGACTCGACATGGCAGTGAAATCAACATGAGAGTGGCTTCTTGAAAGGACACAGAAGAATGCTCGGACGAACCGGCGATGATAGCAGACGGATTGCGCCGTCCAGCCGAACTCAACCATGTCACTCCGGACCTCACGACAACTAATTGCCTTGACAGTCATTGCCTAAGCAAGAATATAATTCCGCGATAGTCATCCAACAGGCAGTCTTTCATGTCGGACACACAAACGTTCTACAAAGCCGGGTCCTATCGCGTCGAAAGCAGCGTCGGCTATCTCGTCAACAAGCTGGCGCAGACGTTTGGGCGAGAACTCGACCGGCGCATGGTTGATCTAGGGCTGACCGATGCCCAGTGGAAGCCCCTGCTGTTGCTACAGCAAGAGCTGTGCACGACGGCGGCGGATATTGCCCGGTTCGCCCATCACGATACCGGTGCAGTCACGCGGCTGCTGGATCGGCTGGAGGACAAAGGCCTGATCGAGCGCCTGCGTTCCGCCGAAGACCGGCGCATCGTCAATCTCGCCTTGACCAAAGAGGGCAAGCGGATTGCCGCCGAAGTCCCGAAGATCACCGCCCAACTGGCCAACCAGGCACTCGCTGGCTTTTCCAAAGAGGAATTTCACCAGTTCCAGGATCTGCTCAACCGTGCTCTATGCAACGTCAAGGCGCTCAACGAGGATGACGCCTCATGAACACCTCCCCATCCTTCTTTGCACGCTCCTTACTGGCATCTGCCTGCCTGCTGCTGGCCGGCTGCGCCAGCTATTCGGGTATCGCGCCGATCACAAAACTCCTCGACAATGCGGCGCTCCAGGACAGCACGCCGAGCAAGACTTACGCCGACTGGCCTAGGGAAGATTGGTGGCGCGAACTGCACGACCCGGTGCTGACAGGCCTGATCGAAGACTCACTGACCGGCAGCCCCGACCTGCAAGCCGCCGACGCCCGGCTCGCACGGGCCAAGGCGATTGCCGGCATGGCCGAGAGTGCGCTGTGGCCGCAGGTCGACATCTCTGCCACGATGGTTCGGCAGCGTTTCAGCGAACGCGGCGAATTTCCGCCGCCCTATGCCGGGACGACCCAGAGCATCAACCACATTCAGCTTGCGGCCAATTGGGAACTCGACTTCTTCGGCAAGCATCGCGAAGAACTGGCATCGACGCTGGGTGCCGTGCGTGCCGCGGAAGCAGAACACCAGGCGGCGCGAATGCTGCTCGCCTGTGACGTCGCCCGCAGCTACTACAATTTGGCGCGACTGCTGGCCCAGCACGAGGTAGCCGGGCAGCAGAACCGCCAGCGCAGCGAACAAGCCACGCTGATAGAACGCCGCTTCAAGGCTGGTCTGGACAACCGCATCGGACTGGAGGCGGCCCAAGGTTCGCTCGCAGAAAATGCACGCGACATCGCTGCACTGGACGAGCAGATCAACATCGCCCGCCATGCGCTTGCCGCATTGATCGGCAAGGGCCCCGGCGCAATGAGCGCTGTCGTGCCGTCCTTGCCTGCCTTGGAGCCACTGGCCTTACCCGCGAGCTTGCCGACGAACCTGCTTGGTCACCGGGCCGATGTCGTCGCAGCACGCTGGCGCGTCGAGTCCGCCTTGCACGGACTCGAATCGACCAAGGCGCTGTTCTATCCGAATATCGACCTGCGCGTCTTTACCGGCTTTTCGGCGATTGGTCTGCCGCATTGGCTGAATGCCGGGAGCCGCGAGCCGGGGGCGGGTTTCGCCATCAGCCTGCCGCTGTTTGACGCCGGGCGCCTGCGCAATCTCTATCGTGCCGATACCGCCAGCGCGGATGCTGCCGTCGCGGCCTACAACAGCACCCTGCTGAATGCCCTGCGCGATGCTGCCGACCGCCTGGCCACGCTGCAATCACTGGAGATCCAGCTTGAGCGCCAGCAAGCAGTGTGGCAAAGCAGCCGGCGCAACCATGATCTGGCCACGCAAAAATATACGGCAGGCATCAGTGATCGCATGACTGCCCTCAACGCGGAAACCAGTCTCATCGCCCAACAACGTGCGCTGGTCGATCTGCAGGCACGCTGGATCGATGGCCGTGTTGGCCTCATCCGCGCGCTGGGTGGCGGTTTCGCGGAAAACCCCGCGCCCGCCCTGGCGGCGAAAGTTGATCCAGCAATATCCAACAAATGATCCAGAGCAGAGCACAATCCTCCACGGAAGCCATCATGACGAATGAGAACACCCTGTCGCCGCCCGACACCCGCATGCAGAAAAAGCGCACTGGGCGCCTGATCGCCCTCGTTCTCATCTGCCTCTTGGCAGCCGTGGGCTATGGCTTGTACTGGCTGCTGATCGCACGCTTCACGGTCTATACCGACAACGCCTATGTTCAGGGCAATGTCGTACAGATCACCCCATTGATCAGCGCCACCGTTGTCGCCATCCATGTCAACGACACCGATCACGTCCAGGCCGGCCAGTTGCTGATTCAGCTGAATCCGCAGGACGTCCGGCTGGCACTTGACCAGGCCGACGCCCAGTTGGCGCAGACGGTGCGGGAAGTACGCACCCTGTATGCCGCCGATAACGCCCTGGCTGCAACAGTTAAGGCCCGCCAGGCTGATTTGTCGCGCAGCGAAAGCGACCTGCTACGCTTGAATGCCGATCTTGGCCGAAGGATCAATCTGGCCGAAGGCGGCGCGGTTTCGGTCGAGGAATTGCAGCATCTGCGCAGCGCAATCACCAATGCCCATGCCGCCCAGGCTGCTGCTGTCGCCGGCCTTGCCGAGGCAAAAGAGCAACTGGTGAAAAACCAGACCTTGACGGAAGACACGCGCGTGGAAACCCATCCACGAGTGCTCGCCGCTGCCGCCAAGTACCGGGAAGCATGGCTGAACGTCAAGCGTACGGGAATTGTCGCGCCGCTATCCGGTGTGGTGGCACGCCGCAGCGCGCAAGTCGGGCAGCGGCTCGCCCTGGGGGTGCCGATCATGGCCATCGTTCCCCTCGATCAACTCTGGGTGGATGCCAATTTCAAGGAATCGCAACTCGCGAGCCTGCGCGTCGGCCAAGCCGCCACCATGACGGCCGATGTGTATGGGCAGCGCGTCGAATACCATGGACATATCGCCGGATTCGGTGCCGGCACCGGTGCCGCCTTCTCCCTGCTGCCGGCGCAGAATGCCACCGGCAACTGGAGCAAGATCGTACAGCGTGTGCCCGTGCGCATCGCTCTGGAGGCCAAGGACCTTGCCGAACACCCGCTGCGGGTCGGGCTTTCCATGGAGGCGAC
Organism: uncultured Rhodocyclaceae bacterium; assembly: GCA_964486795.1. Classification (GTDB taxonomy): domain Bacteria; phylum Pseudomonadota; class Gammaproteobacteria; order Burkholderiales; family Rhodocyclaceae; genus Sterolibacterium. The sequence continues at coordinate 6,648 of CAZAOQ010000129.1, forward strand.
GGTGGATATCCATGATCAATCTGGCTCCGCAGTAGCCGAGGCCAGCAAGCAGGAGGCCGTGCCGAGCACCAGCAACAACACCAGCAACAAAAACACCCACGTCCTCAGCGATCAGGACAAGGCCGTCGACGAGCGAGTCAATGCCATCGTCTCCGCCAACCTCGGCCATCGCGTGCGTCTCAAGCGGGCCGACTGATGCGTGCCAGGAACGTCATGCGCATGACAAACCAGGCGCAGCAGTTCAGCGGTTCCAGACCGGAAAGCCCCGGCCATGGCTGAACCCACAACCGGTTTCGAACTCCCTCCGCTGCAGGGCGGCAGGCTGCTGCTTGGCACGTTGGGCCTGTCGCTGGCGACCTTCATGAACGTGCTCGACTCGTCCATCGCCAACGTCTCGCTGCCGGCCATCGCCGGAGATTTTGCGGTGAGCCCCAACCAGGGCACCTGGGTCATCACCAGCTTCGCCGTCTCCAATGCCATATCGCTGCCGCTGACCGGCTGGCTGACCCAGCGCTTCGGCATGGTGCGGCTGTTCACTCTGAGCATTTTCCTGTTCGTTCTGGCATCGCTGCTGTGCGGCTTGGCGCCCAACCTTGGCATGCTGATCTTTTTCCGCGTGATTCAGGGACTGGTTGCGGGCCCGATGATTCCGCTCTCGCAATCTCTGCTGCTGCAAAGTTACCCCAAGGAGAAATCAGGTACCGCGCTGGCCTTATGGTCCATGACTACGCTCGTAGCACCGATTGCCGGCCCGGTGCTGGGCGGCTGGATTACCGACAACATCACCTGGCCATGGATTTTCTACATCAATGTGCCGGTGGGCGCATTAGCCATCGTCGTCACCTGGAGCCTCTACAAAGACCGGGAAACGCCCACCCGCAAATTGCCCATCGACCGCATCGGTCTCATCGCCCTGGTGGTATGGGTCGGCGCCATGCAGATCATGCTCGACAAGGGAAAAGAACTTGACTGGTTCGCGTCAAATTTCATCGTCGTCCTGGCCCTGATAGCGCTGATCGGCTTCGTGTTCTTCCTGATCTGGGAATTGGGCGAGGAGCATCCAGTCGTGGATCTGACTCTGTTCACCCGACGCAATTTCTGGGTCGGCACCGTGGCACTGTCGTTGGGCTACGGTGTCTTCTTCGGCAATGTAGTGTTATTGCCGCTGTGGCTGCAGCAGTTCATGGGATATACCGCCACCTGGGCGGGTTTCATCATGGCCCCGGTCGGCGTACTGGCCATTGTGGCAACCCCGTTCGTTGGCAAGCGAGTGAACACGACCGACCCGCGCATTCTGTCCACCGTCGCCTTCATTACCTTTGCCGCAGTGCTCTGGATGCGCTCGCTTTTCAACACGCAGGTCGACGAACTGACCCTGCTGATTCCCGCTTTCGCCCAGGGCATTCCGATGGCTCTTCTTTTCGTCCCGCTGATGAGCTTGATCCTCATGGGACTGCCGCCGGAACGCATCCCAGCGGCAGCGGGCCTGTCCAACTTCGTCCGGATCTCCGCCGGCGCCTTCGGTACTTCAATTTTCACCACGCTCTGGGACAGTCGCGCCACGCTGCACCACGCGCAACTGACGGAGAGCATCAACAGCGCCAGCATTCCGGCCACCCAGACACTTTCCGGTCTCTCAGCACTTGGTATGAGTGAAGAACAGGGTTTGAGCTATATCAACCATCTGATCGACCAGCAGGCCTATATGCTTGGTGCAAACGATATCTTCTATGCCTCAGCAGGGCTGTTTTTGGCGCTGACGGCCATCATCTGGCTCGCCCGGCCAACTCTGACGCCGACGCCAACCTCAGTGCTGACTTCGGCGCACTGATTTCAAGCGAGTTCCGGGCGGCGTCTGCTGTGAGAACTTCTCGTCCAGTGAGCCGCCAATCCATTCAGCGACAGCAGAATCCGTAGGTCGGGTTAGCGCAGCGTCCCTCAAGGGATTTCCTACGGTCATAACCCGACGATCGGCGTCGGGTTACGCCCTGCGGGCTAACCCGACCTACGAGTACTACGAATGCTTTCCTGATCTCGAACGACGCCGGGGGCGCGAACTCCGCTTGCCGCGTGGTGCTGTTC
>CAZAOQ010000130.1:0-4929 GCA_964486795.1 uncultured Rhodocyclaceae bacterium
ACCACCGTGCGCACGCTCTACCCCGAAAGCGTGCCGCGCGTGCTGGTCAGCGATACGGTCGGCTTCATCAAGAATCTGCCACACGGGCTCGTCGCCTCGTTCAAGTCAACGCTCGACGAAGCACTCGATGCCTCGCTGCTACTCCATGTCATCGACGCCAGCGATCCCGGCTTCGAGCGCCAGCTTGAGGTGACCGACGAAGTATTGAAGGAGATCGGCGCAGACGAGGTGCCGCGCATCCGCGTCTTCAACAAGATCGACCATGTTGGTGACGCCCAGGCACAAGCGGAATGCGCGGCGGCATTGCGGGCCAGCTATCCGTCCTGCATCGTCATGAGTGCGCGTCGCCCGGATGAAGTCGCCCAGCTGCACAAGGCGATCGTCACGTTTTTCCAGCAGGATCTGGTCGAAGCCGAGCTGTTCCTGCCCTGGACAGCCCAGCAACTGCGCAAGGACATCTACGCCAACTGTGAGGTGTTGAAAGAACGCGCCGATGAAGAAGGCGCGATCTTCCTCGTGCGTGGCGAAGAAGAGGCCATTGAGCGACTGCGCGAATTGTTCAATCAAAGCTGAGGACGGTGCCGGTTGGCTGATGGCCGTGATGTCTGTCGGCTGATGCAATAAAGCCGCTAAGCCAACCTACAAAAACTTCGGTGGCTCTGAAAGCCGCGTCGTTGCTTGCTTTCAGAGCGATACCTTTGGAGAAGCGCATGGATACTGCCTCTCCGGCCGATCGCCTGTGACGAATCACCGACTACCCGCCCTTCATCTTCTCCACATCAGGCAGACGCCAGTCGCCGCCGAGCGCTTTGAGCAGGGCGACGCTCGCCAATAATCGCCGGGTGCGGATATCCAGGCTTGCGCGCTCGGCGCTTAGTGCGGCGGTCTGCGCGCTGGCGACGTTGAGATAGCTGACAGTGCCGGCCAGATACTGGTTGTTACTCAGCGTCACCAACTCGTGCGCGGCAGTCACCGCCTGTTGCTGAATCACGGCTTCCTCGGCGAGTACGCGCAGCGCGGCAAGGTTATCTTCGACCTCCTGGAAGGCGCCAAGCACGGTCTGCCGATAGGTGGCCACGCTCTTGTCATAGCCAGCGAGCGCGCCCTCCTTCGCCGCCGCACGCGCGCCGCCGTCGAACAGTGTCAATGCCAGGCTCGGGCCGAGCGACCAGTAGCGATGCGGTGCCGTCAGCAGTTGCGAGAAGCTGTCATTCTGATAGCCCAGCGCCCCGGCGAGGGTGAGTGCCGGAAAATACGCGGCCTGCGCGATGCCGATCTGCGCATTGGCTGCCGCCATGCGGCGTTCTGCTGCGGCGATATCCGGGCGTCGCTCCAGCAATCCGGATGGCACGCTGGCCGGAATCTCCGGCAGTACCGGCAGTGCCGGTACCGCCACCGGCGCCCATCGTAGCGCTGCCGGCGGCTTGCCGATCAGCAGCGCAATCGCATGTTCAAGCTGGGCGCGCTGCACGCCGAGGTCGACGGCCTGCGCCTCGGCCGCCTTCAACTGAATTTCCGCTTGCACCACGTCACTGCGCCCGGCCACACCCGCCTCATAGCGGTTGCGTGTGATCTGCGTTGAACGGCGATACTCGGCGACGGTTTGCGTAAGCAGCTGCTGTTGCACGTCGTTGGCACGCAATTGCAGCCAGCTCTGCACCAGCGTCGCCTGCGCGCTCAGCAGCGCCGCCTGCAGATCGGCAGCGCTGGCCTGCGCCGCAGCCTCGCCGGCTTCAGTATTGCGGCCCAGCCGACCCCAGAGATCGGCCTCCCAATTCGCGGACAGGCTCACACGATCCGTCGTGCGCGTCGGGCTGGCGACACCGGGCGCCATCGCCGTCGCCACCGCTGCGCTACGACCGCCCGACACCGCTGCGCCCAGCGTCGGCCAGCGTGCCGCACGCGCCGCACCCAGCGCGGCCAGCGCCTGCCGATAGGTCGCCTCGGCAGTGCGAACGTTCTGGTTGTCGACGGCAACCTGTTCAACCAACGCATTCAGTGGCGCATCGCCATACACCTCCCACCAGCGTCCACGCGGCGCTTCGTCGCGCGGCTCGGCAATCTGCCACGCCCCCGCCTCCTGGTAAGCGGCAGGCGTTTCAACCACCGGTCGCACGTAATCCGGGCCGACCGCGCAGCCCGCGACCAGTGCGCCCAAACAGGTGATCAAGCCCGTGCGCAAACCGACCCGAGAGATCTTGCAGCGATGTACTTTCATAGCGATTCCGCTTCCCCGCTTCATGTGTTGCTGGTCAATTCAGCCTTACCCGTGCCGTCATGCCGGCGCACCCGCCAGCTCCGGCACCAGAGCCCGAAACGATCAAGGTAAAGATAGACCACCGGGGTCGTATAGAGCGTCAGCAACTGACTAAGGATCAAGCCACCGACAATGGAGATGCCCAGCGGCCGGCGCAGTTCAGAACCCTCACTAAAACCGATAGCCAGCGGCAAAGCGCCGAACAGCGCGGCCAGCGTGGTCATCATGATCGGCCGGAAGCGCAGCAGACAGGCGCGGCGGATGGCTTCATGCGGAGCCAAGCCGTCGTCGCGTTGCGCCGCGATGGCGAAGTCAATCATCATGATGGCATTTTTCTTGACGATGCCGATCAGCAGGATGACACCAATCAGCGCGATGAAACTGAACTCGGTATCGAAGGCCAGCAGTGCCAGCAGTGCGCCAACGCCCGCAGAGGGCAGCGTCGACAGGATGGTCAGCGGATGAATCAGGCTTTCGTAAAGGATGCCCAGCACCAGATACACCGCAATCAGGGCGGTGAGAATCAGCAGCGGCTGTGTGGCCAGCGAATCCTGGAAGGCCTTCGCCGTACCCTGGAAACTGCCATGTACCGTGTTCGGCACGCCGATGCGTGCCATGGCGCCGTCGATGGCACGCGTCGCGTCGGAGAGTGAAATATTGGGCGGCAGATTGAACGACAGCGTGGTCGCCACAAACTGGCCTTGGTGATTGACGGCCAGCGACGTTGCCGTCGGCTCGAAGCGGGCAAAAGCGGCGAGCGGCACGAGTGTCCCGATACTGTCACCCTGGGTTGCGGCGACATAAACGTCTTTCAGGGCCTCGGGGCTCTGCCAGTACTCAGGTGCAGCTTCCATGACGACGTGATACTGGTTGAGTGCATGATAGATCGTCGACACCTGACGCTGACCGAACAGATCGTTGAGCGTCGCATCGATGGTCTTCTGTGTGACACCCAGACGCGCAGCGGCGGCGCGATCAACCACCACGGTCATTTGCATGCCCTTGTCCTGCTGATCGGTATTGACATCGGCGAGTTCGGGCAGCTCGCTGAGCGCCTGGCGGATGCGCTGCGCCCAATGCCGCAACTCGACGAGATCGTCGGACTGCAGCGTGTATTGGTACTGGGCGTTACTGGAGCGCCCGCCCATGCGGATATCCTGCTGCGCCTGAAGAAACAGCGTCGCACCGGCCACATTGGCGAGCCGGCCACGCAGCCGGCTGATGACCTGGTCGGCCGATACGTTGCGCTCCGTCAGTGGCTTCAGGGCGATGAACATGCGCCCCGTATTGCGTTGGCCACCGCCGGTGAAACCGACCACATTGGCCACCGCTGGATCCTGACTGACGATGTTAACGAAGCTGGTCAGCTTGTCGCGCATCGCCTGGAAAGAGATTGCCTGGTCCGCCTGAATCGAACCCATCAGACGACCGACATCCTGCTGCGGAAAGAAACCTTTCGGAATGATGCTATAGAGATAGACATTGCCGCCGATCGCCACCAAAAGCAGCAACATCATGAAGCGGCTGTGGGCCAGTGCCCAGTCGAGGCTGCGCGCATAAAAGGCGATGATGCGGCCGAAGTGCACGCCTTGCCCGGTGGCGGGCGTATCACCGCGCGCCCGCAATAGCCGCGCACACATGGTCGGCGTGACCGTCAACGAGACCAGCAGTGAAACGAGAATCGCCGCCGATAGCGTCACCGCGAACTCGCGGAACAGCCGACCGATGATGCCGCCCATCAGCAAAATAGGAATGAACACTGCGATCAGCGAGATACTCATCGACAGTACCGTGAAGCCGACCTCGCGTGCGCCAAGCAATGCCGCCTCGTGCGGCGTCATGCCGGCCTCGATGTGACGCGAGACGTTTTCGAGCACGACCACGGCATCATCGACGACGAAGCCGGTGGCGATGGTCAACGCCATCAGCGACAGGTTGTTGAGACTGAAGCCGCATAGATACATGACGGCGAAGGTGCCGATCAGCGACACCGGTACGACGACACCCGGAATCAATGCGGCACGGCCATTACGCAGGAAAAGCAGGACGACAAGAACCACCAGCGCCGTCGACAGCACCAGCGTGCGCTCGACCTCGCGCAGCGAGCCCCGAATCGTCGGCGTGCGCTCCATGATCATGTGAACGTCTATCGTCGCCGGGATCGAAGCCGTCAGATGCGGCAGCAGCGCCTTGATCCGGTCGACCGTGGCGATGATGTTGGCACCCGGTTGGCGGCTGATGATCAGCATCACCGCTGGCTTGCCATCGGCGAGGCCCGCGTTGCGCAAATCCTGTACGGAGTCATCGACGCGTGCCACATCGCGCAGGCGCACAGCCGCCCCGTTGTGATACGAAATGATTACCGGCAGATACTCGGCAGCCGTCATTGCCTGGTCATTGGCACGGATCTGCCATTGCAGCTCACCATGCTCACCGCCTTCAACCATGCCCTTGGGCCGGTTGGCGTTGGTGGCGCCGATCGCGGTGCGCACCTCTTCGACGCCGATCCCATAATGATTGAGCGCACCGGGTATCAGCTCGACACGCACCGCCGGCAGAGAACTACCGCCGACAAAGACCTGGCCAACGCCCCCGATCTGGGCAATCTTCTGGGCGAGGATGGTCGACGCCGAATCGTACATCTGGCCCCGCGTCATCGTTGCCGAGGTCAG
>CAZAOQ010000130.1:5029-8708 GCA_964486795.1 uncultured Rhodocyclaceae bacterium
GCCAGCGTCAGCAGCGTCGTGGCGACCGGCCGGGCAATGAAGGGCGCGGAGAGATTCATGGCATCCGCGGCTCACCCGCCGGAATCACCGCATCACCGCGCCCGCGGCGTGCCAGCCGGTCGAAAGCCAGATAGATCACCGGTGTCGTGAACAGGGTGAGTACCTGACTAACGAGCAGGCCGCCGACCATGGTGATGCCGAGTGGATGACGCAGCTCAGAGCCGACGCCATTGCCCAGCATCAGCGGCAGCGCACCGAGCAAGGCTGCCAGCGTGGTCATCAGGATCGGCCGGAAGCGCAGCAGACAGGCTTCGCGGATGGCCTCGCGCGGTGGCTTGCCCTGTATGCGCTCGGCATCCAGGGCGAAGTCGATCATCATGATGGCGTTTTTCTTGACGATACCGATCAGGAGAATAATGCCGATGATGCCGATGATGCCGAGATCGTGTCTCGCGAGCAGCAGCGCGAGCAGCGCACCAACACCGGCCGAGGGCAGCGTCGACAGGATGGTCACCGGATGGATGTAGCTCTCATAGAGCACGCCAAGGACGATGTACATGGCGACAATGGCGGCAAGAATCAGCAGCAGCGTGTGGTTCAGCGATGCCTGGAAAGCCTGTGCCGCCCCCTGGAAGCTGGTCTCGATGCCGGCGGGCATACCGAGCTTTTCCTCAGTGGCGTGAATCGCCTCGACCGCATCGCCAAGCGCCGCGCCGTGGGCGAGATTGAAGGAAATCGTCGCCGCCGGAAACTGGCCGCTGTGATTGACGACCAGTTGCGCCGGCTTCTCAACAATGCGCGCGACGGCCGCCAGCGGTACCTGTTTGCCGCCTGGCGCGACGATGTAGAGGCTCCTCAATGCCTCGATACCCACGCCAAACTCGGGCTTCACTTCGAGGACTACACGATAGAGATTCGACTGCGTGAAAATCGTCGATACCAATCGCTGACCGAAGGCATTGTAGAGCGCGTTGTCGATCATCAATGGCGTGATACCCAGACGCCCGGCGCTATCGCGATTGATCTCGACATAGGCTTGCAGGCCGCGATCCTGCACGTCGCTGGCGACATCGGCGAGTGCCGGCAATTCACGCAGGGCATCGACCAGCTTGGGCACCCATTGCGCCAGTTCCTGCGGGTTCGCGCTCTGCAGCCCTAATTGATACTGGGTGCGGCTGACACGGTCCTCAATGGTCAGATCCTGCACCGGCTGCATGTACATGGTGATGCCCGGTACGGTATTGAGCCTGTCCTGCAGGCGCCGAATAACGGCCGTCGCATCGCCATCCCGCTCGGCCTTCGGCTTCAGGTTGATCAGCATGCGGCCACTGTTGAGCGTGGTGTTGAAGCCATCGACGCCGATGAAGGACGACAGGCTAACCACAGCGGGATCGGCGAGTACGACGTCCGCCACCGCTTGCTGACGCTGCGCCATTGCCGCATAGGAAATCGACTGCGATGCCTCAGTGATGCCCTGAATGACTCCGGTGTCCTGCACCGGGAAAAAGCCTTTGGGAATGAAAAGGTAGAGCAGCACGGTCAAGGCAAGCGTCGCCCCGGCGACCAGCAGCGTCGCCATCTGACGATCGAGCACCCAGTCGAGCATTACGCCGTAACGCGCGATCACCTTGTCAAAGAAAGCGCCACTGGCGCGATAGAAGCGCCCCTGTTTATCTGCGGGTGTGTGGCGCAGCAGCCGCGCACACATCATCGGCGTCAGCGTCAGCGAGACGACCGCAGAAATCAGAATGGCCACGGCCAGCGTCACCGCGAACTCGCGGAACAGGCGACCAACCACATCGCCCATGAACAGCAGGGGAATCAGCACGGCGATCAGCGAAATTGTCAGCGAGATGATGGTGAAGGCAATCTGGCGCGAGCCTTTCAACGCGGCCTCAAACGGTGTCTCGCCTTCCTCAACATAGCGGGCAATGTTCTCAATCATCACGATGGCATCGTCGACGACAAAGCCCGTAGCAATGGTCAGCGCCATCAGCGTCAGGTTGTTGATCGAAAACCCGGCCAGATACATCACGCCAAAAGTGCCGACCAGCGACAGCGGCACGGCGATGCTGGGGATCAATGTCGCCGGCACATCGCGCAGGAAGATGAAGATCACCATGACCACCAGTGCTATGGCCAGCAGCAACTCGAACTGCACGTCACGCACCGAAGCGCGGATGGTGGTGGTTCGGTCAGTCAGCAGGGCGACTTCGACGGCACCGGGCAAGGTCGCCTGCAACTTCGGCAGCAATTGCTTGATACGGTCAACCGTCTCGATGACATTGGCACCGGGCTGGCGCTGGATGTTGAGGATAATCGCCGGCGTCTGCCGGGCCGCAGCATCCTTACCATTGGCATTGGCATCGGCATCGGCAGCGACACCCATCCACGCCCCGAGCCGTACATTCTCGGCACCGTCGATGATGTCGGCGACGTCGTCGAGAAAGATTGGTGCGCCCTGCCGCCAGACCAGTACCAGCTTGCGATATTCCGCCGCCGAGCGCAGTTGGTCATTGGCGTCAATCGTCGCCGCACGCGTCGGCCCATCGAAGCTGCCCTTGGCCATATTCACGTTGGCATTACCGATGGCCGTGCGCACATCATCGAGATTGAGGCCGTGCGCAGCGAGCTGGCGCGGATTGACCTGCACCCGCACTGCTGGCCGCTGACCTCCGCCCAGGCTGACAAGGCCGACACCCGGCAATTGCGAAAGCTTCTGTGCAAGGCGCGTGTCGACGAGATCCTCGACCTGAACCAACGGCAGCGTATTTGAAGTGACTGCCAGCGTAACGATGGGCGCATCTGCCGGATTGACCTTGCTGTAGATCGGCGGCATGGGCAGGTCGGTCGGCAGGAAGGAGCCGGCCGCATTGATCGCGGCCTGCACCTGCTGCTCGGCCACATCAAGCGACAGTGAGAGACTGAACTGCAGGGTGATGACTGAAGCGCCCGCCGAGCTGCTTGATGACATACGAGTGAGGCCGGGCATCTGGCCGAACTGGCGTTCAAGTGGTGCGGTGATCAGCGAGGTCGTTACATCCGGACTGGCCCCCGGATAGAGCGTCGTGACCTGCATCGTCGGGTAATCGACCTGCGGCAACGCCGACACCGGCAGGAGGTGATAAGCAACCAGGCCGGCCAGCAGGATCGCGACCATCAGCAGCGAGGTCGCCACCGGCCGCAGGATGAACAGGCGCGACGGATTCATGGCTGGGCCGCAGCCGTGCCTTCGCGGCGTCCTCCGCCCTTGCCTTCCTTCGTTCTGCCCGCGCCTTGAGGTGCGCCGTTCGTCCCGTTCGTGCCATTTACTCCTTTTGCGCCGCCCGCGTCCGCCGCAGGAATCTCGACCTTCGCCCCCTGACGCAGCTTATCGGCGCCATCGATAACGACTTGTTCGTCCGCCGCCACACCCTTATCGACGGCGACCACCTCGCCCGACTGGGTGCCGAGTACAACCGGCCGCACGCTGACCGTGTGATCCTGCCCAACCACGTACACGAAGCTTCCCTGCGTACCACGCTGGATTGCCGCCACCGGCAGCAGCGTCGCATCCTTGCGCGTGTCCACACGCAAGCGCGCATTGACGAACTGGTTTGGGAACAGCATGTTGTCAGCATTAGCGTACTGCGCCTTGAGCTTGACCGTACCCGTGGTCGTATCGATCTGGTTATCCACC
>CAZAOQ010000131.1:0-8676 GCA_964486795.1 uncultured Rhodocyclaceae bacterium
CTGGTGCATAGCAATGGCATGACGGTGACCAGTGCCGGCTCGCACAACGACGGGGTGACGCTGCACCGGCACGCCAATGGGCGCGGCGCAACAACGCTGATCCTGCCTGCCCTGCCCCTGCTCAAGGGTGAATACACCGTCGATATCTATCTAATGTGCGAACGCGGCATTCACGTCTATGAACAAGCGCTGCGGGTCGCCCGCCTGCAAGTCACGCAGGATGGACTTGAACTCGGGCTGTTCACCCTGCCGCATCGCTGGGAGGCAAACTGATCGTGACTGTGCAGACGAGGCCTACCGTGATTTCTCCAGCGGATTTTGCGTTCCCGCTGAACGTCTATGCGCGTCTGCTCGAACTGGAAGATGGGCAGGCCGACTATCTGCACTATGGTCTTTTCGCGAACGCGGGAATGTCGGCGTCAGCCGCCCAGCAGAATGCTTCCGATCTACTCTGGCAACATCTGCCGCCACCCTGCAAACTACTCGATGTCGGCTTGGGGTTGGGTACGACACTGCGGCGTCTGATCGACACCGGTTATGACGCGATCGGCATCACTCCGGATACGACTCAGATTGCCTTCGCGCAGAGCCGTCACGGCGTTGGCCTGCCTGCCCTGCCGTTTCGCTTCGAGGATTTCGACCAGGATGCCGGGCAGTGGCGGGCAATTCTGTTCCAGGAAAGTGGCCAGTACATCGACGACATCGATCTTTTTGCGCGCGCCAGTCATCTGCTCGATGCGACGGGAGAGATCGTCGTGATGGACGAGTTTCTGTTGCGCCGCGACGATGAAGCGCCGGGGAACTTTCACTTTCTTGAACACTTTTTGCGGCTTGCAGAACGCTTCGGCTTCGAGACCGTGACCCGCCTCGATCTTTCCCGCCAAGCCGCGCCGACCGTTGACTGGCTGCTCGCCGGTACCCGTCGTCACGCTGCCACACTCCGTGATGAGCTGGGAGTCAACACTGCGCAGTTGGATGCTCTCGACGCATCCAACGCGGCTTACAAAACTCGCTATGCCGATGGTCGCTACGGCTACTTCTTGCTGCGCTTCAGGCGCGCAAGTCGTCCACGCTGGCTGCCCGGCCGCTTGGGTGATGCGCAACAAGCCGAAATGCGCACGCTGTTCGGTACGGTATTCGGCCACGAGATGAGCGCGGCGCACTGGCAATGGAAATACGGCGACGGGCGCGGCCTGGGGATCGGCGTCTGGCAAAGGCCACACGGCCCGGGCGCAGCCGGAACGGCATCCACGCTCGTAGCCCACTACGGTGGCGTAACGCGTGAGATTGTTTGTTTTGGCCGGCCAACCCGTGCACTGCAGTGCGTCGATGTGATGGTGGCGAAAACCGGCCGGGGCTCGCTGTCACGCCAAGGGCCAGTGTTCCTCTCGGCGGCCACCTGTCTCGAACACGATATCGGTTATGGCACGCGCCATCTGCTGGGCTTCGGTTTTCCCAACGAGCGTGCGTATCGGCTGCCCGAGCATCTCGGCCTGTATGCGCTGGTTGGCCGCATGGTGGAAATCAACTGGCAGCCGCTGGCTGCCCGCCCGGCGATGCGCCTGGCAGTTCGCAAGCTGAACCCCGCCGACCGCGATGCCGATGCGAAGATGAATGCCTGCTGGACGGCGATGCAAACCAGCCTTCCTGAGGCCATCGTCGGCGTGCGTAATGCGCCTTACCTCCGTCATCGCTACTTCGCCCATCCGGACAATACTTACCAGATCTACATCGTCCAGCGCCGCTTCGGCGGCGCGCCACTGGGTCTGCTGGTGTTGCGCGAAATCAATGACCCCGCCAGCGGCGAACGCCGCTGCGAGCTGCTTGATGTGATCGGCGCGGTGCAGGCGATGCCCGTGTTGATTCATCACGCCCGCCGCATTGCCGCCGGGTTGAACTGCAGTGGGCTGTTCGCCTGGGTCTCCGACAATATCCTGCCCCGACTGGCCCTGACGGCAGATGCTGAGGTGATTGACCTGAAGATCTGCGTACCTGGCAACCAATGGACGCCCGGCCCCTCCATCGACAAACAAAAAGGAAAGTGGTGGCTGACCGGCGGCGATACCGATTTTCGCTGAGGGCGGAAATGTCTGTGTCTGCCCGGATGCGGCACTCGCAGCACTCGCAGCACAAACGTTGTTGAAGGCTGCCCCGGCGATTGTGGCGCAGTAATACCCAGGTAAAAGGTACAAGGTACAAGGCAAAACATGGCCATTGCAAACGAAGAACAGCTATTTTTCCGCATGACAAAAGACTTCCCACCGGTCCGGGCTGCTCTGGTCATTGCGCCCCACCCCGATGACGAAGTCTTCGGTTGTGGCGGCAGCCTGGCCCTGTTGCGGCAGGCGGGTACCGAGATCGTCGTCATGGTGGTGACGGATGGCGCACTGGGTGGCGCACTCGGTGGCGCACCGGGTGGCGATGATGCTGACCATGCTGCCAATCACCGGGTCGCCACACGCGCTGCGGAGTCGTGTGCCGCGGCACAGATCCTCGGCCTTGATGCGCCGCATTTCTGGGGCCTGCCCGACCGCGGTGTTGCTTATGGCGAGACATTGATCGAACGCCTGAGCGATGCGATCCGGAACTGCGCGGCTGAGTTAGTGTTTCTGCCTTCACCAACCGATTGGCATCCCGATCATCAGGCGCTGGCCTTTGCCGGTGCCGAGGCCATGCGCCGATTGGGCGGCGAACGCATGATTGCGTTCTATGAAGTCACCGATCCGCTGCCCGGTCCAACCCTGATTCATGACATCAGTGCCGTCGAGGCGCTGAAGCTGCAGGCGATGCAATGCTTTCCGTCTCAGCTCAACGAGCAGCCTTATGCCGAGCGGATCGCCGGCATCAACCGCTTCCGGGCTATGCATCTGGGCGCTCATGTCGCCAGTGCCGAGGCCTTCAACCTGGTTCCGGCTGCCGAACTGGCCAAGGGCTTGCCGCGCTTGCTGGAAGGACCGCTGACACAGCGGCGGGCGCAGGGCTTCGCCGTAAGCGGCGACGATCTGCCGCTGGTCAGCGTGATCATCCGCAGCATGGATCGACCGACCCTCGATGAGGCGCTCGATTCGCTGGTGATGCAGACTTACCCGAACATCGAAGTCGTGCTGGTCAATGCGAAGGGGCCGGACCATCAATCCATGCCCGCCTGCCGGGGCCGTCTGCCGCTGCGTTTCGTCAATCATGGCGAGGCATTGTCACGCACTCGTGCAGCGAACATTGGTCTCGATACCGCACGCGGCGAGTATCTGATGTTTCTCGATGACGACGACTGGTTTGAGCCCGATCATGTCACAAAACTGGTGGATGCTATCTGCCAACACCCTGAGTTCAGGCTGGTCTACACGGGGGTGCAGTGTTTTGACGAGAAACGCGAGCCACTACCCAGTACCTTTACCTATCCCTTCGATGAAGTGCGGCTCCTGGCCGGGAATTACATTCCGATTCATTCGGCCCTGTTCGCCAAGACGCTGCTTACATCGGGCGCTCGTTTCGATGAGTCCTTCGATCTTTATGAAGACTGGGACTTCTGGATGCAGTTGTCTCAACACACGTCGTTTCTGTTTGTCGAGGGACTCAGCGCGGCGTACCGAATCAACCCACTTGCCGGCTCAGGTGTGCATGCACTCAGCGACGCGGCAAGAAGCGCGACCCTGGCTGTATTTCACAAATGGACGCGCGATATGCCCGACGAAAAAAGCATGTCGCTCATCGAAGCCATTCGCCAGAACCATGAACGTGGTGGGCACATCCGCCATTTGGATCGAGTCATTGCAGAACATGGCGAACGGGTCGTCGCACTGACCCGAATGTTGGCTGAGCATGATGCACGGGCTGATGCTCAGACTGATGCGCTGACTCGCGTATTAACCGAGCGCGATGCGCAAGCTGAGGCACTGACTCAGACATTAGCCGAACGCGATGCGCAGGCAGAGGCGCAGTCTAATCTGCTGAACAAGGCCTTGGCCGAGCGCAATACGCAGATCGCCGAACTGCTTCAGACCAATGCCATCACCCAGCAAAAGGTTCGCTCGCTTGAATCGAATCTTGAACAGCGCACCACAGAAATGAATCACCTTCTGAACAGCAACTCTTTCAAGGTGACGCAACCGCTCCGCCAGACACGCCGCCGAGTGCAGCAGGCGAGGCACGTCTTCGGCCTGGCACAGCGGTATGTCGATCGGCGCGGCGGCATTTATTCCGGTGTGCCGCAGCTCTTCGCACGCTCCTGGGAGATTTTGTCTCTCGGCGGGATGAAGGGATTTTCAAGCAGGATCAAGGATTACGCACGTCTGTCGGATCAAAAAAACTATCCGAGTGCATTGCCAATCGGACCACGACGACACGCCATCACGACGACCGCCGGAATGGATATGCCTGATGTGACCGAGGTGGACTATCGCTTCTGGAAGTCTTATCGACTCCCTTGTCAGGTGGATGTCGTTGTGTGCGTCCATAACGCACTGGAGGACGTGAAGCGCTGTCTTTCCTCTGTGGTCAGATACTCCGCGCATTGCAAAATCATCATTGTCGATGATGGCAGCCGCGACGATACCCGTGATTACCTGCTCGGCTTTTCATCCACACAGGGTGCGACACTCATCCGCAATGATGCGGCCCGTGGCTATACGTTTGCAGCCAACCAGGGCCTCAGAGCTTCGGCCGGCGGTTATGTGGTACTGCTCAATAGCGACACCATCGTCACGCCGGGCTGGATCGAAAAACTCGTGGCCTGTGCGGAGTCCGAACCGGGCATCGGACTAGTCGGTCCCTTGAGCAATACGGCCTCGTGGCAATCTATTCCAGAGCTTGAGGAGGACGGCGACTGGGCAAGCAATCCGCTGCCCGAGGGAATGACGACCACGGAAATGGGCGGGCTCGTCGCCAAGTATTCGTCCCTGGGCTACCCGCACATGGGAATTCTGAACGGCTTCTGCCTGATGATTCGCCGTGCGGTGATCGACCAGGTCGGCCTCTTTGACGAAGAAGCATTTGGTCGTGGCTATGGAGAAGAGAACGACTATTGCCTGCGCGCAAGAAAAGCGGGCTGGGATCTTGCCCTTGCCGACAATGCGTATGTATTTCATGCGCAATCCAAGAGCTACAGTAACGAAAAAAGAAAAACCCTGGCGGAGCTGGCAGGCCGGCAACTGGATGCCAAACATGGTGGCCAGATCATCTGCGAAAGTGTGGATCAATGTCGCTGGGATCGTCAGTTACTATCGCTTCGCGCACATGCCCGAGTAATGCTGGCGCGTGAAAACACCCTGACTGAAGCGCGTTCTCGTTGGGAGGGGCGTCGCGTACTGTTCGTTCTGCCCATCATGCATGCGGGGGGTGGCGGAAATGTCGTCATCACCGAAGCCCGGGCAATGATGCGCATGGGCGTGATCGTGACGCTCGCCAACTTGTCTGCGCACCGGAAAGCCTTCGAGCAGAGTTACCCTGGCCTCGATGTGCCTGTGATCTATGTCGGCTCTTCCGATGAAATCCCTGCGCTGGGTCAGGGTTTCGATGCCGTGGTGGCGACGGCTTACCATACCGTCGAATGGATCGCACCGCTCGCCGCAATTCCCGGCAAGGTGGTGCTTGGCTACTATGTGCAGGACTTCGAACCGTACTTCTTCGAATCGGGCACCCACAATTATGAGATAGCCCTGCGCTCCTATTCTCTGATTCCTGGAATGCGACTGCTCACCAAAACTCAGTGGAACAAGGATGTGGTGCTGCAGCACACCGGACAAAGTGCTGAGATCATCGGGCCAAGTTATGACAGCGACTTGTTCCGGCCGAGAATGCTCACGACGGTCGACAACCGTCATCCGGCCAAGGTGGTTGCGATGGTGCGGCCCAGTACTCCCCGTCGCAACCCCGAAGGCACCATCATGGCACTCGCCCTGCTGCAGCAGCGGTTCGGTGAACGCATCAATATCGAAATCTTCGGAGCAGAGGAAGAAGGCGCTCCTCTGCTTCTGCCCCCCGGAGCGGAAGACCTGAAACTGGTCAATCATGGGCAATTAAGGCCGGGGCAAATGGCTAATCTCCTGGGGACGACCGACATCTTCATCGACGTGTCGCATTTCCAGGCAATGGGTCTAACGGCGATGGAAGCAATGGCCTGCGGTGCGGTTCCCATCGTTCCCCGCGCCGGTGGCGCCGCAAGCTTTGCCCTGCACGATTCAAACGCGCTGATTGTCGATACGGAAAATCTGGAGGAAGTCGTCTCTGCCGCATCGAGTTTGATCGAGAATTTCGAAAAGCGGCGAGCGCTTCAGATCGAAGCCCTGAACAGCGTCGCCCAGTACTATCCCGAGAAAGCGGCAAGTGCGATCCTGCGCTGCCTGTTTCCTTCACAGGCCACTTCATGATCATCAACGTCCTGTTCGAGCATGACCAGAACGGCAGTCCTCATGGCTGCTCCCATATCCGCTTGTTGCGCCCCCTCGGCCATCCATCCTTGCAAGACAAGATTCGTTTGATCGCTACGACGCAACTGAGCGATGAAAAGGCGGATGTCGTCATCGTCGAGCGTTGGTGGAAGCCGGGCCTCACCGAAGCGGAGGCGCAGCAACTGGTGCGGATGATCAAGGAAAGAGGGAGCACGCTGATCTACACCCTTGACGACAATCTGCTGGATGTCGGCCTCGACGAGGAGGGAAGCCCCATACCGGAAGAAATACTACGAGCGACCTATCATTTCATTCGCGAAGCGAACGGAGTCATCGTTTCCACACCCGCACTGAAGAACCGCCTGCAGGATTTGAATCCTAATATCCGGGTCATTCCGAATGCACTGGATGAACGGTTGTTTCTCGACAGTTCCGATCAAGATGTCGATCGTGATGTCGATCGCGATGCCAATCGCAATGTTCGGGCAGATACCGGATCAAAGGGCTCGCCTATCGTCCTCGGCTACATGGGGACGCTGACGCATGCGGTGGATCTGGCCATGGTGGTTGAACCCTTGCGCAAGATATTGAGACAGTTTGACGAGAGGGTTCGCCTTGAAATCATCGGCGTCAGCCAGGACAGCCAAAAACTCCAGGCCTTATTCGGCGACCACGTTCGTGTTCTCGATACTGGCGATGCTGTCCACTATGAGCAGTTTCCCCGTTGGTTCAGACGCGCGGCACGGTGGGATATTGGCCTTGCACCGCTGACCGACCGGCATTTCAATCGCTACAAGTCCGATATCAAGTTTCTTGACTACGGCGTTCATGGAATCCCTGCCATTTTTTCCAATGTCGGGCCGTATCCCGCCAGCGTCATTCATGAACAAAACGGGATCCTCGTTGATAACGAACCCGACGCCTGGTTCGATGGGGTGTCACGTTTGATTGATGACGTGCCATTCAGGCAGAAACTAGCTGCCAATGCACGTGAATATGTGAGAACGAACCGGCTGCTCAAGACCTGTGCGGTGGAGTGGCACGACAGCATCCGCAGCCTCTGCATTCAAACATGAGACTGCTTCGAATCGCTTCATCTACCCGTTCATGCAATGCCGGAATACGTTAAACGCAACGGAATGTTTTTCTTCCTTTGCGGGAGGTGATATGAGTTCCTCAAGGATCGGCGTGTCCATTGTCGCTTACCGTCCTGAGGCGCAGGCTTTGAACCTGCTTCTGGAAGCGCTCGCGCCACGGCATGGCGAGATCGTCGTGGTGGATAACGGCGGCGCTGCTGCGGTCATTTCCTCAGGATTACGCGACCGGATCGTGCTGATCGAACCCGGTGAGAATGTGGGCGTCGCTGCAGGACACAACCTCGCCATCGCACAGATCTTCGCAAAGGGCTGCTCTCATGCACTTCTTTTCGACCAGGATAGTCTCCCGCTGGAAGGCATGATCGATCAGTTGCTGCAAGAGGAACAGGCGCTACTTTCGGCTGGTCACGCAGTGGCCGCGATCGGCCCCATTCATCAATCGGCTGTCGATGGTGAACCCTCAGGGTTCGTCAGGTTCTCCGG
Source organism: uncultured Rhodocyclaceae bacterium (assembly GCA_964486795.1). GTDB lineage: Bacteria > Pseudomonadota > Gammaproteobacteria > Burkholderiales > Rhodocyclaceae > Sterolibacterium. Next base: position 7,967 of record CAZAOQ010000131.1, read on the forward strand.
ATGCCGGCCACAGGTGATCCGCCATGCGGATGCGGATTTGCCAGGTGCTAGCTGCCGCTGCGATTTCCTGATTACATCGGGAACGTTGCTGCGTCGAGAGGCTTTCGAAATCGTCGGGCCATTCGATGAAAGTCTGTTCATCGACAATGTCGATGTCGAATGGTGCTATCGCGCGGCCAGCTTCGGCCTGCGTTGTCATGGTGCTGTGAAAGCACGAATGCGACATGCATTGGGTGATCGTGCGATACGAATCCCGTTTTCCAGACGACAACTGGTGATTCATAGCCCCATGCGCATCTATTTCATCACGCGCAACCGATGGCTACTCTACTGGCTGCCGCATGTATCGCTGGGCTGGAAACTGGCGGACTTTCCGCGCATGCTCATCAAGCTGATGGCGTTCATGTTGTTTGTGCCGCCGCGCTCGCGCTACCTGAAGGCTGGATTCGCTGGACTTCGCGATGGCATCAGACGAAAAGGTGGCGCAGCCCGGGCATCGTATTAAAGAATCCGGCACGTTGTCGAGATGAGTCTGACGGGCTTTTACCGGCCATTTCGCACGGAATGGCCGGTATACCATTCAGTGATTGCTTACAGCCCCGCGTCGGCCTTCAGTGCTGCCGCCTTGTCGGTGGCTTCCCAGGTGAACTCCGGTTCGTCGCGGCCGAAGTGGCCGTAGGCGGCGGTCTTGCTGTAGATCGGGCGCAGCA
>CAZAOQ010000132.1:0-8674 GCA_964486795.1 uncultured Rhodocyclaceae bacterium
CACCAGAGCACCGCTGCGCATCTCCACCTTGGGCTGATAATAAAGAACAAACTCTTGCTCCTCGAGCGCCCGGCGGATATGCTCGACAGATTCTCGCTTGACCCGTACCGCCGTATCCTGCTCGATATCAAAGATGTGATAACGATTCCTGCCGGTTTGCTTCGCCTGATACATGGCCTGATCGGCATGACGCATCAGCTGGTCGGCCTCGGAACCATCACGCGGGTAAAGGGTAACGCCAATACTCGCCGATACCTGCAGGTCAACACCAGCAATCGTTGCCGGCATCGCCGCCGCCGCGAGCAACCGCTCCAGCAGTATCTCGCAGGCATCAGGCTCTTCGAGGTCGGCCATGACGGCAACAAACTCATCCCCGCCAATACGTGCCAAGGTATCGCACTCGCGCAAGGCCGACTTGATGCGCTGGGCGACCACGGTCAACAACATATCGCCGATATCGTGACCGTTCCGGTCATTCACCGCCTTGAAGCCGTCGAGATCGAGATAAGCAACCGCCACCGAGGTACCGCGCCGCTGGCTTTCCAGCATTGCCTGCTGCAGGCGCACACCGAGCAACATCCGGTTCGGCATTCCGGTCAGCGAATCATAATGAGCGACGCGTTCAAGCTGCCGCTGGTGCTCCTTGAACAGTGAGATGTCGGCATTCGTGCCAACGATTCGCAGCGGCTTGCCGGTTTCGTCACGGCTCACGACCATGCCGCGCGACAGGAACCACTTCCAGCTGCCATCCTTGCAGCGCATGCGCACCTCGATCGAGGTCGACTCGGTCTTGCCATCGAGCAGCGCATGATGGTTGGCACGGGCAATCGGCAAATCTTCAGGATGCGTAATGTCTCCCCACTCGCCAGTCACGTCATCGCTCGCATCAACGTCGTAGCCGAGAAGAATACTCCAGCGTGAATTGTGGGTGATCCGGCGACCACGCACATCCCAGTCCCAGACAGCATCACCGGCACCCTCAAGTGCGAACTTGAGGAGCTGCTCATTGGCGCGCAGGACATCTTCCATGTGCTTGCGCTCGGTCATGTCATAGGCAACCCCAACGAGGCGCGTTTCGCCCCCCAGGACACAGCGACGACCATAGAAAGAGTAAGGCGCTGTCGTGCCGTCACGACGCAAAATGCGCGCCTCAACCTGCGCTCCACCATTGGTAAATGACTGCCGGATCCCTTCAGCCGCCGCGGCGCGATCCTCGGGGGCTACAGTCTCAAGCGCTGACAAGCCGACCACCTGCTCACTGGAAAATCCGGTCAACTCCACCAGGCGCTGGTTCGTGCGGATCAGGCAACCACGTTCGTCGAGCATGTAGAACAGACCCGGGAGACTCTGAATGATTCCGTCGGAAAGCTCGGCTTCCTCACGCAGTGCCTTTTCAACCTGGTCCCGTTCGCTGATCAGCAGACCCAGCGCGATGCCCGTGAGTGCGGCCAGTGTGAAGGAAAACCAGAGATTCTCGAGTCCCGTCAGCGCAAGATCACCGGCGAAATAACCCGTACCCAGCGAAACACCGATCAATCCCTGCACCCCTGTCAGTCCCAACGTCAGCAATACACCGTGGCGCCCGAAACGCACCGCCGCCCAGACAACAAAGAGCAGCGACCAATATGACTGGGCGATGGGTCCGAAGATTTCGTTCCACCAGCCAACATACACAATCTGACCGACAAGCAGCATCAGTGACATAAAGGTCACCAGCTCGGCCACGCGCCATCCACCCGAAAGGAACCAGTCGCGCCAGGGTGGCCGGCGCCAGACAAGAACGACCGGCACCCCCATCAATGCGCCGAACACGTCGCCCTGCCACCATTGCAGCATGTTGATTCCGTACTTGTCAGCCGTCAGAATGCCCGCAGCCAGCAGTACTGTGTTGCCAACCCAGGCAGCCACCGTCGCACCGAGCATAGCGGCGACAAGCAATTGACGAAAATGGCGCAGCCGGTCGAAGTCGATCGAAAAGCCCGGCTGTGCGGTCAGCCACCCGTAGCTCAGCAGCGCTCCCAGCAGGTTACCGACGCCAACCAGCAAAGCCACAGGTAGCGGACTGCCAGTCCACAGGTGGGCTGCGAACGCGCCGACCAGAACGCCCGGCCAGTATTGCCGTCCGCCGAGCAACAACGCCGCAAGCGCCAGGCCACTCGGTGGCCAAATCAGCGAAACGATGCCATTCGTGGCAAACAGCACCAGCGCCACCTTGGCAATACCCGCATAGAGCACTGCCAGCAGCACGTTGCCGGCTATGCAGGTTCGAAAGGTTAATAGAAATGACAAAGTGAATATCCGCAGCGAGACGTCACACAATAAGCGCCAGTTGCGAGGAATTATCAATGCCTGGAGCCCCCATGGCAACTAATGTATGGTGGAATGCGCGATGGGACTGTCGCTTCAATCCACCGTACCTTGCATTATCCGGCGCAGCAGAAGCCGCTACGGGTGCCATAGCGTTCGCGCCTGTCCATCCAGACTTGCACCGAGTCGGTACGGCTCGGTGGCATCGTGGGCCTGAACGTGGTCATCCCTCAACAACATCTGATCGATGTCACGCAGCCATTGGTGATGGTGATGGTGATGGCGATGGCGCACCACGGTAAAGACAAGACCAAGGGGGTTGCGGCTCACCAATCCTTAGCGCCATGTCGCCCAGCGGTCATCCGGGCGCCAGTTGGCCGCCCATTCGAAAATATGCGATGCCGGCATAGGCACCGCAATACCGTAGCCCTGTCCCAGTTCACAGCCGATTTGCAGAAGGAGTTCACCGTGCGCCACCGTCTCGACACCTTCGGCGATCACCTTGCAGCGGAACGCATGGGCAAGTCCAACAACACCTTCGACGATGGCAAGATCATCTGGATCTTCAAGCATGCCGCAGACGAAACTCTGATCGATCTTCAGCACCGTAACCGGCAGCCGCTTGAGATAAACCAGTGATGAATAACCCGTGCCAAAGTCGTCGAGCGCGAAGCTCATGCCGAAAGCCTGGCAGTCACGCATGGTCAAAGAGACTTTCATGACATCATCAAGCGCGCCGGTTTCCAGTATTTCTAACTCCAGCAGCGAAGGTTCGATCGTGGGGTGGGCCGCAAGCAGCTCGGAAAGCCGCTCGGCGAAGTTGGCCTGTTGCAGATGATAGGCGGCAATATTCACACTGACAGGTAGCACAAACCCAATAGCGTGCCAGGCTTCCATCTGCCGCAGCGCCTGTTCGATCACCCACTCGCCGAATTCAATGCTGGCCACCTGCTCCTCAATCACCGGCAGGAAGGATGCTGGCAGCATCAGCCCATGCTGCGGATGCTGCCAGCGGCAAAGCGCCTCGACACCGATCAGGGTTCCGGTCCGCATGTTCACCTTGGGCTGATAGAGCAGCAGAAACTCGTCGCGTTCAAGGCCGCGCCGGATGTTGGCGATGCTCTCATGCTGGATTTGCACAGCCAAGTCGCGTTCGACGTCGAACATGTGATAGCGGTTCTTCCCGGACTGCTTGGCCTGATACATGGCCTGGTCGGCATGACGAATCAGCTGCTCCGCGTCTGCCCCATCACCGGGATAGAGAGTGACGCCGATACTCGCTGATACTTGCAATAGATGTTTATCCAAGGTCAGCGAAGAAGCTGCTGCCAGCAATAATCGTTCAAGCACCGGCTCGCAATCCTGCGGCTGATCGAGGTCGACCAGTACGGCGATGAACTCATCCCCACCGATGCGCGCCAGCGTATCGCCCTCACGCAGCGCCAACTTCATGCGCTGTGCGACCGCAACGAGCAGATCATCGCCAAGATTGTGACCGTGGCGGTCGTTCACCGCCTTGAAGCCATCAAGGTCGAGATAGGCGACAGCCAGTGATTGCCCGCGCCGCTGGCTCTGCGCCAGCGCCAGCTGAAGGCGGTTAGCCAGCAGCACGCGATTCGGCAGGCCGGTCAGTGCATCAAAGTGGGCAATGTGTTCAAGCTGGCGCTGTTGCTCCTTGAGTGGCGTGATATCGGTACAGGTGCCCACAACGCGCTGTGGGCACCCACGGGTATCGCGACTGACCACCATGCCACGCGAAAGGATCCACTTCCAGCTACCGTCCTTGCAACGCATGCGCACTTCGTTCGAGAACGAATCCATCTTCTCCACGAACAATGCGGCTCTGTTCGCCATGACACGAGGCAGATCATCCGGATGCACCCTGCTAGACCAATCCTCGATGTCGGCCACGACTTCGTCGGCACCATAGCCCAGCATCTCTTGCCAACGCGCCGAGTACTGCGTCCGATTCCCCAGCCCACTCATCTCCCAAACCGCATCACCCGCCCCTTCCAGCGCGAACTTCCAGAGATCTTCACTCTGCCGAAGCGCATCTTCCATCTGCTTGCGCTCGGTGATGTCGATCGCGACAACTTGAATACCGACTGGGGTTCCGGATAAATCCAAGACCGGCTCCAGGCGTGAAGTGAACCAGTGAACACCATCCAGCAAGGGAAACGCATCCTCGAATACATCGCCCTTTCCACTGCGAATAATCTCGCGATAGCGCGCAATGAAGCTATCCGCATGCTCAGGGTCGAGCTCGCGCAAGGACTTGCCGACGAAGTCCGCCGGCGTACCGCCCATCATGCGGGCATTGCATTCATTGACCATCTGGATGACACCTTCGGTATCCAGCATGGTGATATTGGCATTGATGTTCTCGAACAGATTCCGGTACTTCAGCTCACTCTCGCGCAGCGCCATTTCAGCCTGTTGGCGCCCGGTGATGTCCTCGCCCATACCGACGATATAGGCCTTGCCTTCGAGCACAGTGCGCCGGCCGCTGAACTGATAGGGCACTACACCTCCATTTTTATGGAGCAAACAACCCTCTGCTTGCGCCTCACCCACCATCAGTGCGATACCAATTCGCTCCGCGATCAACGCTTGATCCTCCTCGCGGATAAAATTCAGCGCCGACTTACCGGCCAATTCCTCGTCCGAATAACCGATCACTGCATTCAGGCGAGAATTCCAGCGTGCCAGTCGCCCTTCGTCGTCAAGCATGAAGAAAATGCCCGGCAGACTGGTGATGATGTCGTCGACGAACTGCATCTCACGGCGCATCCCGTCGGCTGAGATACGCAACTCGGCCATCAGTGCAGCCAGGGAATAACCCACACCGGCGAGTAGTGCCATAAAAAACCAGAGGTTGCCCAAGCTGGTTCTACCGATATCATCGGCAAAAAAGCCCACACCGTGGGTCGCACCAAATAGCGCCTGCACCGAGACCACCACCAGTAGCAGTGACAACGCGTGACGACCGATGCGCACCGCAGCCCAGGCCACGAACAGGAAGATCCAATAGATGTAGGCAATCGGTGCGAAGGTTTCATGAAACCAGCCGAGGAAGATGATCTGCCCACATAGGACGGCCAACCCAATGCACAGCAGCCCTTCCGCACCGCTCTCTAAACGCAGGCCATCTCGCCAGGGCCAGCGACGCCAGATCAGGATCAGCGGTGTGATCAATATCACGCCGAGCACTTTACTCTGCCACCATTGCATCAGGTGAGCGAAGCCCATCGCCGGCTCACTCATCCCCGCCACCTCAAGGGTCGCCGTACCGATCGCCGCGCTGGCAGCGGCACCGATTACTGCGGCCTGAAGCAACAGCACGAAATCGCGTTTTCCCTTCAGGTCACGGGAGAACTCACCGCGTCTGATCAGCCACCAGTGCCCGAGTACAGCCTCGAGCACATTGCCGCAAGCAAAAAAGATTGCTGCCAGCAGCGGCATATCCGCAATCAAGCATGCGCCGATTGTGCCGAAGAACACCCCCGGCCAGAGCCGTCGCCCGCCGAGCAGCAGCACTGCCAAGGCAAGACCGCTCGACGGCCACAGCATCGAGAGATTGCCGGGCGCAACCAGATGCGTCAGCACGAGAGTACCGAGCGCAGCATAGAGCGCTGCCAGGCCGATAATACGCACCAGGTCCAGCCAGAAAAAGCGAATCGAGAATGGCTTTAGCATAGCTGTCATGATAAATGGAATTCGCTGCATTGCGTGAAGAAGCGCATCCTTGCTTGATTGCAGCCCGGTATACCGCGAAGAAGCCCGACCATGGCCATTCTTCACGAATGCCAGGGACGCAAGCCAGCGCGCAAAGACAGGCAAGCGGCCGGCGGCCCTTATAATGTCTCGCTTCAGTCGTCTCATCGCGATCTCATCACGCCCTCACCACGTCTCACACGCCGCCCCATGTCCGCCGCACCAATTCCGCTGCTGCCCCGCCTCACCACCGCGCCCCTGCCCAAGCCTGGCGGGCGTCTCGACCTGCCGATGCTGGCCGGCTCGGCGGATGCCTTGTGTATAGCACAGATGGCACAGGCAGGACTGCTGCCCACCGCCGCAGGACGCCTTCTCGTGGTCGTCGCCGCCAGCCCGCTCGATGCCCAGCGTCTTCATGAAGAAGTGCAGTGGTTCGCACCGGCACTACGCACGCACCTGCTACCCGACTGGGAAACGCTGCCTTACGACAGCTTCTCGCCGCACCAGGATTTAATCTCCGAACGCCTCGCCACGCTCTACGCCGTCTCGCAGGGCGCCTGTGACGTGCTGCTGACAGCGGCGACCACTGCGCTGACACGCCTCGCACCGCCGTCTTTCCTCGCCGCGCACACTTTTTTCCTCAAGAAGGGCGAACGCCTCGAACTCGACAAGCTGCGTGCACAGCTCGCGCTGGCTGGCTACCAGCATGTCACACAGGTCGTCGCACCCGGTGAGTTCAGCGTGCGTGGTGGCCTGATCGACCTGTTCCCGATGGGTGCCGTACTGCCCTTCCGCATCGACCTGTTCGACGAAGAAGTCGAAACCATTCGCACCTTTGACGCCGACAGCCAACGCACGCTGTACCCGGTATCAGAAATCCGCATGCTGCCGGCCCGTGAGTTCCCCATCGATGACGCACCAGGTGGCGGCCGTCAACGCTTCCGTCAGCGCTTCCGCGAAACCTTCGAAGGCGATGCCTCACGCGTGGCGATCTACAAAGATGTCTCGAACGGTGTCGCTCCTGGCGGCATCGAGTACTACCTGCCATTGTTCTTCGACGAGAACGAGACCGCCACGCTGTTCGACTACCTGCCGCCGGATGCGCTGCTCTTCCAGCATCACGACGTGCCCGGCGCCATCGCTGAGTTCTGGAATGACACACGCGAGCGCCATCGCATGATGAGTGGCGAGAAATCACGCCCCATCCTGCCGCCGCAGGATCTGTATCTTTCCGACGAGCAGTTCTTCATAAAGGCCAGCGAATTTTCGCGCATCGTCTTGCCAACCGCCTTCGGTGCCGCACTGCAGGATGCGCCCGTACCCCCGCCGCCGCGTGTCGCCGTCGACCGCAAGGCGGAAGACCCGCTGATCCTGTTGCGCAGCCATCTCGACAGCTTCCCAGGCCGCACGCTGCTGCTTGCCGAGTCGCCGGGCCGGCGCGAAACCATTCAGGAATACCTCACCGAATATGGGCTGCGTGCCACACCCTGCGCCGATTTTGCCGGCTTCCTCGGCGCCGATGATAAGTTCATGCTCGGTGTCGCGCCGCTCTCCGGTGGTTTCGTGCTCAAGGAGGCTACAGCCAACTTCGCCCTGATCACCGAAAACGAGCTCTATGCCGCTACGGCACGGCCGCGCTCTGCGGCCAAGCGTGGTGCGCGACGCAGCAACCTTGAAGGCTGGCTGCGCGATCTCTCCGAGCTGAAGATCGGTGATCCCGTCGTGCATGAACAACACGGCATCGGCCGCTACCTGGGCCTCGCACTGCTCGACATGGGTACCGGCCAGGAGAAGAGCGAATTTCTCTATCTCGAATACGCCGGCGGCGACACTCTCTACGTACCCGTGGCACAACTCCATCTGATCAGTCGCTACAGCGGTGCCGATCCGGAAGCTGTGCAACTGCACAAGCTCGGCAGCGGCCAGTGGGAGAAGTCGAAGAAAAAAGCCGCCGAGCAGATCCGCGACACCGCCGCCGAACTGCTGCATCTCTACGCTCAGCGCGCCTCGCGCCAGGGTCACCCGTTCGACTTCAGGCAGCATGATCTGGAAGCCTTCGCCGATGGCTTCGGCTTCGAGGAAACCCCCGACCAGAAAGCCGCCATCGACGCTGTGGTAGCCGACATGCGCTCGGGCAAGCCGATGGACCGTCTGATCTGCGGCGACGTCGGCTTCGGCAAGACCGAAGTCGCCCTGCGTGCTGCCTTCGTCGCCGTCTCCGGCGGCAAGCAGGTCGCCGTGCTGTGCCCGACCACGCTGCTCGCCGAGCAGCACTATCACACCTTCGCCGACCGCTTCGCCGACTGGCCGGTCAAGGTCGCCGAGCTGTCGCGCTTCCGCAGCGAGAAGGAACAGACGCAGGCCATCGCTGATCTCGCCGCCGGCAAGATCGACATCCTCATCGGCACTCATCGTCTGTTGTCGAAGGACGTGCAGTTCACCCGGCTAGGCCTGGTCGTCCTCGATGAGGAACATCGCTTCGGCGTGCGCCAGAAAGAAGCACTCAAGGCGCTGCGTGCCGAGGTCGACGTCCTGACGCTGACTGCGACGCCAATCCCGCGCACGCTGGGTCTTTCGCTGGAAGGCCTGCGCGACTTCTCGGTGATCGCCCCCGCGCCGCAGCGCCGCCTGGCGCTAAAGACCTGTGTCTCGC
>CAZAOQ010000133.1:0-8643 GCA_964486795.1 uncultured Rhodocyclaceae bacterium
TCAGAGGGCTGTGAACAGCCCCCTTGCAAGCGATTGATCGTGAACGATTATTTCGAGCGTTCACGACGTTGTCATTCATGCGTTTGCCCTGGCACTTCCTGGCGGTTCACAGCAGGTACGCGCTGCCGGGGCGACAGGCTGCTACAATCAAGCTCCCTCGTCATCACAAGCGTTTTCACCATGCTCGCAATCATCGGCGGTAGCGGTCTGACCCAACTTTCCAGCCTTGATGTTTCTCATCAGAAGGTGGTGCGTACCCCTTATGGTGAGCCATCGGGAGCATTGACCTTCGGACGTATCGGCAACCAGGAAGTTGTCTTCATCGCACGTCACGGTTTTGGTCACACGATTCCGCCACACCTGGTGAATTACCGCGCGAACATCTGGGCGTTGAGCCAGGGAGTTGGTGCCACACGTATTGTTTCGGTGGCGTCGGTTGGTGGTATCCGCGCCGACTTGCTGCCCGGTTCGCTGGTCATACCGCATCAGCTGATCGACTATACGTGGGGACGCACCTCGACCTATTACGACGCCTTGGATGCGCCTGTCGTACATATAGACTTCACTCATCCTTACGACGAGGAACTGCGTCAGCAGCTGCTCGATGCGGCAAAGCGTGCCGGCGTAGCGGCCGGTGATCGAGCGGTGTATGCCGTGTCGCAGGGGCCGCGTCTTGAAACGGCAGCCGAGATCAATCGCTTCGAACGCGACGGCGCCGATGTCGTCGGCATGACTGGTATGCCAGAGGCGGTACTGGCCCGCGAAACCGGCTTGCCTTACGCGGCCATTTCTGTGGTTGCAAACTGGGCTGCCGGTCGCGTTGACAGTGCCCAGTCAATCTCCTTTGAGAATCTCGAAACGGTGTTGCAGGAAGCGATGGGCAGTGTGCGCAGCGTCATCGAGCACCTCTGCGAATCGGATGTATGTTGCTGAGCCAATACAATCAACCACTGAGCCACTGAGCATGATTCGCGAAGTCCTGCGGATGGGTGATCCGCGTCTATTTAGCGTCGCGCAGCCTGTGACTGCGTTCGATACGCCGGAATTACGCGAACTTCTGACGGATATGCGTGACACGATGCGTCACCTTGATGGCGCCGGGCTTGCCGCGCCACAAATTGGCGTGTTGCTGCGTGTGGTGATCTTCGGGTTTGATCAAAGCGAGCGCTACCCCGAAGCGTCGCCGGTGCCTTACACGGTGCTCATCAATCCTGTGGTGACACCCCTTTCTGAGGAAGCTGAGGATGGCTGGGAAGGCTGTCTTTCGGTGCCCGGACTACGTGGTGTGGTACCGCGCTGGAAACGGCTCCACTACTCGGGTTGCGATGAGCAGGGGCAGATCCTCGAACGTACAGTCGATGGCTTTCACGCACGCGTTGTTCAGCACGAGTGCGACCATCTCGACGGTATCCTCTATCCGTTCCGCATCGTCGATTTCAGTAAATTCGGCTTTGTCGATGCCATGACAAGTACCCAAGCCACGATTGATTGAATCAGAGGGCGGGCTTTTCGACGCGTGCAGCGACGCTCGGCTCATTTTCTCGGAGTGCTGTGTCGCAAAGCTCCCTTGAGCTCAGGCTGCGCACACGATGCGGCTGAATGCCGCGTGCGATGATTTCCTGTTCGATGACGTCAAAACGTTGCTGATGCAAGGCGAGATTCATCGCACGGCTTCCATTGTCTTCGCCACAGGCCTCGAGAAGGATGCGGTTGGCAGCATCAGCTTTCGCGAGCATCGTTAGGCGTTCGATAACCTCCAGGCTTTCCGCCTCCAGTTTCACGCTACCAGGAGCAAAAATCAGCATGCCATTGCGCTCGGTCGTGGTTGTGGTCGTGGTTGCTGCGCTGGCGGGTGAAAGCCAAGCCAGCGCAGCGAGTAGCATGATCAGGCTGAGTAACGGAGTTGCAGTATGCAAAAGATGGACTCGTTAAATTCACTCAGTTAATCTTGTGCGTGAAATCGACGCGGCGGTTTTCATCCCAGCACTTTTCCTCGTGGCAGGCTGTGCGTGGCTTTTCGGCGCCATAACTGATTGCCTCGATGCGCGCATCGGGTACGCCCATCATGACTAGTGCCTGGCGTACTGTTTCAGCACGCTTCTGGCCGAGCGACAGGTTGTATTCCTTGCTACCACGCTCGTCGGCGTTACCCTCGAGAATCACGGCATCCTTGCCGTTCCGGCTCATGAAGTCGGCATTCCCATGAACGGTGTCCTGATACTGTGGCTTCAAAGTGTAGTTGTCGAAATCGAAATAAACGCTCTTTTTCGCCAGTTCGGCCTGGATACGTGCGAAACGCTGCGCTTCGGATTCGGTGGCAACGGGTGTGGCTGCTGGCTGTGCTGATGTGGTTACGATGGCGGGTGCGGATTCGGCAGCCATCGGTTTGACAGTGCTGGTGCTCGAGCAGGCTGCGAGCGTGAGGCAAATTGCGACGGTAGACGCGGAGGCAAGCGGGGTTCTCATGAGTGATCTTCTCTCGGGGGTAAAGACAGGTGCGGGGCTGGAGTGCTCAAAAGGGGTTTGTCGCCGCAAGATTTCTGTCGGCACAGTCACCTTAGTGCAAGCTCTGTGAAGCCAGCGTCAAGGCAACGTCAAAATTGCGTCAAGGGGCGGTGTTTGCAGCAGCATTCCGCTTTGGGGCAAAAACGAGTTCTGCCGTTGTTCCCCGGCCCGGGAAGCTGTCGATGACGATCTGCCAGCCGTAGCGGTCGCAGATTCGCTTGACGAGCGACAAGCCGATCCCTTCGCCAGCACTGTCCGAGCCTTTGAAGTGGCGATCGAAGACTTTGCCGATCGCGTCACCGGGGATGCCCGGCCCCGTGTCAGTGACCTTCAGTCGGTCCTGGGTGAGGCGAATATTCACGCTGCCGACGTTCGTGTAGGTCAGTGCATTGCGGATCAAATTGGCGACGACGACGCCAAGCAGCGTGCGCTCTGCTGCCAGATGCGGATGCGCTTCGGCTTCAATGCTCAGGGTGATCAGCGGACCGGCGAGATAGCGATGGCTTTCGACACTCTCGCAAACGACACTCCAGACATCGCAGTCTTTCTGCAACGGTTCGTGTGGGCTGTCTTCGCGTGCCATGAGGAGAAGGGATTGGGTCAGATCAGTCATCTGGCGGGCCGCGCGGTCGATGCGGGCCAGTCGGCCACGTTGTTTTTCGTCGAGACTGGCGTCGCCGTTCAGCAGTTCGAGTGCGCCCTGGATTATGGCCAACGGCGTGCGCAGTTCGTGGCTGACATCTGCCGTGAAAGCGCGCTCGCGGCGGCTGAAGGCACGCATACGCTCCAGATATCCATCAAAAATGCGGGCCAGCATGCCGATTTCGTCGCCGGAGAACCCGCGGGCGACGGCACCCGGTGCATCGTCTAGCTGCGCGCTCGAGACGCGGCGTGCCAGTTCCGCCACGGGGTCGAGGATGCGTTGTGACAGCCAGCCGCCAAGTAAGCCGGCGAGCAGGGTCATTGCGACGGTTCCCGTGATCCAGTAACGCCAGACCAGTGCCTCGCTCTGACGCTGGCTCGTTTTGTTGAATAGCATCGCGTAGCGCTTGCCATTCTTGTCGGCGATGGCACATCGATAGTCGATGCCGTCGAGCCTCAACTGCTTCTGTCCAACAGGGAGTTTGAGTAGGGTGCGTTGCAATGCATCATCTGGCTCCGTTTGTCGCGCGTGCTCGAGCACGTAGCCGCGCACGCTGACAGTGGCGGGCGGTATTGCAGCGGGATTGCGTGCCAGTCGCGAAATCATGTCTTCGACTTCGGCATTGAGCGACTCGTCCATGAGGCGTTGCCCCTGATTTTGGACGACGATAAATAATCCGGCGGAGAGCAACAGGCTGATCAGTACGCCGAACGCGGCGAAGGTCGCGGCGAGTCGGATGCGCAGGCTGGTCCCCGCCGGTTGAATCACACCGTGGCCGGGATTAGTCATCGCTGATCTGGTAGCCAATACCACGCAGTGTCTTGATCAGTGGCCGATTTTCATTTCTGTCTACGCCTTGACGCAGGATGTGCATGTGAGCGCGGAGTGCATCGCTATCCGGTGGAGAGTCTCCCCAGATCCCGCGTTCCAACTCGTCGCGGGGCAGGACGCGCGGTGCCTGGCGCATGAGTGTCTCGAGGATTCTGAGGGGAATCGGCGATAGCTCGATGATGCGTCCGGCGCGCGTCACTTTGAGTGTGTTTTGATCCAGCGTCAGGTCGCCAACCTGCAAACGCGCTACACCTTCACGCATATGAGCGCGACGGATCAATGCACGCAGTCGCGCCTCAACCTCGCGCAGTGCAGCGGGCTTGACGACGTAATCGTCTGCGCCGGCTTCGAGTCCGGCAATTTTGTCATCGAGCGAGTCGCGCGCGGTGAGAATCAAAATCGGCTTCTGCTGCCCGGCTTCACGCAGGCGACGGCAGAGGGTGAGTCCGTCCAGTCCCGGCAGCATCAGGTCGAGAATTATGACGTCATAATCGTTGGAGGCGGCCAGGTGCAGGCCGCTCACACCGTCGCTGGCAAGATCCACGCTGCTGTTGCGTGCTTCAAAGAAGTCGAGCATGTTCAGCGCGAGGTCGCGGTTATCTTCTATCAGCAGCAGATTCATTGCGGAAATGAAAACAGGAACGGCGGGGAAGAGTACTAAAAGGTGCGCGAGTTGATGGCGCGCAGGAATTCGCTGCGCAGTTGGTCCGAGGTGTCGAAGTCGCCGGTGAAGGCCTGAGTGATGACGCGCTCGTCACCGCGGCGGTCTTCACCGAGCAGCAGGCAAAGCTGCTCGGCTTCGATGACGCAGGCTGCACCGCGTGCTTTGCCGTGGACGATCATCGCTTCAGCGATATCGCGCGTCATCCATTCCTGATAGGTGAAGCGATGGCCGATGGCGTCGACAAGTCGGGCGATGCGACCGAAGCCGTGCAGGCGGCCACCCGGCAGGTAGGCGACATGGGCGATGCCGCGGAAGGGTACAAGATGGTGCGGGCAGACACCATGCACCGCAATGCCGCGCACCACGACCATATCGCTGCGCGGATCGGTAAAGCCCTCGCCGAGTACTTCGGACGGATCCATATCGTAGCCACCGAGCAGCCGCTCCTGCCAGAGCTGGCGGACACGTTCCGTGGTACGGCTCATGTGTTTCGTATCGGGGGCAATGCCGCAGGCATGCAGCAGATCAGACACGGCGCGTTCGAAGGCGGCTGGGTCGAAGCGCCCCTGGCGCGGGATGCCGATGTTCTCACCAGTCTTTGCTCGTTCGGGTGTCGGCTCGTGGTCGGGCGGAGTATTCATAGCCGTTGAATCATACATCCTCTGGTCGTCGCTGCCATCTCGTGGCGGGCGATAATGTCGTCTTTGAAGTGACATGGGACGGATTCATGGTTGATGGCAACAGGCAGGCGCGGCCACGTGTGGCAGTGATCGGTGGCGGCCCGGCGGGCCTGATGGCGGCCGAGGTGCTGGTTGCGAGCCAGTGTGTCGATGTCGATATTTACGATGCGATGCCTTCGTTCGCGCGCAAGTTTTTGCTCGCTGGTAAGGGCGGTTTGAACCTCACCCATGCCGAGCCTCAGGCGGAATTCATGAAGCGCTTCGGCAGCCGCCGTGCTCAGCTCGAGCCGTTACTTGATGTTTTTGGGCCGCAGGCGCTGCGCGACTGGGCGCAAGGGCTGGGTGTGGAGACTTTTGTCGGCAGTTCCGGGCGTGTTTTTCCAGCCGAAATGAAGGCTGCACCTTTGCTGCGTGCCTGGCTGCATCGCTTGCGCGCGGCGGGCGTGCGCTTTCATGTGCGCCATCGCTGGCTCGGTTGGGGTAAGAACTCAAGTAATGGCGTATCGCTGCATTTCGCGCGGCCGACCGGGGAGTGTTTCGTAAACGCCGACGCGACGGTGCTCGCACTCGGTGGCGGAAGCTGGGCGCGTCTGGGATCGGACGGCGCCTGGGTATCGCTGCTAAAGGCTGAGGATGTTTCTGTCGCGGCGCTGCGCCCGACGAATTGTGGATTCGATGTGGCGGCCCGGGGTACCGGCGCCGGCTGGAGCACACATTTCCGGGAGCGGTTCGAGGGGCTGCCGGTCAAGCCGGTGGCAGCGAGCTTTATTGATACCGATGGCGTCGGGCAGCGGCGTGTCGGTGAGCTTCTCATCACGGCGACGGGTGTCGAGGGCAGTCTTGTTTATGCCATGAGTGCAGGCTTGCGTGATGTCATCGAGGCACACGGCGAGGTCACGCTGGTGCTCGACCTGTTGCCTGATCTGGATGCCGGTCGGGTTGAGAACGAAGTGGCACGGCCCCGTGGCTCCCGGTCGCTGTCCAGCCATTTACAAAGCCGCCTCGGGCTCAAGGGAGTCAAGAGTGGTTTGTTGCGTGAGTTGCTGGCTGTCACCGATTTCAACGATCCCCAACGTCTTGCGGCGGCAATCAAGGCGCTGCCGCTGAAGCTGGTTGCAACGCGGCCGCTTGACGAAGCAATCAGCAGTGCCGGTGGCGTGGAGTTTGATGCGCTGGATGAGCGACTGATGCTGAGCGAGATACCGGGTGTGTTCTGCGCTGGTGAGATGCTCGACTGGGAGGCTCCAACTGGAGGCTATCTGCTGACAGCCTGCTTTTCCAGCGGGCAAGCCGCCGGGCGCGGCGTACTCGACTGGCTGGAAGCGAAAGGAAGGGGCGCTAAAGCAGGGGGGTAGTTTGGCAGACCGTGCGGCTCAGAGCATCAGTCGATGCCGTAGCGTTTTCTCTTCGAGTGCGGCACGCGCCTCGCGGCGAGTGCGGGCGAGATCTTCGAGCAGGCTACGTTGCTCGGGGGTTAGCCCGCTGAGGAATTCAATGAAGTCTTTGCGATATGCCTGGATTGCGTGCGCATTCGTTGTCTGAATGCTTGCCGGCAGGGTGCCGGATGAGTTTGCCGCGTTCAGGCAGCGGTCACCGAAGTAAAGATTGTGTGCTTGCTTGAGGTTTTGCCATTCGACAAACTGGTCGGCAGACAGTCTGATCTGGCTCGGTGTTCGCATGTCAATGACCAGGCAGGCGAGTGGCTCGCCTGCCTGGTTGCTTTCGCTATCGCTATGGCTCATCTGCGGAGCAGATCCGGTACTGGGCATGGCCAGCGCCACGGAGGTGCCACAACTGAGCAGCACCGCAATCATCATGTGCCGCACAATGCGCTTGAGCGAAGTCATGATGGTTCGGGAATTACTTGAAGAACTCGACGACTTTGATGATTGCGGGGCGGCCGATGGCCTTGCGCGATTGAACTAGATCGCCGTCGTCGACTTGGCCCGTGGCCCAGAGAGCAACCAGCATGGCGATCGGCGTCGGGATGTTGCGGCCCGACTCATACCGTGAGCCACCACTTTGTGTGACACCGAAACGGCGCCAGAAGGTTTCCTGATTTTCGCCATGGGAACGACGCAGGTTAGCAAGGTTGGCAAGGTCGACTTTCTTGGTCTTGGCCATGATGTGTCTCTCCTAACTGGAAGGTTTAAATGTCAAGGATATCCAGTTTAGTTCCTTTCGGCAGTCAGGTGGTAAACGAAACCATCTCAAATTGTAAGTAGTCACAGATTTTGTTGGCTGCCGGGGACGACAGTGCATGTCCTCTCGATATTTCAGAAGAGCCAACCATCACTGGCTTGCCCTAGGGGCATCAGTCGCCCCTTAACATAAGCGCTGCGCTCAGTTGAAGCCGATCGACCTCTTTGGCGAGCTGTCCCTCGTGAAATCAGCGGGGCGGAGCTCGCTGCGGCCGGCGAGCTTGGCTGTTCCCATGGCATCCATCAGGACGCGGCGCATCCGGCGTGGCAGGGTGGTTTCAAGTAGATCGAGTACCGTATCGCCGAGGTCGGGGCCGAAGTTCCAGCCATTTTCGGCGATCAGGCCCCGATACATGCGCAGGGCGATGTGACGAGCCTGTTCAGGCGAGGGGGCGGGCACTTCATAAACGGCCATGCGCGAGAGGATGGGGTCGGGGATATTTTGTGCGGAGTTGGCCGTGGCGACCCAGAGAATGGCGCTGGCGTCGAAGGGGACGTCGAGGAATTCGTCCGTGAAGTGGGCCGCTGTATCGCGCTCGAAGAGCTGGTAGAGCGCGCCGATCGGGTCGTACTGGCCGCCTTGTGCCTTGTCGAGTTCGTCGAGCACCATCAGCGGATTGGCAACGTCGTCCTCAATCAGTGTCTGGGCAATCTTGCCGTGGTGCGAGCCGCTCCAGGTTGAGGCGGAGCCGGTGAGAATCCACGACGCCGACGTCGTCGACATGCTGCAGAAGGCGGCTGAAGTACCCAGTGCATCGGCCAGCTTCTTGGCGAAATGGGTCTTGCCGACACCGGGGTCTCCGAGCAACAGGATGGGCATGAAGTGCAAGGGCTTGCTGCCGTCGAGGGCAAGGACGATATATTTTTTGAGGTCCAGGACGATGTCGCTGAAGTTGGGGCAGTTCTCGGAGACTTCATCGAGGGCGTCGGCGTTGGAAGGCTTGACCACGAGACGTGTGCCACCCTTGTCTTTCATTTTCCCGTAAGTCTTGATCAACAGTCCGTTGTGAGGGGATGGCTCGGTCTCGGCCAGGGCATGCTCGATGTCCTGTTCGTTATAGACCTTGCGGTAATTTGCGATCGCGAGTGCGTTGTTCATGATCGTTCCTCCTTCGCCTG
>CAZAOQ010000134.1:0-8507 GCA_964486795.1 uncultured Rhodocyclaceae bacterium
TTCGGGCATCAGCCCGAGGTCTTCAAATTTCAATGATGGCTCCTGATTCGGCCTGGCAAACGCCGGTTCAGGCTGCGAATGATGGTTCGGGAATTTGTCCGGGTCGGGAAGAATTTTCCGACGCGGATCGAGTCACCAACCGGCAGGGCGACGACGGGGTGATTATAACCCAAGCTGGCTGAGGAAAACCTCATGGCAACAATGGCCTATCGGTAAGCTTTGAACTCGGGCGATTCACGTCATGGTGGTTTTGATGGAAAGTGTGATGTATCTCACGAAGTGGCTTGGGCCAGTTCCGCTTTTCTCATGGCGACAATGCAAAATTACTCAGTTTTATCGCTGTTGCGATTGGGATTGATGCAGTGGGTTGCCAATTCATGCTGACTGCTTTCGTAAAGGAATTCAAAATGAGAATAAATACATCTGATTTCTCCGGGCGTACTTCCCCGGTCCGTCAGGCAAATCAGAATCCGGTGTTGCCTTGGTTGATGGCCTTCATGCTGTGTCTTGGCCTGGCCGGATGCAATGGCGGCGGCGGCAAGTTTTCGGTGGTTGTGGACAACGGCGCGCGTTCAGTGGATGGGGCGGCGCCGGATGCACGCGTGAATAGTCCGAGCGCGCTGACGTTTGATGCGAGCGGCAATCTGTACGTGGCCGATGCCGGCAACCATACAATCCGCAAGGTGAAGATCGACGGATCCGTCAGTACATTGGCCGGGGCCGCCGGCTACAGCGGCAGTAGCGATGGCAGCGGCTCTGTGGCGAAATTCAATGGACCGATGGGCATTGTGAGTGATGCCGCTGGGAACGTGTATATCGCCGATACCGGAAATAATACGATACGCAAGATTACGACCGATGGCGTTGTAACCACCTTTGCCGGGACGCCTGGTGCCAGCGGTAAGCTCGATGGCGCTGGTGCGGCGGCCACATTCAATCGTCCGCAGGGCATCGCGGTTGATGCGGCTGGCAATCTGTATGTAGCTGATACGGGCAATGACAAGATCCGCAAGATTTCGCCCAGCGGCGTCGTGACCACACTCTGGTTCTTCGCGGGATTCAATATCCCGCTGGCGAATACGCCGCAAGGAATTGCGGTCGATGCAGCCGGCAACCTTTATGTGTCGGATGTGCTCTACGGCTGCGTGTCCATGCCTATCGTCGGCCTCAGTTGCACGACGACCAATGCGACGATCCGTAAGATCGACACCCGGGGCATTGTGAGCATACTGGCCGGCAAGCAGGGTGCGACCGGGAGTGTGGATGGCACCGGCACGGGAGCCAGCTTTGGCGATCCGGCGGGCATCAATCTGGATGCGCTGGGTAATTTGTATGTTGCCGATCGGGCCAACAACACCATCCGCAAAATCACACCGGCGGGTGTGGTGACAACCCTCGCGGGTAGCGCCGGTAGCTTTGGCAAGGACGGCCGCGGCAATACCGATGGAACGGGAACTGCTGCCAGCTTCTATCGTCCGCAGGGTGTTGCGACCGACACAGCGGGCAATGTGTACGCGGCTGATACGGGTAATAACGCGATTCGCAAGATTACCGCTGAGGGGGTGACGACCACCATTGTTGGCATGCTGGCAAGGTTTTACGATCTGAGCGGGGTGGCGTCGGATGCATCCGGCAACCTGTTCGTCGTTGATCAAACCTTCAATAAAATATTCAAGGTTGATGCAGCCAAGAATGTGACGACGCTGGCGAATCTTCCCTATGGTGCGACCAATGACATCGTTAGCGATGCGGATGGCAACCACTATGTGACTGACCGACTCAATCGTACGATACAAAAGATTACACCTGACGGTGTGGTCAGCGTATTCGCTGGCACCGCCGGGGGAGTTGGCATCCTGGACGGAACCGGAGCCGCCGCGAAGTTCAGTTCTCCAGCAGGCATCACAATCGACGTAGCAGGTAATCTTTACGTCACGGATATGTCCGCGATCCGCAAGATTACCCCGTCCGGCGTGGTCACTACCCTGGCGGGTAGCGGTGTGGTGGGCGATGCCGATGGTACCGGTTCAGCGGCACAGTTCCTCAGTCCGACCGGCATTGCCATTGACGCTACGGGGAATCTTTACGTCGCTGATACGGGCAATAACAAGATTCGCAAGATCACCACCGGTGGTGTGGTGACGACCTTCGCCGGGACGAACTATTCGGCACTGTATATCTTCAACATGATGAATGGCTTGCCGCCTGCGGGTTGCTTTAGTGTTGATGGTAGCGCTCTCGCGATGTTCAGTGGGCCTTCACGCATGACCATGGATGCTGACGGCGACTTGTATGTCATCGATACCGGCATGGTTGCAGGCTCGACCTGCACCTCCGACGATAACTATACGATTCGCAAAATCACGATGACAGGCGCGGTAAGTACCATCGCCGACACGAAAGGCTGGGGCAGAATCAATCTGTCTGCCCATCCGGGCATGCTGACCTCAATCACCAGTCCCGCTGCCAAGACACTCATCGTGACTACCAGCAAGTCAGTACTTAAGTTGATGCTGAATTGAAGCGGAATTATGAAGCAGCGTGGTTTTGTGCGAAGTGCAGTGGCCAGTTTGGGTCAATTTGGGCCACTGCACGGTGATGACTAAGTGGGTGTCGGCGTCGTTGTAACCCAAGCCGAGCCTGAATGAGAACTTGATTAGAAAGAATCGTCAGCCGACGCTTGTCATTCCCACGAAAGCGGAAATCCAGCCCACACCCGCGCCGCCCGCTAGCCCTGGATTCCCGCCTTCGCGGGAGTGACGGGAACGGATTGCGCGATCTGCAAGATACCTGCTGACGCTCATTGCTAATCAGAAATGAGAATGTGCTCTGGGCCCGGTGTGATGCCGGGCCTGATCCGTTTACCGTTTACCGTTTACGAGTGGTTGGTTTTTCCACCCCGTGGCTTTTCGGGGGCGGCATCGGGAGCCTTGTTCTCTTCGACTTTTTCTTCAGCAGGCTTGGCGCGGTAATCGGGGGGAGGGACGGCCTCGATCTTGTTCTCTCGCATGTAGCCGTCCATATCGCGCCATCCGGCGAATACGGCGGCTTTCAATGCCTTGGGGTTGAGGGTGTAACAATCTTCGAGCGAACGCCCTGAATGCCGGCAAGCGCTCCCTACGGCACGGCCTTCAGCATCCTTGGCTGCGATTGCCCGTGCCTGTTCTTCGGTACCGAAGGGGTCACAGGCGGTCAGCCCAAGAGATGCGGGTAGCAGGATCAGCGCAAGCAGTATTCGACGTGATGACATGAGAATTCCTGGGGTCATGGGCGTGGCACGCTTCGCGATTCTAAGGCAGATTCGCGGCGCTCTTGAAGGCTTTTAGCGTCTCGCGGGCAATGACGAGTTTCTGTACTTCGCTGGCGCCTTCGTAGATTCGTAGTGGGCGGATGTCGCGATAGAGTGCTTCGACGGTCTCGCCCTGCGTGACGCCACGGCCACCGAACATCTGCACGGCGTCGTCGATAATGATCTGCGCCTGCTCGGTGGCGAAGAGTTTGGCCATCGCCGCCTCACGCGTCGTCGTGCGGCCCTGGTCATGCTGCCAGGCGGCGCGATAGACGAGCAGCGCGGCGGCATCAATGGCCATGGCCATGTCGGCAATCTTCGCTTGCGTCATCTGCAGATCGGCGAGCGGATGGCCGAATAGCTGGCGCGTCTGCGCGTGATGCAGTGCGGCGTCGTTGGCGCGCCGTGCGAGGCCCAGCGCGGCAGCGCCGACCGAGGCGCGGAAGACATCGAGGGTGGCCATGGCAATCCGGAAGCCGTCACCGGGATTGCCGACTAGCTGTTCCGCCTTGAGCTGGCAATTGGCAAAACGCAGGCGTGCCAGCGGGTGCGGCGATAGCGTGATGATGCGCTCGATGATCGATAGACCGGGCGTGGCGGCATCGACGATGAAGGCCGCGATGCCGGTGCGGTCACGTGTGCTTTTCATTTCTTCGCAGCGTGCAAACACCACGTAGAAGTCAGCGATACCGCCATTCGAAACCCAGGTCTTTTCCCCGTCGAGTCGCCAGCCGCCATCGGGCAGGCGCGTGGCGCGTGTGGAAAGAGCGGCGACATCGGAGCCGGCGTCGGCTTCGGAAAGCGCAAAGGCGGCAATCGCCTCGCCTGCGGCGACCCGTGGCAGATAGTGGGCGCGCTGTGCGGCGTTGCCAAACAGGGAAATCGGCCCGGCGCCGAGACCTTGCATGGCGAAGGCGAAATCGGCAAGCGTCGAATGTGCGGCGAAGGTCTCGCGCAGCAGGCAGATGGCGCGTGTGTCGAGCGAAACATTGGTATTGGCATCGTCGTTTGCGGGGATGCAATAACGCAGCCAGCCGGCGGCACCGAGTTGTTTCACCAGTACGCGGCAGGTGGCATCGATGTCCGCAGGCGGTGGCGGGGCGGCGTCGCGACTGGTGAGGTGGCTGGCTGCCCACGCCGCAGCCGTTTGTGCCAGCGTGCGGTGCTGCTCATCGAAGAAGGGCCAGGCGAGGGTGTCGGAATGCATGGCTCAATCGCCGGAAAATTGCGGCTTTTCGCGTGCGACGAAGGCGCGGTAGGCACGCCGGAAATCTTCTGTCTGCATGCAGATCGCCTGGGCATCGGCTTCGGCGTCGATGGCTTCGTCAAGGCCCATATTCCATTCGCGGTGCAGCATGCGCTTGGTCATGGCGTGTGCAAAGGTCGGGCCGGCGGCGAGTTCCTGAGCCAGCTTCCGGGCGCTGTCGAGCAGTGTTTCGGGCGTGCAGAGATGATTGAAGAGCCCCCAGCGTTCGGCCTCCTCGCCGCCCAGCGTGCGACCGGTGTAGAGCAGTTCGGCGGCGCGACCCTGGCCGATAGCACGCGGCAGCAGGGTGCAGGCACCCATGTCGGCGCCGGCCAGGCCGACGCGCGAGAACAGGAAGGCCGTGCGGCTGCGTGAGGTGCCTAGGCGCATGTCCGCAGCCAGTGCGATCATCGCACCGGCACCGGCGCAGACGCCATCGACGGCGGCGATGATCGGTTGTGGGCAGGCACGCATTGCCTTCACGAGTGCACCGGTCAGGCGTGTGAACTCGACGAGCTCGGGCATGGCCATGCGTGTTAGCGGGCCGATGATTTCGTGTACGTCGCCACCGGAGCAGAAGTTGTCGCCGGCCCCGGTCACCACGATGGCCTTGATGTTGCGTGCATCGACGAGTGCTGCGAAACGCTCGCGCAACTCGGCGTAGGCAGCGAATGTCAGCGGGTTCTTGCGTTCCGGGCGGTTAAGCGTCAGCGTCGCAACACCTGTTGTGGTATCGCTTTGCCAGAGGAAGTTCTGCGCCGCAAATGAGGCAGCGTGCGTGGCATCAGGCATGGCTACTTGCCGGCCTTCTTCTTTGTGGCGGCGGGCTTTGCCGTGCTCTCACCCTTGCCTGTTGCGGCGACAACCGTGGCGACACGGGTCTTGAGCTTGGCGAGCAGTTCGTAGAGCTGGTCGCTCTGGGCGACGCTGAGGCCACCGAACAATTCGACGATCCATTGCTCGTGAGCTGCGGCCATCTCACCGAACACTTTGTGCCCCGCCGGCGTGAGCTTGACGATATAGGCGCGACGATCGTCCGGATTGTCCATGCGCTTGACGAGTCCTTCTTCGACGAGCTGATCGGTGATGCCGGTGACATTCCCACCGGTGACCATCATGCGCCGCGAGAGCTCTCCCATCTTCATGCCCTCCGGGACACGTTCGAGCTGCGCCATCAGGTCGAAGCGTGGCAGGGTGATGTCAAAGTCCTGGCGCAGGCGCGTGCGCACATTGCTCTCAATGAGGTTGCTACAGGCCAGCATGCGCAGCCAGAGGCGCAGGGCGTTGGCATGTTCAGTATGGGCGCGGGTTTCGCTGTCGGAGTGTTTGCTCATGGTGATGGTGGGGCCTTGAACGATGAGGCGGATAAGGGTGGTGAGGGGGCTAATGCCTGTCTGGTTTGGAACGGGGCGCGCTGTGCTCGGGGCGTTCGATGCGTTCCAAGTCACGTGCAAAGTTGCCTTCGAGCTGTTCCTTGCCGCCAAGGTATTGCGCTGGCCAGGAGATGTCGCGATAGCCCTGTTGGGCGGCGGCATGCAGGGTCCAGGCCGGGTTGGCGAGATG
This sequence comes from uncultured Rhodocyclaceae bacterium, assembly GCA_964486795.1. GTDB lineage: Bacteria > Pseudomonadota > Gammaproteobacteria > Burkholderiales > Rhodocyclaceae > Sterolibacterium. The sequence goes on from CAZAOQ010000134.1 coordinate 6,099, forward strand.
CGGCCGGCCGATGGCGCAGAGATCGGCGCGGCCGGCAGCGATGATGGTGTTGACCTGGTCGGCGTTCTGGATGTTGCCGACGGCGATTGTTGCGATGCCGACTTCGTTGCGGATGCGGTCGGCGAATGGTGTCTGGTACATGCGTCCGTAAACGGGCTGCGCGCCGCGCGTCGTCTGACCCGATGAGACGTCGATCAGATCAACACCGGCGTCGCGGAGTGCCCGCGCGATGGCTACGGCATCGTCAGGCGTGGTGCCGCCGGGTGCCCAGTCATGCGCCGAGATGCGCACCGCCAATGGTCGCTCGGCTGGCCAGGCGGCGCGCATGGCGCAGCAGATTTCGAGTGGATAGCGCAGGCGCTGATCGAGCGTGCCGCCGTATTGATCGTCACGCCGGTTGGTGAGCGGGCTGATGAAGCTCGACAGCAGATAGCCGTGGGCACAATGCAGTTCGAGCAGGTCGAAGCCGGCGAGCGCGGCACGTTTCGTGGCGACAACAAAGGCGTCACGTACGTCGTCCATATCCTGCCGGTTCATGGCACGCGGTGTCTGGTTTTGTGGGCCGTAAGCGATGGCGGAGGCGGCCAGCAACGGCCAGTTGCCGCTGGTGAGCGGCTCATCGATCTGATGCCAGCCCAGTTGCGTCGAGCCCTTCGGGCCGGCGTGGCCCAGTTGCATGCCGATCTTTGCATCGGGTGTCTGATGGACAAAATCGACGATGCGCTGCCAGGCGGCCATCTGGCGGTCATTCCAGAGACCTGCGCAGCCCGGCGTGATGCGGGCCGGCGGCGTGATGGCGGTCATTTCGGTCATGACCAGCGCGGCACCGCCGAGCGCGCGACTGCCCAGATGCACGAGGTGAAAATCGCCGGGCAATCCGTCGTGGCAGGAGTACATGGCCATCGGTGAAACGACGACGCGATTCTTGAGCGTCAGCTCGCGCAGGCGGAAGGGCGTGAACATGGGTGGCAGCGGCTGACCGGTGTGCTTGATGGCACCGCTACGTTCGGCCAGCCAGGACTCGACGCCGTCGATGTAGCGGGCATCGCGCAGACGCAGATTGTCGTGGCCAAGGCGCTGGCTGCCCGTGAGCAGTGCGTAGGCGAATTGCTCGGGTTCCAGTCGGGTGTAGCGCGCGACGTGTTCGAACCATTCCATGCGATTGCGTGCTGCACTTTGCAGGCGCAGCAATTCGCGGCTGCGTTCCACCTGGTAGCGTTGCAGCGCGGGTTCGAGATGGTCGATGCGGTGTCCGGCATCGGCGGTTAGCGTGTGGCAGAGTGCGATGGCGTCTTCCATCGCCAACCGGGTGCCGGAGCCGATCGAGAAGTGTGCGGTGTGCGCAGCATCACCGAGCAGCACGATGTTTTCGTGGTGCCATTGCTCGCAGGACACGCGTTTGAAGTTGAGCCAGGCCGATCCGCGTTGATGCAGGGTGTTGCAGAACAACGAGCTGCCTTGCAGGTGGCGGGCGAAGAGCTTCTCGCAGAAGGCGACCGAGCCGGCAGCGTCGAGTTTGTCGAGCCCGGCGGCACGCCAGGTTTCCTCACGGCATTCGACAATAAAGGTGCTCGTTTTTTCGTCGAATGGGTAGGCGTGGACCTGGAACCAGCCCCATTCGCTGGGCTCGGTAATGAAGGTGAAGGTGTCGAGCCTGAGCGATGTGCCGAGCCAGATGTAGCGGCATCGGGAAAGGTCGATGGCTGGCTTGAAATGTTCGGCATGGAGGCTGCGCATGGCGCTGTGCACGCCATCGGCGGCGACGATCAGATCGGTATTCTGGAGTTCGGCGGGCAGATTGCCGGTGCTGGTTTCGATTTCAATTGCCGACTCGAAGACGAGGTGTACACCGAGTTCGCGGGCGCGCGTCTGCAGGATTTCGAGCAGCTTCTGGCGGCCGATGCCGCTGAAGCCGTGGCCGCCGGAGACAATGCGGCGCCCCTTGAAATGAATCGCGCAATCGTCCCAGCGACGCAGGTTGCGCTCGATTTCGGCATGGGTGACCGGGTCGGCAGCGGCCAGCGTGTCGAGCGTTGCGTCGGAAAACACGATGCCCCAGCCGAAGGTGTCGTCCGGCTTGCTGCGTTCATGAATCGTGATTTCGTGCGACGGATCGGCCTGTTTCGCGAGAATGGAGAAATACAGGCCGGCCGGACCGCCACCGAGGCAGGCAATGCGCATTGTGGTGTTTTGCGGACGCGTTGTGGCGTGATAGTGGGATGATAGTAGGATGATGGGATGGCAAGTTGCCAGCTCAGTACAGATCGGTCAGGCAGGCCAGATAGATAAACATCTAAATTTTCATGCCTAAAATATCATCTTTGTATATATCGGGCAAGCGATAGCCTTGTTCGATGTCGCGAGTTAATGATCTGTCCGGTTTTGTAGCACGCAATCTGTCCGGTCGTC
>CAZAOQ010000135.1:0-8486 GCA_964486795.1 uncultured Rhodocyclaceae bacterium
AAAACTTTGACAAATGCCTGAAAAAATCCTGAACAGCCTTTGATTCTAGCACCGCTACGCTTGGCTAACTGCCTGAAAGCACGAGGGTACAGCGGCCGCTATTCGTCGGGAACTTTACCGTCTATAAAACGACAAAGACATCCACGAGGACGCGCTGTCTGGGATTCGGATGGCTGCGCAGACGGGCGATGCGCGCCGTGACGCGGCCGCCGCGATCCATCTCGGCGGCGACGGCCTGATTCTCGGCGCGTGGCAGATAGCCGAGTTGCCGGCCCTGCCATTCGACACGCACGGCACGGCTGTCGTAGGGGTTATCCGGCTCGCGCTTCAGTTGCAGAACGTCGCCTTCTTTCAACTGCGCCCAGACTTCCGCGCCGGCATGATAGTGAAAGCCAGCCAGCGGCGAGCTTTGGACCAGGAGGCGAATGTTCTGCGCATGAGCGGCAAAGGCCCATGCCCAGAGCAACAAAAGTAAGACCGGCAGGCTAATCCGCCGCAAAGGCATCACGGATCCATTCGATGCGTGTTGCATCGAGACTGTCGAGTAGCACGGCATCAAAGCGGCAGGGTTGCTCGCGTTTGCCGGCGAGGTAAAGGCCGGCGGCAAGCACGATGCGGCGCTGCTTGGCCGGTGTGATGCTCGCCGCTGCACCGCCGAAAGCACGGCCACTGCGCAGGCGCACTTCAACAAAAACCAGACACTCGCCGTCGGCGCAGATCAAATCGATTTCACCGCCGCGCACGCGCCAGTTACGCTCCAGCACGCGCAGGCCGTGGCCAATCAGGAACTCGGCAGCGAGCGCTTCGGCATCCGCGCCACTTGCGGCTTTTGACGTATGCATCCCCATTGAATTCATTGCCTCACTTGCATGGCGGTGGCGCGCACCGGACAATGCGCGTCTGAACGTGAGTTTGAGTTTGTGCGTAAGTTTGTGCGTGAGTTTGAGGAAGAGACATCGGATGGAAGACAAGAGCAAGACAGCGGCATTATATGTGGTGGCCACGCCGCTCGGTAACATCGCCGACATCACGCTGCGTGCGCTCGATACCTTGCGCACCGTCGCTGCCGTCGCCTGCGAGGATACGCGCCACACGCGGCGTCTGCTTGACCACTACGACATCCGTGTGACGACGTTTCCGCTGCACGAACATAACGAAGCCGGTGCAGCACAGAAGCTGATCGCCATGCTTGCCGAAGGCAAGTCCATTGCACTGGTCAGCGATGCCGGCACGCCAGGCGTTTCAGATCCCGGCGCGCGCGCAGTCGCTGCTGTCCGTGCCGCTGGCTACCCGGTAATCCCGCTGCCTGGGCCGAATGCGGCGATTGCTGCGCTCTCGGCGGCGGGTCTGGACGAGCCGAATTTCCTCTTCGTCGGCTTTCTGTCCAGCAAGCCCGGCGCACGCCGCCAGCAGATCGAAACACTGCGTGCGACACCGGCCGCGCTGGTGTTCTACGAGGCGCCGCATCGCATCGTCGAGACGATCGCCGATCTTGCCGAACTGCTGGAGCCGCAACGCACCCTGGTCGTTGCGCGCGAGATCACCAAGCTGTTCGAGCAGATCGCGGCGATGCCGATTGCCGAGGCACCGGCCTGGCTTGCCGCCGACACCAACCGCCAGCGCGGCGAGTTCGTCCTGCTCATCTCCGCGCCACCAGCCGCCGAGGGGCTGGCCGCTGATGCCCTGCGCACGCTCGGCCTGCTGCTTGCCGAACTGCCGCTCAAGCAGGCCGTCAAACTCGCCGCCGAGATCAGCGGCGCGCCGAAGAATGCGCTGTACGAGCAGGCGTTGGCCATGAAAAGCGAAGGGCTATAATTTCCGCACCATGCAAACACTGACCATTACCCGCCCCGATGACTGGCACTTGCACCTGCGCGATGGCGCGGCGCTGGCTGCCGTCCTGCCAGACACCGCGCGCCAGTTCGCACGCGCCATCGTCATGCCCAATCTCAAGCCGCCGGTCACCACGGTGGCCCAGGCCGCCGCCTACCGTGAGCGCATCCTCAAGGTGCTGCCGGCCGGCATGAGTTTCGAACCCTTGATGACGCTTTACCTGACTGACCACACCGCACCCGCAGAAATCGACGCGGCACGCGCGAGTGGCTTCGTTCATGCAGTCAAGCTCTACCCGGCGGGTGCGACGACTAATGCCGATGCCGGTGTCACCGATCTCGCACACTGCCGCGCCACGCTGGCACGTATGGAAGCGCTGGGTATGCCGTTGCTGGTGCACGGCGAAAGTACCGACCCGGCGGTCGACGTTTTCGACCGCGAGGCGGTGTTCATCGAGCGCACGCTGCAACCGCTGCTCAAGGATTTCCCCGGTCTGCGCCTCGTCTTCGAACACATCACGACGCGTGAGGCGGCCGATTTCGTCGCGGCCGCCGGCAGCAATGTCGCGGCGACCATCACCGCACACCACCTGCTGCTCAATCGCAATGCGCTCTTCGTCGGCGGCATTCGCCCGCATCATTACTGTCTGCCCGTTTTGAAGCGCGAAGCACATCGCCAGGCGTTGATTGCCGCCGCTATTTCCGGCAATCCGACATTCTTTCTCGGCACCGATTCGGCACCGCACGCGAAGGGCGCCAAAGAAATCGCCTGCGGCTGCGCCGGCTGCTACACCGCACACGCCGCCATCGAACTCTATGCCGAGGCCTTCGAAGCGGCGGATGCGCTCGATCGACTCGAAGGTTTCGCCAGCATCCACGGCGCCGATTTCTATCGTCTGCCGCGCAATAACGGCAAGATCACCCTGCTCAAGGAAAGCTGGTCCGTACCGGCCAGCCAGTTATTTGCCGATGGCGATACTTTGGTGCCGCTGCGTGCCGGTGAAACCATCGCATGGAGGATGCAGTCATGAATGGAAAGACCACCTTGTTGATGTGTGCCGCAGCACTGCTCCTCGGCGGCTGCGCACGCCAGGGCGCGGCGTTCTACATGATTGGCGGCGACAATCGTCACAGCCTGTCACTGATGCGCGAGGCCTATCCGTGGAGCAGCGGCTGGGAGGTGAAACTGGTGACGGCCAACGGGCCGAGATGCCAACGTCGGCATGAGCTTAAGGATGTTCCGGAAGAGGACTTCAAGGTCGATCTGTACGAGCCGGAGCCGGAAGCGTTCATCCTGAATCAGGGCACCAACTGGTATGTCACCGAGATGGGCAAGTGCGGCTTCCAGCAGTTCCAGGTGCCGCCCCCTGCACCTGGCAAACTCATCGGCCAGTTCGTTGAGAAGAACGCGCAGCTCGTGTTTGTCGATGCATCAGGCAAGGCGACGCCCGAGACATCCATCACCCGCTGATCGTTGCCGCTTATTCGTCAAGTGCAGCCACTCTTCGCCCGTCAGCCGCTATTTACACCCCTGCACCCGCTGCTGGCGGCGTTGCCGGCAAGTGCCGCACCGCCCTCCATCGGCAATCTCAATGAACTGGCCGTCGCGCGGGGCGTTCTCAGCGGCGGCGGCAAGCCGCTGCGCTTCGTCGTGCCACATGGCAGCGGCATGTCCTACGAAGAGCGCGCCTGGTGGCTCGGCGAAGTCGAGACGCGGCCAGGCAACTGGCATGACGGTTTCAATGCCTTGGTCTGGCTGAGTTTCCCGAAAACCAAGGCCGCACTCAATCTGCGTCATCATCAGGCACTCACCGCGCAGCGTGACCAACCAGCGCCCGACAACCGGCGCGGGCCGCTGCGTGATGCAGCAACACAGTTCGACGAATGTGGCGTGATTGTCGCCTCCAGCGATCTGCCACTCTGGGAAGGCATCCGCGCGCACCGTTGGAAAGAAGTGTTCTGGGATGCCCGTGCGCGCGTGCAGCAGTCAATGCGCGTCTTCGTCTTCGGCCACGCCAGCTACGACCTGCTGCGCCAGCCGCACATCGGCCTGTGTGGCAAAGCCATCTTCCTGCATGTGGATTCAGACTGGCTGGAACAGCCGCTCGCCGAACAGCTCGCCGATGCCGACCGTCGTGTGGCGCAACGCTTCAGCGGCAGCCTCGACGCATGGAGCCAGCCGCGCGACTTTCACCCGCTGCCGCTGCTCGGCATCCCCGGTGTCACACCTGAGAACGAATCCCCGCTCTACTACGAGAACACCCGACAGTTCAGGCCGCTACGCGTCGTCGCTCGCTGAATAAACTAGCGAATGAACTGAACGGAGCAGGTCTTGCATTCACACATTCCCTCTCTGCTTATCACCCAGCGGATCGTGGCTGCGCAGGAGCTGATCTATGTCATTGGCTCAAATGCTTGAATGCAAGACCTGACCGTTCGCAGTGACCCCGTGGTTGCTCAAGGCATATACATCCTGGTCAGGCCGCGTTGTGAAACGCCAGGAAGGCAAATGCAATCGACCAAACAGCGCATATGAGGTAGGACCAGAAGGTGATCCAGTATCGGATGGGTTCGTCATCCCGGCTGTAAGTGCGTGTGCTGAAGCCCCACCCTCGTGCCAATATTTCTCGCGAGGGAAAGTCCTTGTACATCAGCCACAGGAAAAGTATCCCGAGAGCAAGAAATAGCAGGCTGAACATTGAGTGCTCCGGCAGGCTTCCGTAGCTTATTTTGGCGTGTCAGAGATGCCGGGTTTCAGTCGGCACCGTCCGCCAGTCATCGTTGTGACCATCGGCGTAGCGGATCGGTGCGGAGATAAGCTCCTGCGGCTCCACATTGTCCAAAGAAGCAAGCTGCACCGCGACATAATCGCCGGCGATTTCCTTGATGTATCCCTGCGCAAACGAGCGTACGCCACAGTTCCTGCAAAACAAATGGTGCATGGCCTTGCGGCCAAATTGGTAGTCGCTCAGTGAATCTGCTTCAGTGAGTAATCGAAACGCGGCGGGTTTGATGATGACGTTCCAGTTTCTGGTCTTTATGCAGAGGGAGCAGTTGCACTTGTTGGTGCCTGCACTTAAGTCGATATCGGCTTCAAAACGGACTGCGCCGCAGTGGCAGCTTCCTGTGTAGGTTTTCAGCATTTGCCAGTCTCCAATAGAAAGTGAATCGCGCCCGTCATCAGAGTCTCACATCCCGCCACTTCCGGTCCGCATGGGGTATGGCCTTGAAACAGATTTCATTTTAAGTCCCGGCCGGTGCAGAATGTTTGCGCAGAATCTATGACGATCACGGGGGAGGGATGCATCATGATACATACGGGAGTGAAGGTGCTGTGCGGAAGGATGTTGCTGGCAGCGACGGCCATCGCGGTGAGTGGTTGCGTCCCGGAGGGGGCGTATCAACCGCCATCAATCCTCAGCGATGCGTCCCATTCAGTAGCACCACAGGAAATAACCGGAGATGGCATTGGCATTCCGCTGGCAGCGGCCTTCATTCCATCCAATCCCAATCTCGCGGCCCAGGGGCGCAACGGTATGCATGGTGATTCCTATGCTTCCGGCAGTTACCCTTATGCGGGGCCCAGCGGAACGCATCCCCTCGTCCGCTCAGCGAATATGGGCGGCCTGTTCGGCGGCGAATGCGCGACCGTCGTGTTCGATAGCAAGGGGCTGCTGTACACCTTCTGTTCGAAATTGACGGAGATGGCGCTGTATGCGCTTGATCCGGACAGCTTGAAAGTGCTGGCAAAGAAAGTGCTGCCGCTGCGCGACTCGAACAAGTCGCTCAACATCAAAGCGATCATGGGTGACACGTCCGGCGGCGCGTATTTTCATCTCGATCATCAGGATCGCCCCATCATCGCCACGGCCGATCGCAAGATCCAGATATTCGAGCTGAAGACTGTCGGCACGGACCTGAGCTGGGAAGTGGTCGAGGCGCACGACCTGTCGGGTTTCCTGCCAGCGAAGGCGCGGGTGACCGATGCCGCGCCGGATTGGCAGGGCAACCTGTGGTTCGTCACGCGTGAAGGGATCGTCGGTGCGGTGACGCGTGGCAGCGGCGTAATCCATGTCACGCAACTGGCCGGCGAGGAGATACAGAACGCACTTGCCGTGGCGGCAGATGGTGTCTATCTTGTCTCCAACTTTGCGATATATCGTTTCGGCCTCGATGGCGATGGCAAACCGGCCGTCACCTGGCGCCAGACCTATGATCGCGGCACTCAGCTCAAGCCAGGCCAGATCGATCAGGGTTCGGGTACCACGCCGACCTTGCTCGATTATCAGGGGCACAAGTGGGTGGCGATCTCCGATAACGCCGACGCGCAGATCGGCGCCGTCATCTACGATCGCGAGACCGGCGCACTGGTCTGTCGCGAGCCGCTGTTCCAGCCGGGACTGGGCGCGACGGACAACTCGTTTATTGCTTACGGAAATTCCATTGTCGTCGAGAATAACTACGGTTATCAGGGGCTGTTCCACAACAATTGGACACAGCCGGGCGTCTCGCGCATCGACATCAATCCGGATGATTCGGAAGGCAAAGTCTGCCGCACACGCTGGACCAGCAACGAAGCGTCGCAGACCACCGTGCCGAAGCTGTCGACCGCCAATGGCCTGATCTATCTCTATACCCGTGAGCCGGTTCCCGGCCTGCCCGATACCGCGCAGGCTTACTATCTGACGACGATCAGTTTCGCCACCGGCACAACGGTGCGCAAGGTGCTCACCGGCACTGGAATCAACTTCAACAACAACTATGCGCCGATCACCATCGGGCCGAACGGGACGGCCTATATCGGCGTGTTGTCGGGGATTGTTGCGGTGAGTGATCGCTAGCGGGCAGCGGTCGAAGCGGTGCTGCGACATCCAATTTTGGGCATCGTCCGGAGAGCAAGTGTCTATGCGGTTCTCCGACGTGTCGCTGCGGAGATCAAGCATTGGCGCGGCTTTCCAGTCATGTCATAAATTGAAAAGTTTTCAGTGTCTGCTGACGATCACCACACCGCCGACGACCAGCGCGGTGCCGGCTAGTTGGGTGAGCGAGATGGTTTCGCCGAGGATGGCCCAGCCGAGGAAGATTGTGGTCAGCGGGCCCAGCGTGCTGATGAGTGCGGCGCGGCTGGCGCCAATGCGCCGCATCGCGGCGGCCATGGCGAACACTGGCAGGACGGTTGAGAACAGCGCCATGGCAAAACCGTAGGCGTGGATCTGCCAGGGCTGTTCGATCAACGACGGCAAGGGTTGGGTGATGGCGAAGTGCAGCAGTGTCGCGGAAGTCGACACCAGCATCGCGAGTGCGGTGAAGCGTGCCGCGCCGAGACGCACGATCATCTGCCCGCCGCCGACCAGGTAGCCGGCGTAGGTGAGCGAGGAGGCGAATACCAGCGCGGTGCCGAGCCAGACGTCATGCTGGTTACCGGCCACATTGAGGTCGTGGCTGAAGGCTGCGCCGATGCCGATGTAGCACAGCGCCAGAGCGGCCATTTCGCGGCGTGTGATGCGATGGCCGAAGAACGCTGCACCGAGCAGCAGCGTCAGCGTCGGATAGGTGAACAGGATCAGGCGTTCGAGACCAGCCGTGATGTAGCGCAGGCCGAGGAAATCAAAAATGCTCGCGCCATAGTAGCCGATGAGGCCGAGGGCGATTACGGCCAGCCAGTCACGGCGCGGCAATGGTTGTGTCTGGCGCGACGCGCGCAAGCCGATCCAGATGAAGGCGGGCAGCGAATACAGCATGCGCAGTGCGAGCAGCGTCACCGCTTCCACCGGCACCGCGCCGGGAAAGGCGTAGGCCAGCTTGACGAGAATGGCCTTGGCCGAGAAGCCGAAGGCGGCACCGATGGCGAGCCAGACGCCGAGGCGTTCGTTTTTTTGTGTGGCTTGCGTGCTCATGCCTGGGTGCTGAGGAATGGCCGCTGGACCTTTCCTTCCGGTGCTTTTTTGGGGTTTTCTTGTACGGGTTTCTAGCGCCGGCCGCTACCGAGAATGGAGCCGAGCACGCCGCGCAGGATCTGCTTGCCGAGTTCGCGACCGAGGGTGCCGGCGACGCCGCGTGCGGCACTTTTTGTGGCGGCTTCGATGACGCCTTCACGGTGCCCGCCGCGTGGTCCGGTGGTACCGCCGAACAGGTCACCGAGCGAACCGAGCAGGCCACCTGATGCGGCTTGTGCTGGTGCTTCCCTTGTTTCGCGTGTTTCCGGCGCAGGGCTGCGCGGTGCTTCGTTCGCCGCAGGACGACCAGCGAGGCGTGCGGGTGGCGGGATCGCGCCGGGGCGTCCCGCTGTGGCGGGCTTCGTCGTGGTTGCTGACTGACCCTTGAGAATTTCATAGGCGGATTCGCGGTCGATGGCGTTGCCATATTTACCGAGCAGCGGATCGCTGCTGATGACGGATTGGCGCTCTTCCGCCGTCAAGGGGCCGAGGCGCGAGGCGGGTGGGAAGATCATCGCGCGCTCGACGATGTTGGGCCGGCCTTTTTCGTCGAGGAAGGAGACCAGTGCCTCGCCGACGCCGAGCTCGGTGATGGCTGTGACAGCATCGAAAGCGGGGTTGGCGCGCATGGTCTGCGCTGCGGCTTGCACGGCCTTCTGGTCACGCGGCGTGAAGGCGCGCAGCGCGTGCTGCACACGGTTGCCGAGCTGGCCGAGAA
>CAZAOQ010000136.1:0-8325 GCA_964486795.1 uncultured Rhodocyclaceae bacterium
TCTGCATCTGCGTCATCAGCGACAGCGTCAGAAAGCCGTGGGCGATGGTCGTGCCAAAGGGGCTGTTCTTGGCAGCTTCGGGGTCGACGTGCAGGAAATACTTGTCGCCGGTGAGATCGGCAAACTTGTTGATGACATCCTGGGTGACTTCGAACGAGTTGCTGAACTCGCCCCAGGTTTCGCTGACGAGGCCGCTGAGCGCCTCAATGTCGTCGAACTTGTATTGTTTCATGCGCTTGTCCTTACACTTACATGGCCGGGACGGCGAAGCCATCCCTGATCGGGGTGCGGTTGGCGAAGTAGCTGCCGAGCTTGTTCTCGACGCCATCAACCGTCCAGGCTTCCTCGCTGTTGAAATCAGGGCCGACGGTGGGGCGCTGAACGACGGAAATCTGCTTGCCCCAGACGACAAAGACTTCGCCGGAAACATTGGCGGCACGCGGCGAAGCGAGGTAGCCGACGAGCGGGCTGATGTGCTCGGGGGCGAAGTAATCGAAGCCGGCATCGGGCTTTTCGAACATCGCAGCAATCGGGCCCGTCGACGTCATCGCGGTGCGCGCACGCGGGCAGATGACGTTGGCAGTGACACCCGACTTGAACAGCGCCTGGGCGGCGCCCATGGTCATGGCCACGATACCGGCCTTGGCAGCGGCGTAGTTGGGCTGACCGACGGAACCAAACAGAAAGGCTTCCGACGAGGTGCTGATCAAACGACCGTAGACCGGTGCATTCGCGGCCTTGGCCTTGTCGCGCCAATACTTGGCCGCGTGACGCATATTGCAGAAGTGGCCCTTGAGGTGCACGCGGACGACCGCGTCGAAGTCCTGCTCACTCATGTTAAAGAGCATGGCGTCACGGCAGAAACCGGCGTTGTTCACCAGAATGTTGAGGTCGCCGTAAGTATCAATCGCCGTTTTGAACAGCGCTTCGGTGCTGCCCCAGTCAGCGCAATCGCCGAAGTGGGCGACGGCCTGGCCGCCAGCACTCTTGATTTCCTCGACCAGCTTGCGCGCCGGCTCTTCACCAGCGGGGGAACCACCGAGATCGTTGATGACCACGCGGGCACCCATCTTCGACAGACACAGGGCGTGCTCACGACCAAGGCCGGCGCCGCCGCCGGTGATGATTGCTACCTTACCGTCCAACTCGCTCATTGAATGCTCCTCAGCTAGGGTTGTAGTTAACCTGACAGACTCTAGCATGCCGCACCCGACATCCTCATCATCCAGACGGACTACAGCAGCGTGCCGGGTGAAATCAGCGGCTTTATGTGAGCACCTGCTATCATCAAAAAGCGCATGGATGCTTGATCTTCATAAAAGCCATTACAAGTATCCGCTGCCCGCCGTCACGGCCCGATGAGCAGCGGCGGCTGGTCCGGAAAGCTCAGGGTACGGCGGATCTCGACGACGTCATAGTTGCGGCGCAGATCCGGTGGGAAGGCGGCGAACGGCGCGCACATCTCGATGATGCGTCGTGCGGCCTCGTCAAGCTCGCGGCTGCCGCTGCTCCTGAGAATACTGACTCCGGCCAGACCGCCATCGCTGCGAATGCTCACCGAGACAATGATCGCGCCATAGGCCCGATTGCGCGACAAGCCCGGATAGTTGGTGAGGGAAAGGCGGCGGACCTTTTCCTCCCAACTATCGCCATAGAAGGAAAGCTGGATCTCGGCTGGATTACGGCCGAGGAAACTCGTGCGCGACGGTGGTGCCGGTGGTGCCGGTGGTGCCGATGATGTCGCTGGTAAAAGAGACCGTAGTGGTGCTCCCGCCGCCCCGCTTCGCGCCATATCAAGCGCGCGACTCGCCAACGCAGCACCGCGGCCTGTCGTGCGCTCGCCCTCACGCGTGGCCGCAGCACGTGCACGCTCGGCGGCCGCTGCCTGCTCGCTCAAACGGCGGGCTTCTTCAGTTTTGACTTCGGTTGCTCTCGCCTGGGCTTCTGCCCTGGCCAACGCTTCGGCCTGGACGAGTACCGCCGCCTTCGCGCGGGCTTCTTCCTGCAACCTGGCCAATACAGCCGCCTGATCCTGGCGGCGCTGCTCTTCGCGGCGCTGCTCTTCGCGGCGCCGCTCCTCAGCGAGACGCACAGCGGTCTCAGCCGCAGCCTTGCGTCGTTCCGTCTCAGCCAACGCTTCGCGGCGACGGCGGTCTTGCTCCTCGGCAGCAGCACGAGCCAATGCAACATTAGCTGCCAAGTCACGCTCACGACGCTGCTGTTCTTCTGCCAGCACCTCGGCACGCTTGCGCTGCTCGACCGCTTCAGCGGCCTGGCTTGCTGCAAGCGCGTCCGCCACCTTCTTGAGGCGGGCTTCCTCGTCAGCGCCCCGACGCACCTCCTCGGCCTGTGCCTGAGCCCGGGCCTGCTGCTCCTCGCGCTGGCGCTGCAAGACCCGCGCAGCCACACGCTCCACTTCGGCACGTTCCACAAGCTGTTGTCGCTCATCCTCGGCACGCTGCCGCGCAAGCAGTTCACGACGCTGCTGTTCGACCCTTTCAACCCTCTCTGCCTTCTCCGCCATTTCCTTTTCCCGCTGCACGGCAGCGAGCGCTTGCTCACGCTTCTGCGCCTCTGCGTGGCGCGCCTCGTCACGCGCCCGTTCCTCGACGACCCGGGCCGCCGCTTCATTACGCGCTTCGGCCTCTGCCGCATCACGAACCTGCGCAGCGCGCTCTTCGGCCGCACGCTGCGCGTCGGCAACGGTCATGCGCCAGGCATCCTCACCTGCGTCCTGCTCGATACTCAGGACGGGAACACCGCCAGCCACCTTCTGCCGCTTGCGAACAGGCACAGTGCTCTTACGCGGCGCAACCCGCTCAACGACCGGCGGCGCAGGCGACCTTCGGCTGATAATGGCACCGACGAACGGCAGCGCGGTCTTGACCGGCTCGACAGCACTTGGAACATCGACGGAAACCAAGGCAAGCGGGGTGACCGAAGCGACCACCACCTCGACCGGCGCCGCCAGCAACTCAACCCGCAGCGGGGGCGGCGGCGCCGTCACCTTGCGCGAACTCAAGTCCCAACCCAGCGCCGGCACGCCCTTGCCGGGCGCGCCAAACTGCAGCGACAGCACAGCCGCATGCAGCACCACACTGATCACCAGCGCACGGCCAAGAAGGTGCTTATCGCGACGTGCCATCAGGCGATTTGAAAAGAATGTCGGATGTATTGATTGCGCGCCATGACCTGCCCTGCATTGCAAAATATAAAAAGCCCCTGAAGCAAATCTTCAGGGGCTTTTGTGTCTGATGCCGCTCAGTTTACAACCGAACGATCCGCTATTGTGGTCAATGAGGCATTACAGCGGGTGTCTGCACGGAATTGCTTGGATACGCTCGTGATCCTTACTTTTTGGCGACGTTCTTTTTCACCCTAGTGGCTCCGGGTGTTGAGGCAGGCGTCGAATTGATAGCCGCCGGGCGCTTGGTGGCACTGACGGGGTCGGTCGCTTTTACGGTGGTTTTCCGCGCAGTCACTGGCGACGACTTGGCCGCTCGTGAGATTTTTGCCGCCGGCATCTTTGCCACCGCAGCCTTCGCCGCCGTCGGTTTGAGCGCGGCGGCTTTCACCGCAGAAGGTTTGGCCTGTTTTGCCTTGACCGCCAGCGCCGTTGGTGCTGCCGAAGACTCGCCCAACTCGATGCCGAACACATCTGCTAGCGCCGTATCGTCTAGCATCCGGCGTTTGACTGGTGCCTTCTTCGCCTTGACGGAAAGTTCAGCGACCTGGCTCACCAGATCGCCCGCATCGATCTGACGCAGGGTGAACAGAAACTCCGGCCTTTCATCCAGCCGCGCCCCAACGCCGTAGAGCACGGCGGCCACATGCTTGCACATCGTGGCCCAGTCCGGGCAGGAGCAATCAAGCTGAATTTCCCGCGGTGACGGAAACAGGCCCGTCTTCGGCTGGCAGAGCCGCTCCATCACGGCCTTCGAGAACTTGCCCTGCAACAGCTCGACCAGGGAGGCGATGGAGCCGGCACTGGCTTGCACGATGGCCTGCCATTGCACCGCGGGCAGCGCGGCAACCCTGATCTCGATCCGGTAAAGGCTGGAACCCATCACCTGGGCCACGACCTTGCCCGGCTCGATTGTTAGGTCGATGACCGATCCGTTGCGCACATAGCTGCGTCCACGGGGCAGGCGATTTTCGTAGTCGCTATAGGCTTCCAGATTGTCGCACCAAGCCTTGCCCCAAAAGGTTTTTGCAATGGCGCCACGAGCGGTCAGCACGATGGGCGAAAAATCCTTTCCGGACTTCTTTGCCTTCAGCACGGCGCGATTGGCCTGTTCGCGCCTTTTGGCGACTGACACATATGGCTTCCAACCAAAATATCCCATGGTTTATTCCTCGATTGCATGAATGTCGAACTTCACCAGATCGAGCAGCGCAGCGTCGCTCATCTCGGTGAGATTGATTTCCGCGTCGCCTTCGAGCACGTCCTTCACCAGTTGCTGCTTGGAACGGATCATTTCGTCGATACGCTCCTCGATGGTGCCGCGACAGACGAACTTGTGCACCAGCACGTTGCGATGCTGGCCGATGCGATATGCACGGTCGGTCGCCTGATTTTCCACGGCGGGATTCCACCAGCGGTCGAAGTGGACGACATGGGAGGCCGCAGTAAGGTTGAGGCCCGATCCGCCCGCCTTGAGCGACAGAACGAAGAAAGGGATCTGCTCGTCTTCCTGAAAACGCTTGACCAGACCGCGCCGTTTACCGACCGGCGTGCCGCCATGCAGCACCAGACCTTCGCGCCCGAAAATATTGCCGAGAAAAGCTGCCAGCGGCGCGGTGGTTTCCCTGAACTGAGTGAAGACCAATAGCTTCTCCTGTTTGGCGGCGATGGTCTCGGCAATTTCCGCGAGTCTTGCGAACTTTCCGCTTCCCTCCGGCTGCCAGCCGCCATCACCCAGCCATTGCGAAGGATGGTTGCAGATCTGCTTGAAACGCATCAGAAAGGCCAGCACCAGCCCCTTGCGTTCGATGCCTTCGGCAGTTTCCAGCGCGCGGGTAAGCGCCTTCACGGCGTTCTGGTAATGCGCGGCCTGGGTGGCGGAGAGCGCGCACCAGGCGGTCATTTCCGTCTTGTCGGGCAAATCGGAGATGATGCGTCGGTCGGATTTGAGCCGGCGCAGGATATAGGGCGCGACGAGGGTACGCAGCGGACCGTAATGCCCGGCAGCCGCCAGGCGTTTGCTGAAGTCGCCGAAGACCCGTTCGGAACCTAGCAGCCCCGGATGCGTGAAATCGAAGAGCGACCACAGGTCGGAGAGACGGTTTTCCACCGGCGTGCCGGTCAGCGCGATACGCGCATCGGCCTTGAGTTTCTTGATCTGCCGAGTCTGCTTGGCCGCCGGATTCTTCAGCGCCTGGGCTTCGTCGGCGACCACCAGCCGCCAGCGTATCTCGGCAAGATGGGGCAAACGCAGCAGCGTGCCATAGCTGGTGATAACCAGATCGACACCGGCCAGCCGTGTCGCATCAAGCGCCTGCAATTGCTCTCGCGGCAACGCAGAAGGATGGGCGACCAGACAGCTCAGGCCTGGCGTAAAGCGTTCGGCCTCCTGCATCCAGTTGGCCAGAAGGGAAGCCGGGGCGACCAGCAAGCTGGGGTTTGGGGTGGGATGAAGCCGCTCCTTCTTGAGCGAGAGCAGCAGCGCCAGCACCTGGATCGTCTTGCCCAGGCCCATATCGTCGGCCAGGCAGGCGCCCAGCCCCAGACGAGTAAGGAGTGACAGCCAGTGCAAGCCGTCGCGCTGATAGGGGCGCAAGGTGGCGACAAGTTCCGGGCCGGGATCGATGCCGTGCAGCCCCTCCGGGGAACGCAAGCCGCGCAACGTTTCGGCCAGCCACGGCCCGGCGACAACTTCGGCCCAATCCGGATCAACCGGCACAGAGGCATCGAGGGATACCCCAGCCATCAGGCGCATCGCCTGTGCCAGGGGCAGCCCGTCTTGCGCCGCCCGTTCGATTCCCTGGAAGCGGTCGAGCAGGCGGGTCAGCCGCTCGCGATCCACCTCGATCCACTGGCCGCGCATCCATTGCAGGTCCTCGCTACCGGCCAGAATCGACTTGATTTCCGCAGACGTCAGCGGGTCGCCGTCAAGCGTGACCGAGGTATTGAAATCGAGCAGCGCGTCCAGCCCCAGCAACGAAGGCGAGGTCGCGCCGATGGCCGCCTTGACCTTCGGCCGCGCCGGCCGCCCCGCTTGCCATTGAGCGGGCATGCGCACCACGATGCCCGCCGCCTCGATATGCGGCAGGTCGTTGAGAAACTGGACCGCATCCGCCACTTCCCAGCGCAACGGATGGTAGATTTCTTCGGATTCGACCATCTCGGCCAGCCAGTCGCACTGTGCTGCCGCCCGCTGTACCGGCACCAGCAGGGAGAGCAGTTGCGCCTTTTTCTTACCGCCGGAAAACTCGGCGAGCGCCTGCGACAGCGGCAAGTGCTGCGCCTTGCCGTGTGCCGACAGGCGCGTGGTGTAAGTGGCCAGAAAAGCGAAGGGCGCTTCCGGGTCCTTGCGATTCTCGGCCAGATTGAAATGCACCCGGCCCACCAGATTCCAGGCCGGATGACGCGCCTTGAGGAAATCTTGCAGCGACGTCCCGGCGGCGGCCAGCTCGGCCCGCGCCGCCACCTCGATCGCCGTCCACAAGGCGGCCAGCACCGCCAGGCTCAAGTATTCCGCACCGGACATCGGCGGCGCGTCGAGCACCAGAATTTCCAGCGCCAGCGCATCGGGTGCGCTCACCGCAATCTCGCCGCCCTCCGGCGTGGCGGTCAGCGCCGTCACATAGCGCACCGCGAAATCCCGCCACCAGGCCCAGACCGGGGGCAACGCCGTCGTCACATCGACGGCGCCCAGATGCAGCAGGCCGTGCCCCGCGCCGGCGGCGAAGGCCTGCTCGATACGTGCGGCCCGCCCGGCGTCCAGCAGCGAGGCATCGGCGGCGGGTATCAGGCACAGATGGCCCAGCGGCGTCAGCGTCGGCAGCAGCGCGCTCATGCTTCCCCGGTAGTAAACACCCGCTCCAGCGTGGCCGGCAGCAGCGCGGCGTTGGCCTGGCGGATGGCGGTGTGCTTGGCTTTGAGGGCGGCGACTTCGGCGTGCAGGTGATCGAAGGTTTGTTGCGCTACCAACGATGGCATCGGCACTTCCAGCGCCATCAACTTTTCCAGGCCAAGCGTGCGGTTGCGGCCCGCACCACCGGGCGATGCCTCGCCAATCTTCAGCATTCCCGCGTCGGTCAGGAAGTAGTAGCGCAGGAAGTCGGCGCTGGTGAGACGGCGGTCAGGCACGCAGGTGATAAATCGGTGCGAACCAAAGCGCCCGGCGTCTTCAGCCTTGGCGATGGCCATCGCGCCTTCCCAAGCGAACACGTTGGAGAACAGCAGGTCATCGGGCTCGATACGAAACAGGCGCTTGGTGCCGACATCGCTGCCGGAAAGCGGTGGCTTGTGGAAAGTGCCTTTGCCGAAGGAGCGGATGCCCAATTCCGGGTAACTGCCATTCAGGTCGATGCTTTGCTCCCGACGTACCAGCGGTGCCACTTCGGCCATCGGCCGCAGCGGCGCATCGGCAATGGCATCGCGGAAGCGCAGGGCCAGCAGGCGTTCGGCATCGCGCTCAACGGCATCCAGATGCGCTTCGAGCTGTCGGGTTTTCTCGGTCAGCGAATCGAGGCGGGCGACGATGGCTTGTTGCTCTGCCAGCGGTGGCAACGCAATCTGTTGATCAAGGAATCGGTCTTCCTTGATCCGCACGCGGTTGGTCGTGCCCTCACTGGCCGCTTTGCACAGATCGACGAATGGGGTCGAGCGAACAAGCCACCCCATGAATGCCGGATCACATTGTTCAAGATTATTGAAGGAGAACGACGGGAAGTCGTTGCTGACGATAGCGCCGTCCAGCTCTGGAGGCACCAACCCAATAGCGCCGTTACGGGCATCAATTTTCGACAGGATCAGTTGATTCTCTCGTACCACGCGCCGCACAGAAACTACGTCACTGCCCAGAACTTTGCCACGGCTGAGTACGCCTTTGCCCCATAGCTTGATGGTGACTTCGTGATATTGCTCAAGCGGGTCAAGCACTGCGGTTTCATCGGCACGCGAGATCAACTGACCCAGTGCCACTTTGGGCCACGACTTCATTCCACACACCCCGCATCGCCAGCACTGCCTAAACGTCGCGCATCCAGTTCCCGTCGCATCTTGTCCAATTCATCTGCCAGCAGTTTTTCATCGGGCAGCACCATCTGGTATTCGGCGGCCAGCACCTTGTTGGGCAGACCTTCCAGCGCGTAGTGGGC
>CAZAOQ010000137.1:0-8300 GCA_964486795.1 uncultured Rhodocyclaceae bacterium
TGCCAATTTTCAAAAGGAGATGACATGTCGCTCATCGGTGCCACCTTCAAACAGATTGTGGCCAATATGTTCTCCATATTTGTTTATGGTGAGGTTGGCAACCTTGAAACGAGGCGGGGGCAAACGAAATCGCACACGACGGGGCAGCAGAAGCGCCTGCGCATGAGTGCCCGCCTCATCACCCGGTTAAACCTCTGGCTGCTCAGGGTCAGCAAGGGACGGATTGGCAACAGTTTTCTGGGCAGGCCGCTGCTGTTGCTGACAACCATTGGCCGCAAGTCTGGTGTGCCGCGCACCCAGCCTATTTTCTATCTTCAGCAAGATGAGCGCATCTTGCTTGTCGCATCAAATGGCGGCTATGCCGAAGACCCACTTTGGCTGATGAATGCGAGGGCCAACCCGAAGGTCAAGGCTAGCATTCGGGGCCAGAGTCGCGATATGTGTCTGCGTATCGTCAGCGATGCGGAAAAGGCGCAACTCTGGCCAGGCATGGCGGCTGCGTTCCCTTACTGGCAAGAAGTGTCGGATCGCTGCGACCGCAACATTCCCGTCGTCGTTCTGGAACCGCACGAGCCGGGGTAATCAGTCCCCGTCAAGGTTACGGAAGGGACTGAATTCCGACACGCAGGCGGAGGCCCTGCGTGGCCGCTCGCCGAATCGCGCTGTTCTCGCACATATCTGCGGAGAGGCGCGTCAATACTTGATCTCCGGCATGCCCCCCGCTTTGGGCCACATGCCGGCGTTTCTTATATTGGACACCCATCCTTGACTCGTCGTAGCATTCGAGGTGGCAGTGCCGTCTCGAACTTTCCCTAGAAAAAGTGCTCAAATTGGGCTACTGTCGAACATTTTCGGGCCTCTAGGGCCTAACATCCGCGTCTTAAGCAAGTCGTCACCGATCCGGCCATTCTGAGCCCTTCGTGGCTCACGGAATCCAGAGGAGTTTTCAGTATGCAGATTTCCAGACGTCAGTTCATCGTGGGCTCCACCGTTGCCGCTGCCGGCCTCGGTCTTTATAGCCTGCGCTCGAAGAGTTACACGCCGGCCGCACCGCGACCCGCCGATAAGCCCAAGACCCCAGCCAAGAAGATCAAATATAACGATTATTCGGATATCTGGCGCGAGAAGTGGAAGTGGGACAAGGTCGTGAAGGGTACGCACACGCGTGCCAACTGTATCGCTGCCTGCTCGTGGGATGTGTACGTGCGCGATGGTATTGCCTGGCGCGAGGAGCAGGCGGCAATTTACGAGCCGCATCGTGCCGACGTCCCCGACTTTAATCCGCGTGGCTGCCAGAAGGGCGCCTGCTATACCACGCTGCAGATTTCCGATGCGCGTATCAAGTACCCGCTGAAGCGCGTTGGTGAGCGCGGCGAAGGCAAGTGGAAGCGCATTACCTGGGATGAGGCGCTGACCGAGATCGCCGACAAGCTGATCGACGCAGCGGTTGCCCAGGGCACCGAGTCTGTAATCTTCGACGATGGCACGACTAATGCCGGTTATGGTCCGGAAACTGCCGGCGACGTCCGTTTCGCGACGTCCTTCCAGGCCACCAAGATCGACTCCTGGGCCGGCGTCTCTGACATGCCGATGGGTGCAGTACAGACCTGGGGTATGTACAACTGCGAGGGCACATCGGACGACTGGTTCCGCTCTGATTACATCGTCATCTGGGTCGGCAACCCGATCTACACGCGGATTCCCGAAGCGCACTTCCTGCACGAAGCACGTTATCGCGGCGCCAAGCTGGTCATCATTGCTCCCGACCTGAATCCGTCAACCGTGCATGCCGACCTGTGGATCAACATCAAGCCGGAGACCGATGCTGCACTGGGTCTGGCTGCGGCTCAAGTGATCATCAGTGAGAAGCTCTACAAGCTGGATTACATTCTCGAGCAATCCGACTTTCCCTTTCTGGTACGCAAGGATAATCAACGCTTCCTGCGTCAGAGCGACGTGGTCAAGGGTGGTGCCGACAATGCCCTCTATATGTGGGACGAGGCGAAGAAAGCCATTGTCATGGCGCCGGGTTGCGAGGGCGACGGTGAAGGCGGCCGCAGCCTCAAACTGAATAATATCAAGCCGGCGCTGTCGGGCACCTTCAGCGTCAAGCTGGCCGACGGCAGCACGGTCGAAGTCGAGACTGTGTTCGACATGATCAAGGCCAAGGTCGACAAGGAATACACGCCTGAGCTGGCAGCCAAGATCACGGGCCTCAACCCCAACCTGATCCGCACCTTCGCCCGCGAAATGGCGGCTGCACCGCGCGCTATGATCTTCGCCTCGTGGGGTGCCTGCAAGCACCATCACAGCGATCTTTACCAGCGTGCGATGATCCTGCTGATGAACCTTACCGGCAATCAGGGTAAGGCCGGCAGTGGCGTGCGTATTGCCGCATGGTGGGGTATGGACGGTCTGGAGGCAATCACCGCCGGTCTGTTCACGACAATGGACAAGGTCAAGCTGATTCCCAAGGCCATCAAGGGTCTCACCCCGCGCGACTACGAAGACATCTACGTTGAGATCAGCGAGCGTGAAGCCATCACGCCGATGATCGTCTTCCTCTATGTTCATGGTGGCTACAAGGAAATGTGGGACAAGCCGCATCTTCAGGATCCCGCCCTGCCGCGCAATATTTCAGAGTACATGCGCGAGTCGATCGACAAGGGCTGGACCAAGGTTCACCCACCAGAGAATCGCACACCCAAGGCTTACATCTTCACCGGTTGCAACCCCTTGCGCCGTTGGCCTTCGCCGCAGATTGCCAAGAAGGTGCTGTGGCCGAAGTTTGATGTCATCGTCTCGGT
Source organism: uncultured Rhodocyclaceae bacterium (assembly GCA_964486795.1). Taxonomy (GTDB): domain Bacteria; phylum Pseudomonadota; class Gammaproteobacteria; order Burkholderiales; family Rhodocyclaceae; genus Sterolibacterium. The sequence goes on from CAZAOQ010000137.1 coordinate 2,808, forward strand.
TAACTTCCGGATGAGTACCTCGAGCTTGTTTGCCGACTATGTGCTGCCCGTCGCTGCTTACTATGAAAAGTACGGCATCAAGTACGGACAGACCTATGTGCCTTACATCATCTGCTCCGACAAGGCGACCGAGCCACTCGGTGAGTCCAAGTCGGACTGGGAGACCTTCGGTCTGCTCAGCAAGTTTATCTCTGAGCGTGCCACGGCGCGCAATATCGCGCCGGTGCGCGGCGCCTTTGACAAGCCACATGATCTGCGCAATGTTTATGCCTTGCACACTGAAAACGGCCTGTACGATCCGACACATCCCGAAGATCCAGTCAAGCTAATGGATGCTGTCTTTGCTGGCAGCCCCAGTGTCGGCGCAAAATCAGGCCGCGAAGCATTGGAAATGGGTGCCGTTCCGGTCATTGCCACCGCCCGTCCTTCATTGATCTACCAGAATTACAGTGACTACGACCCCAAGGATACGCATTGGCCGCATCGTGACTTCGTCGAAAAGAAAGTCGCCTGGCCGACGCTGACCGGTCGCCAGCAGTTCTATATTGACCACCCTTGGTTCATCGAAGGCGGTGAATCGTTGCCGACGCACAAGCCTCCCCCGCAGGCTGGCAGCAAGTATCCGCTGCGCATGTACGGCGGGCACAACCGCTGGTCCATCCACGCCATCTGGCGTGACGTCAAGCTGCTGCTTCGCCTCCAGCGTGGTCAGCCGGTCTGCTGGCTGAACCCCGAGGAAGCGGAAAAGCGCGGCATCAAGGATGGCGACACGGTGCGCGTTTTCAACCATCACGGTGATTTCCAGTGCATGGTCAAGCTTGCACCGATTACCGCGCCGGGTGAAATCATCGTCTATCACGCCTGGGAGCCCTATCAGTTCAAGGACTGGAAAGGCCAGCAGGAACCGGCTGAAGCGCCGTGGAAGGCACTCCACCTCGCCGGTGGCTATCATCAGATTCACTACCGTATGTACTACGGTGGCCCGAGTCATTCACCGCGCGGCGCGCCGGTGGAAGTCGAAAAGGTCACCTGATTCACTCGTTTTTTTCTACCGGTCTCTCCCTTCACCCTCGGTCCGCTTCGGCGTTCCGAGGGCTTTTTTATGCTATTTTTATAGCATGCTTAGGGGGATGGTTATGGACAGTGATTCAATCGGTGGAAAGATCAAAGGCATTCATGCGCAGATCAAAGGCCACATCGGCAACATCGGCCGCATCGGGATTGCGCTCTACAACAAGGATAACGATGTGCTGAGCACCTTTGTGCACAGCACCGACGGTCAGACGCCGATCGAACATTACCAGGCACACCTCGGTGATGTGCACTCGCTGAAGGAGCTTAGTGAAGATCATCGAAGCCGTATCATCGATGACCTCTCCGTTCTTGATGACTCACCCAGCGAGCATACGAAGCGCATCCTTGCGGCGGGTTATCGCTCCAGCTACACGAGCCCCCTCTATGCCGGCGGACAATTGCTCGGCTTTCTGTTTTTCGATTCGCAGGAGCCGAGCTATTTTCGGCAGGACATCAATATTCAGTTGGATAGCTACGCCCAGCTCATTGCTGCGCTGATTTCCTACGACCTATCACCCGCCCGCGCCTTGCGCGGCGCTGTTGCCATGGCACGTGAATTTGGCCGTCATCGCGATGACGAAACGGCTAAGCATGTGCAGCGGGTCGCCTACTTCACACGTTGCATTGCGAGTGAGCTGGCACCCGATCAAGGACTCTCGGATGAAGACATCGAGTTCCTCTTCCAATTCGCTGGTCTTCATGATGTTGGCAAGATTGCCGTGCCAGATCGCATCCTTCTCAAACCCGGCAAACTAAGTTCGGACGAATATCTCATTGCTCAGAGTCATGTGGTGAAAGGCTGCGAAATGATTGACGTCATGCTGCGTGAGTTCAGCCTCGACAACGAGCATCACGCCAGCATGTTGCGCAGCGTAATTGCTACCCATCATGAACGCTTCGACGGCAAGGGCTACCCTGCAGGGTTATGCGGCGAAGCGATTCCTCTGGCGGGACGCATCCTGGCCGTCGCCGACGTTTTCGACGCACTGACCAGTCCTCGTCCATACAAGAGCGCCTGGACACTCGATGCAGGCATGCAATACCTGCTCGATCACGCGGGTAGCCAGTTTGATTCTCAGTGTGTGAATGCTGCCGAAATGCATTTCGACGAGTTCCGCGCTATTCATCTGCGGCTTTGCGAGGGGAATGGCGCAATGCTGGCGTAATTCAGAGGTGCCGAAGTAATGGCGATGTCCTTGTCATCTTGCCATCTTGTCGTTGGGCATCCTAGAGGGGGCCCAACGATAGTTACAGGTGTTTAGTCAAGCATGTGTGACACCAGGCCGTCCGCCAGCTTCGGCTCGAACCAGGTGGATTTCGGTGGCATGACTTCACCCGCATCGGCAACCGCCATCAGGTCGGTCATCTGGGTTGGATGCAGGGCGAAGGCCACCGACATTTCGCCGCTGTTGACCCGCTTTTCTAATTCTCCCAGGCCGCGAATCCCGCCAACGAAGTCAATGCGCTTGTCGCGGCGCAGGTCAGCGATGCCGAGGATGGGGCCGAGCAGATGGTCGGAGAGCAGGCTGACATCGAGGCGCGCGACCGGATCCTGGGCCGGGATCAGTTCAGGGTTGATGGTCAGGCGTAGCCAGCGGCCTTTCAAGTACATGCCGAATTCACCAGGCCGGGCCGGGCGTACTTGCGTGGTGCTTTCCGCGACGGTGAAGTTCTTGCCAATAGCGGCAAGGAGTCCGGCTTCATCGAGGCTGTTGAGATCCTTGACGACGCGGTTGTAATCCATGATGCGCATCTGATGATGCGGGAAAATCACAGCAAGAAAATAAGCAGACTCACCTTTCGCATTGCGTGCTGCAGCGACGCGCGAAGCTGCGGCCGAGCGATGGTGGCCGTCGGCGATGTAGAGCGCCGGCATGATGTCGAAGGTGGCGCTGATCTGGTCGATAAGGGCTGAGTCACGGACCACCCAGAGGGTGTGCTGGATGCCGTCGTCGGCGGTGACCTCGGCATCCGGAGCGCCGCGACTGGCTTCGACGATCAGAGTGTCGGCACTGACTGATGATGGGTAAGCAAGCAGCACCGGACCGGTCTGGGCGTTCAGAGCCTCGATCTGGCGGACGCGGTCGTCTTCCTTGTCGGGCCGCGTGAACTCGTGCTTGCGGATACGGTTGGTATCGTAGTCGGCGACCGAAGCTGCCGCCACGAAGCCAGTCTGTACGTGCTCGCCCATCTTCAGACGATAAGCGTAGTAACACGCCTGTCCATCCTGCTGGAGGATGCCCGCCTTGAGCATGGCTTGCAGGTTCTCCATTGCCTTGGCATAGACGATCGGTGAGTACGGATCGGTATCAGGCGGCAGGTCGATCTCAGGTTTTGAAATGTGCAAGAAGCTCCAAGGCTTGCCGGCAGCACGCACGCGCGCCTCACTGGTAGTCAGCACATCGTAGGGTGGTGCAGCAACGGCACTCGCCTGGCCGGCGGCGGGACGCAGGCCGGCGAAAGGTTTGATCAGGGGCATGGCAGATTTTCCGTGAACAGATGTGGAGCGGGATGGAAATTGCAGGAAATTGTAGGTCGGCTTAGCGGAGCGTAAGCCGACATGGACCGTCGGTTATGACCGCAGGAGATTCCTTGAAGGACGCTGCGCTCACCCGACTTTCACTTTTACATGTATCAGGCATTGCGGCCGGGCAGCACATTCTTCAATTGCTGATGCATGCTGCGCAGCGCCTTTTCGGTGGTGTTCCAGTCGATGCAGGCATCGGTTACCGAGCAGCCGTACTTGAGCTGGCTGAGGTCGGCAGGGATCGGCTGATTGCCAGATTCGATATTGCTTTCAATCATCACGCCGACGATGGAATGGTTGCCGTTGGCAATCTGCTGCGCACAATCGTTCAGTACCAGCGGCTGCATTTCAGGTTTCTTGTAGCTATTGGCATGTGAGCAGTCGACCACCAGGTTCTGCGCCATCTTGGCCTTGGCGAGTGCCTGCTCGGCGAGCGAGATACTGACAGAATCGTAGTTGGGGCGGCCGCCACCACCGCGCAGGACGACGTGACCGTAACGGTTGCCGCGGGTGCGCACGATGGAAGTCCTGCCCTGCGCGTTGATGCCGAGGAAACTGTGTGGGTTGGCTGCCGAGATGATGGCGTTGATGGCGACGTCGAGGTCGCCGTCGGTAGCGTTTTTGAAGCCGACGGGCGTCGATAGGCCCGAGGACATTTCGCGGTGGGTTTGCGATTCGCTGGTGCGTGCGCCGATGGCGGTCCAGGCAATCAGGTCGCCGAGATATTGCGGCGAGATCGGGTCGAGTGCCTCGGTACCGGCGGGCAGGCCGAGTTCATTCACGGCGAGGAGAAATTCGCGTGCTTTCTTCATGCCTTCCTCGATGTGGAAGGAGTCGTCCATGGAGGGGTCGTTGATGTAGCCTTTCCAGCCGGTTGAGGTGCGTGGTTTCTCGAAGTACACGCGCATGACCAGCACCAGTGTCTCGGCGACTTCGTCAGCGAGCTTCTTGAGGCGCTTCGCATAATCCATGCCGGCGATCGGGTCATGGATCGAGCAGGGGCCGACGATGACAAACAGACGCGGGTCCTGGCGGTCGAGAATGCGTTGCATGGTCTCGCGTCCCTGTGCCACGGTCGTGGCGGCTCTGTCGCTGAGCGGTAGCAGGGCGTGGATTTCCTCCGGTGTCGGCATGCTGGTGAGGGATTCGACATTGAGGTTTTCAAGTTTTGCTTGGGTCATGGTCAGCCTTGCAGTTTCTTCAAGAGTTCTCGGACGGCCTGAGTGCGCTCACGCAGGCTCGGGGTTTCGCGTTTCCAGTTGAGCTTCTCGGGGCCGGCGAACTTCAGGTGGCGATCTTTCTGGATCAGATCGATGAGGCGAACCGGGTCGATGGGCGCGTTGGCAGAAAAATGCAATTGTATCGCGTGTGGCGAAGCATCGACCTTGATGATGCCCAACGGCCGGGCAGCGATACGCAGGCGGTGGGTTTCCAGGAGTGCTTGGGCCTGTGGTGGCAATTCGCCGAAGCGGTCGATCAGTTCTTCCTGGAGCGCCTGCACGTCGTCGTTTGTTTCGGTATTGGCGAGGCGCTTGTAGAGCGTCAGGCGCTCGTGCACGTCGGGTGCATAGGCGTTGGGTAGCAGTGCCGGTGCGTGCAGGTCGATGGTTGAGACGACACCGAGCGGTTGGGCGAGGTCGGGCTCCTTGCCTTCCTTCAGCGACTTGACGGCAGCATTGAGCATGGTCGTGTAGAGCGCGAAGCCGATTTCGTGGATCTCGCCACTCTGGTTTTCGCCGAGCACCTCGCCGGCGCCGCGAATCTCCAGGTCATGCATGGCGAGGAAGAAACCGGAGCCCAGCTCTTCCATCGACTGGATCGCGTCCAGCCGCTGCTGGGCCTGCTTGGTCAGGCCCTGGGTGTCGGGCACCATCAGGTAGGCGTAGGCCTGG
>CAZAOQ010000138.1:0-8159 GCA_964486795.1 uncultured Rhodocyclaceae bacterium
CCGCAGCGTCGCCTACGACCCCTCCGGCTTCGTCGTCACTGCGGGCTACATGCACCACACTGCAGCACGTGAGTTCTACGCAAAGATGGACGCCGCCAACATCGACCTCAAAAGTTTCAGCGACGCCTTCTACGTCAAGCAGTGCGGCGGCAAGTTGCAGCCGGTACTCGACATCCTCGCCTATGTGCATCACGACACCGACTGCTGGCTGGAAATCACCACCCTGCTGATCCCCGGCCACAACGATTCCGACACCGAGCTCAAGGCGCTCGCCGCCTGGATCGCCCGGGAACTCGGCCCCGACGTCCCGCTGCACTTCTCCGCCTTCCACGCCGACTACAAGATGCTTGATGCAGCATCGACGTCGCTCGCCACGCTGACGAACGCCCGCCGCATCGCCCTGGACACCGGCCTGCACTACGTCTACACCGGCAACGTGCACGATAAGGAGGGCGATACCACCTTCTGCCCCTGCTGCCACAAGCCCATCATCGTGCGCGACTGGTATGAAATCCTCGACTACCAGCTCGATGCCAGCGGCCATTGCCAGCACTGCGGCCACGCCATCGCCGGACGCTTTGGCCCGTATGGCAAGCCGTTTGGGGCGCGACGGATAGCAGTACGAATGACGGCATCCAGCAGCGATTGACGCAAGCAGTCCATACGCCGATGAAACAACCCTGCATCTACCTTCTTGCCAGCGGCCGTAACGGGACGCTTTATTGCGGCGTCACCTCTGATTTGGTCAAGCGCATCTGGCAACACAAGAGCGATCTCGCCGATGGCTTCACAAAGCGCTACGGCATACATCTGCTCGTCTGGTATGAGCTGCATGACGAGATGACCTCTGCAATCGCACGCGAAAAAGCGATCAAAGAATGGAAGCGTGATTGGAAGCTGAAACTCATCGAAGTGAACAATCCGCAGTGGCACGATTTGTATGAAGAAATCATCTGAGCACGAGTTCCCACTTCAGCCCCCGTCATTCCGGCGCAGGCCGGAATCCAGGAACGCGTTCCAACTGGCACAACCGTTATCGTTACACCGGTTTCACCAACACCCTGCACAATGCCGAAATCCCTACGAGGCTACCGGCTTCACCCGCACTGGATTCCGGCCTACGCCGGAATGACGGCGTGGGGTATCCACGACGACTGGGGCGTCCATCGACGGCGCGTCCACTCAGCCCACTACCCACACAGACGCCACACCGTCCAGCCCCGTCATTCCGGCGCAGGCCGGAATCCAGGAGCGCGTTCCGACTCGCACAAGCGCTATCGTTGCACCCGCTACACCAACACCCTGCACAATGCCAAAATCCCTGCGAGGCTACCGGCTGCACCCGCACTGGATTCCGGCCTGCGCCGGAATGACGGGGTAGGGTATTCACGACGGCTGGGACGTCCTTCAGCGGCGCATTCACTTGACCCACTCCACCCACCTCAAACGACATACGGTTCAGCCCCCGTCATTCCGGCGCAGGCCGGAATCCAGGAGCGCGTTCCGACTCGCACAACCGCTATCGTTGCACCCGCTTCACCAATACCCTGCACAATGCCGAAATCCATGCGAGGCTGCCGGCTGCACCCGCACTGGATTCCGGCCTACGCCGGAATGACGGCGTGGGGCAAATATGCAGACGATCGCTACCAGTAAGCACCGAACACTTGCTAGAAGAACAACCCCCATCTGAATCCACAGATCATGTCCCCCGAAGACCTCGAACTACTCGTCACCCGCACCATGCCTTTCGGCAAGCACAAGGGCCGCGTGATTGCCGACCTGCCGGGCAATTACCTCAACTGGTTCGCGCGTGAAGGCTTTCCCAAGGGCGAGATCGGGCGGCTGCTGGCTTTGATGCAGGAGATGGATCACAACGGTTTAACGCCACTGCTGGCACCGTTGCGCGCCAAGGTTCGAAACGACGAGCGCTAAATACAACCATACAAGCACCGGCGTACCTCGCAAGCGCTGCCCTACAATCCGCGCGCCCACGCCGGCCTGAGCCGGGCGGTTTCCGGATGATGGATCGCCGCATCGAGTTCACCGAGCAGGCGCTGCTTCTCTGCGCCGAGCGTGCCTTTCAACACCAGCCAGTTCGACGCGTGGTCGCTGCGAAACACCGTACGGCGCAATTCCAGTGCAGAGATGAAGCGTTCCATCTCGACAAACAGACCGTGCGGATCGAGTGGCTGCCACTCGGGAAAACGGGCGCGGAAGCGTTCATCGCCGTCGGGAAAACTCACCACCAGCGTCGACAGATACTCCGGCTGCGTCGCATTCGCCAGCTTCGCCGAATTCTCGGCATGCGACTGCGACAAAATTTGTCCGCCGAGACCATTAAGGATCATCACCGAGCGCCGGATGCCGGCCTCACGCAGCTTGTCGAGCGACTCACAAGTCGAGGCGAAGGTTTCGCCCTTATTCACTTTTTCGAGCACGCGATCATCGCCCGACTCGGCGCCGACATAGGCCAAGCCCAGCCCCGCGTCGGCGAGTTCCTTGAGTTCCGCCACCGACTTCTTGCGCAGATTGCGCGGCAGACAATAACTTGAAATCCGCCGCACCGTCGGCAGATGCTCGCGGATGGCGGCCAGCACCGTGAGCAGCCGCCGCGTCGGCAGCACCAGCGCATCGCCATCGGCGAGAAACACACGCTGCACAGCGGTGCCGTGGCGCACTGCGTATTCGCCACAACGGCGAATACTCTCCAGCACCTCGTCCTCGTCACGCGCACGAAACTGCTTCTGTGGCGCCGTGTACATCTCGCAGAAGGTGCATTGATTCCACGAGCAGCCGTTGGTCAGCGGCAGGATCAGCGACTCGGCCTCGCTGGGCGGGCGAAAAACGGGTTCGACGTAGTGAATCGGTAGTGTCTGGTTCATGGGCGAATTATCGTCGATCGTTGCTCGAATCGCTGACGGGTTCCACCACACGCGCCGATGATTGCACCACAGCCGACACAGCCGGTGCATCCTCGTCCGCCTCGCAGAGCACCGCATGGCGCGCGCTGCCGCGGACCTGAATACGTGATTCCGCGACGACAGCGCGACTCCCTGCATCATGCAGAACGACGCGCCAGAGGCCCGGTGCCGGCGCCCATTCAGCCGGTGCGCCTGCCGCCGGCACGGCAATGGTCTGCACGCACGGCGCGCCCGACTGGCGTTCAAGGGTCCAGAAATAATCGCCGCCCGCGCTTCTCAAGCGCAGCGGGATGCGTTCGAGCGCTTGTGGAATATCCGGGTCGAGAGCGACGATCAGGCCATCCGCCGGATAGAGAATGGTGGGCGAGACTGAAGCAAAAGAAGCGGTGACATTTTGATCAGCACTTGTCTCAGACTCAGCCTGCTGCACGGTGGCCTGACTGCCGTGTGCCGCAAGCACCACGCGCGTCATTGCCGTGCCTGGCAGAAACCACTCCAGCCGCGACGCCTCGGCAATATCGGCGAACTCGACACGTACCCGCTCGATACCGGCCGGCGCGCGTGGCGCAGGGTCGGCCGCCGACTCATGCAGGAAGTGCACGACGTCACGCCAGAGCGGCGCCGCACCATGCATGCCGCTGACATTCCACATCGGCTTGCCGGAAAAATTACCGACCCACACCGCCACCGTATAGCGCGAGGTGTAACCGACGGCCCAGTTATCGCGCATGTCCTTGCTGGTGCCCGTCTTTACCGCCGCCCAGACACGCGTCGCCAGTGCATTCTCGAAACCAAAGGTGGGCGCGCGCGCGCCACGGTCGGCGAGGATGTCGCCGACGATAAATGCCGTCGCCGGTGAGAACAGACGCCGCCCCTGCCCGACCGGCACGGCACTGTCTGCCAGCAACGGCGCGACCGGCGACCAGCGCCCATCGTTAGCCAGCGCCCGATAGGCGTTGGCGAGATCGAGCAGACGCACCTCGGCGCCGCCGAGTGCCAGTGAAAGTCCATAGTAATCGGCCGGCTCGGTCAGCGTCGCAAAGCCAGCGCGGCGCAGGCCGTCATAAAACGTATCCGTCCCGGTCAGCAGCAGCGTGCGCACAGCGGGAATGTTGAGGCTCGATGCCAATGCCGTGCGCACCGAGACTATGCCCTGGAAATGACGGTCGTAGTTCTGCGGAATGTAGGCACCGTTCTCGGCCGTCAGCGCCAATGGCGAGTCGTCAACCAGGCTTGCCGCCGTCAGCAGGCGGCGCTCGATGGCTAGTCCGTAGAGAAAAGGCTTCAGCGTCGAACCGGCCTGGCGCAGCGCCGTCACGCCATCGACCTGCGCGGCATCCGACATCTCACCGCTCGAACCGACCCAGGCGAGCACCGCACCCGTAGCATTGTCGAGCACAAGCAGCGCACCATCCTCGACATTGCGCCCGGCCAGTTCGCGCAAATGCTGCATCAGGCGCTCGCGGGAGAAGGCCTGCAAGCGTGCATCGAGCGTCGTGCGCAAGCGCGCTTCATGGCCATTGATCGATGCGGAGGAAGTGGCGACGGAAGTTGCGGCATTGACCTCGGCGAGCGCACGCCGCGCCACATGCGGCGCCATCTGGTCGCGCAAGCGTCCGCCCATGGGGCTCGTCAAGGTCGCCAGCGCACGCGCACGCAGCACTGCGCAATCCGGGCGTGCCACGCCCGGCAGCGCCCCGGATGGCAAGCCGGCGACGATCGCGCAGGCACGCTCACCGGCACGTGAGGGACTCGCTTGCGGCTGACGAATCAGCGCCGTCAGCAAGGCTGCCTCGGCAAGATCGAGACCATCCGGCGACTTGCCAAACCAGAACTCGCTGGCCGCAGCGATGCCCACCGTCTCGCCGCGCAGTGGCACCAGATTCATATAGGCTTCGAGGATCTGCGCCTTACTCCACTGACGCTCGATGCGCCAGGCCGCCCCGGCCTGATCCCATTTCTGCTGCCAGTCGCGTCGCTGCTTCGGGGCGGGGCGCAGCGCCGGATCGAGCAGCGCGGCAAGCTGCATCGTCAGTGTCGAGGCGCCGCGCTCAATGTGGCCATTGCGTCGATTATGTCGATTGTCTCCGTCGCTTCGATTGCCCCGCTTGCCTCCATCGTCCGACGTGAGCCTGTCCAACGCGGCGCCAGCCACCGCCAGCCAGTCGACACCACCATGTTCGTAAAAACGCTTGTCTTCGGCAGCCAGCAGCGTCGCCTCGACGGTTGGCGACAGCGCATCCAGACTCACCCAGTCGAGCCGCCGCACATGCATGTCGCGACGCACTCGCTGCATGACGATGCCATTACGATCGGTGAGCAGCCAATCCGAGGGCTGCCATGCCGCACGCACCGCCGCGAAAGATGGCACTTCTTGTGCAACCGGTGCGACCGGTGCAGCTTGTGCAACTTGTACAGCTTGTGCCGACGAGGCGAGTAAGAACTCGCTACCGGCCAGCCAGCACAAGCCAAGCAGCACCGGCCTGACGAGGCGCGGCATGCTCACTCGGCGACCGACCATGGCGCGTTGGGCACCTCGCCGAAGTTCTCCGGCGCGTACATCGCTTCGACATGCGTGGCCGGCAGCACGAAGTCGCCGGCGTTATTGAGGCGCATGCGATAAGTGAGCTTCACCGGCTCCTTCGCCGCGCCTCGGAAATACTCGTAGTAAGCACGATAGGCATCAAAGGCGCGCTCGACATACACGGGCTGTTGCCACCACCATTGCTGCCCCTGCCCCGTCACACCACCGGTCGCCAGTGCCGACTCGCGCCCCAGTCCGCTGCCGAGGATGGTTGCCCCGGCGGGCACCGGGTCATCGACGACCACCCAGGTCCACATCGTCGGCGCCGTCACGCTCAAGCGCACCTCGACCACATCGCCCTTGCTCCACACGCCCTTGCGCTTGCGCTCGATGGCAATAATTTCCTTCTTCACCTCGAAGCCGGCATAGCGCGGTGCGGTCAGCGGCAGCGCGGCGCGCGCCTGCACCGTCAACCACGGCTTGCCGCTGCCTTGATGTTGCGCGATCACATTCGCGCCCTGCGCAGCGACGGGCCAATCAAAGCGCAGGCGACTGCCGTAGTCGCGCCATGCCGAACCGGCCGGTGGCACGGCCGCGCGACCTGCGGCTTGTGCCGTCGCCTGCCTTGCTTCCTGTGCGGGGAGTGTCGACCAGTCGAGGCGCTGGATCACTGGCGGCATGCCGGTGGCCGCGACGCTCACTTCGGTGACGCCGCCCACCGCTTCCGCCTCATATTGGCGATGAAACTTGTCGAGCATGAGCACGCCCCAGGCATTCGCCGTGGTGGTATCCCAATGGCCTGCGTGCTGACGCGACAGCACGCCGCGCACCAAGCGCGGGATCTCGCTGCGCCAGGAGGGCATGTCCATCAACGTGGCGATAGCGCGCGCCGCCGTGCCATCGGGGGAATCCATCAGCCACCACCAGTAATCGTCACGCTCACGGGCAAACTGCGTGAGCGTGCCTGACTTCACCATGCGTGCGCGAATCTGCGCTTCGGCCTCAGCGATCAGGGTGGCGCGATTCGGCAGATCGGGCATGAGCTGCAGAATCGCCAGCCAAGACACGACACCACTGGTCGGCCACAAACCGGGCGTGATCGGCACACTGGCTACCAATTGCGGCGTGGCGCGCTGGTAACGCGCGAGTGCTTCCAGCGCCTTGAGCTTGCGAATTGACAAGTCGTCGCGCGGCGACCAATAGCGCCCGTCGAAGACGATGCGGCCCTCGATGAAACGCTGCAAGCCTTGCAGCATGGGCTCGCGCGCCGCCTCAGGCACTGCGTAGCCGGAGAGATGTGCCGAGCTGAGGATGTAAGCGGTCAGCACCGGCGAGCCAGAATTTGGCTCGGGATTTTTGAAGTAAGCGGCCAGGCCATTGTTGTCGAGATAGGCGGAAATCACCGTCTTCACCTGATCCCAGCGCGGCGGCTGGCCGGTCGCCAGCGCGCGTGAGAGCTGCTGTTCGAGGCACATGTAGGGATAGGCTTCCATCCAGTCATGCACGCCGGCGCTCGACGCGCCCAGCGTCGGCTTCAGGGATACATCGATGCTGCCGCGCCCCGGCAGCGCCTCACGCGGCCGCTGCACGGGAATCGACAGCTGGCCATCAAGCTGCTCCAGCGTTGCCGCCAGAACACGCACCGGCGTGCTGGGCAGCACCTTCTGCTGCATCTTGAGGGCGTCACTGCTGCCCGCTGCAGCCATAGCGCTGGCGGCCGTAGCGCTGGTTAAGGCGCGCGCCTCGGCGCGCCATTCAAGACCAGTCGCGGCGTTCGGCACGGCGATAGTCCAACTCGTCAAACGACCTTCGCCACTGGCCAGGTGCAAGGTCTGGCGCGGCAACGGCGGCAGTGCCACGCGCTTGCCTTCGACCATTGCCGTGACACCGGCATCGACGGCGAAGTCGCCCGCCACGCCGGTCAGGTTGCGCACCGTGAAGCCGGCACGGAAACGATCGGCATCGCGCACCACCGGCGGCAGGCCGGAGAATATCTGCACATCCTTGCTGGTTCTAAAGCTCGCCATGCCGGTGCCAAACAGGTTCGCGCCCAACTGCGCGACGGCGACGACGCGAATCTTCGTCAGACTGTCATTAAGAGGCAACTTGACCATCGCCTCACCTTTCTCATCAAGCATGACACGTGCTTGCCATTTGATCAGCGTATCGAACAGTTCGCGCGTTGGCTGACGTCCACCACCACCACCCGCCGGCACCGCCTTGAGGCCGAAATGGCGCTTGCCGATCACCTGCGATTGCGCAGTCGCTGTGGTCACGGCATAGCCACGCCGTGCCATGAAGCGCGTGAGCAGTTCCCACGACTTGTTCGGCGCGAGTTCGAGCAGCGCTTCATCGACCGCAGCCAGCGCGAATTCGCCGCCCTTGGCCGGCGTGCCATCGGGCCGCGTGACACGCACGCGCACACTGGCCTCCTCGCGCGTGCGATAGACGACTTGCGCGGGCTCGACCACCACCTTCAGCTCGTAGCCCTTGCGCCCCACCTCGATCTCGGCGATGCCCAGCTTGTAGGCCGGCTTACCGAGGTCGACCAACGCGGTCGGCTGCACGTCACCGATACGACCACGCACGACGAGCACCGAGACGAATACATTCGGCCCGTAGTTTGGCTTGATCGGCAAGGTGAAGCTCGAGTCGCTCGACGACAGCGGCATGACGAAACGATCGATGACACCCTCGCGCTCGACGCTGAC
>CAZAOQ010000139.1:0-8018 GCA_964486795.1 uncultured Rhodocyclaceae bacterium
CGGGGAACTTGATGTAGTGGAAGAAGCAGCGGCGCAAAAACGCGTCGGGCAGCTCCTTCTCGTTGTTGGACGTGATGAATATCAGTGGGCGATGACGCGCCTTGACCAGTTGGCGCGTCTCGTAGACGTAGAACTCCATACGGTCGAGTTCGCGCAGGAGGTCGTTGGGGAATTCGATGTCGGCCTTGTCGATTTCATCGATCAGGATGATGCTCTGCTGTTCGGATTCGAAAGCCTGCCACAGCACACCCTTGACGATGTAGTTGGCGATGTCGTGAACCTTGGCACCATCGGCGCCGCCGAGCTGCGAGTCGCGCAGGCGCGAGACCGCGTCGTATTCGTAGAGACCCTGCTGCGCCTTGGTGGTGGACTTGATGTGCCATTGCAGGAGCGGCATGTCGAGGGCTGCGGCAACCTCTTCGGCCAGCATGGTCTTGCCCGTACCCGGCTCGCCCTTGATCAGTAGCGGGCGTTGCAGGGTGATGGCCGCATTGACGGCGAGCTTGAGGTCGGGCGTGGCGATGTAGTTGGAACTGCCGGTAAAACGCATGGAATGCTGCCCCGAAAATTAATAGAAGATCGTTTATCGCTTCATTCTACCCATACTGCGGCTTAAAGCTTTCTGCGCGCGCAGTCCAGATAGGCCGCGCTGTCCGGTGCCGAATGTTCGCGCTGAGAGCGCCAGATGGTTTCGCCGAGGCATTCTAGGATGTCGTGCAGTGCGGCATGGCGCTCGCCGTGACGTTTCTGCAGGCTGTTGAAGATGTCACGAATGCCGGGCGGCTGGTCGATCGATAACTGCTCCTCAATGGCCAGATGCAGCGAGAGATGCAGAAACGGATTGGCCTCACCTTGTTCTGGCGTCCATTCGCGTGCCAGAAGTTCCGTTATATCGGTGCCGGCATCGCCGAGTAACGCATGGTATTCGGGATGCAGACGGATAATGTCTGTCGCCATGAACTCCATCTGGCTCATCGGCAGACCTTGCAGTTGTTTGTGCCAGGCTTCGATGAAGAAGCTGCGCACCTGGTCGCGCGACGGGTTGAACATGGTGGTCGAGAGGAAAAATCAGAGCCCTTTGTCGGGGTATTCGCAGAGGTCGTTGATGGGACAGTGAGCGCAGTCCGGCTTGCGCGCCTTGCAGATGTAGCGGCCGAGCAGAATCAGCCAGTGATGCGCATCAAGCATGAATTCGGCAGGCACCGATTCTAGCAGTTTAGCCTCGACGGCTTTGACGTCCTTGCCGGGTGCCAGGCCGGTCCGGTTGGCAACGCGGAAAATGTGGGTGTCAACGGCCATGACCGGTTCGCGGAAGATGGTGTTGAGGATAACGTTGGCGGTTTTGTGGCCAACGCCGGGCAGGTCTTCCAGTGCCGTTCCGTCGAGGGGGACATCACCACCGTGGCGCTCCAGCAGCAGTTTCGATAGACCGATGACGTTCTTCGCTTTGGTCTTGTAAAGGCCGATGCTGCTGATGGCTTCTCGTACCCGCTCTTCACCCAGTGCAACCATGGCTACGGGTGTCGGCGCCAACTTGAACAGGGCGCCGGTCACAATATTCACACGCTTGTCGGTTGCTTGTGCCGAGAGGACCACGGCGACCAGCAACTGATAGGGTGTTTTGTATTCCAGTTCGGTCTGCGGATGCGGGGTGGCGGTGCGTAGCCGGGTGAATATGGCGGCGTTGCGATATTGAATTTCAGCCGCTCGTAATGATTTCCGCTTCATCTGGCGAGTATACTTTCCTTTCGAAGAACGGGAGGGGTGGCCATGGAGTGGTTTAGAAACCTGAGCATACGCTGGAAGTTTCAGCTCGCTTTTTTTGTTGTGACCATGGTGACAACGATCTTCAATCGCGTGCTGGCAACACACGAGCTGCAGAAGATGATCGAAGTGGCACGCGATGGAGGAGCTTCGCTGGAAGTGGTCTCGCGACTCACTGATGACCGCATGGCTTATATCTACAACTCCTTTTGGGAATCGGGACTGGAGTTTGGCGTTCAGTTTTTGATCATTGGCCTGATTGCGAATATCTTTGTGCGGCCAATTCAGGAGCTCTGTCGTGCATTGCAGGCGGTCGAGAAGGGTGATTTGACGCATGTTGTGGTCGTTTCGCAGCATGACGAGATCGGTGTCCTGCAACGGCTATTCAATGATGTGCTGGGCAAGCTCAATCGTATCCTCGGCGAGGTCGATCAGAGCAGCAAGCAGATGGGGCAGTCGGTATTCCAGATCGCCACGATTGCCAAGAGCATTGCTGAAGTCAGTCGCCAGGAGGAGAACCGCTCTCAGGATGTGGTGCGCGCCACCGAAGAACTCAATGCGATTGCCGGTGAGGCCCGAGATCTGGCGGAGAGCGCAGCCGAGCAAACACGCAGTGTGGAACAGGAAGGCCGTGGCGCGATTGGTACGGTGCGGCGCAATATCGAGGAAATGGATGCGACGGTCGTCGAAGTGGATCGTGTTTCCAGCGAGGTCTATCAACTTGCCGAAGTGGCCGGCCAGATCACGAGCATCATCGATTCGATCAAAGAGATTTCAGCTCAGACCAACCTGCTCGCGCTCAACGCCGCAATTGAGGCAGCACGCGCCGGTGAACAGGGTCGCGGTTTTGCTGTGGTTGCGGACGAAGTGCGCAAGCTGGCCGAACGAACCACCCAGTCGGCTTCGGGCGTCACCGATATTGTGGATACGCTCGCTGGGCGTGTTGATGCCGTGCGCACGGCCATGGGTGCGGTGATCGACCGGGTGCATGTGAGCCAGGAAGTGGCGGGGGAAACCGCACGAGTCATGGAGTCCATGGCTGCTGGTGTTAGCCAGGCAGCCAGCGCCAACGACCAGATTGCCAATGCCGGCCGGCGTCAACTCGATCAGTTCAGCCAGATGCAGGCTTCGCTAGAGCGCCTGTTTGCAACGCTCAACGAGAGCTCGACTAAAGTCGAAACCACTGCATGCATCGGCGAAGACCTGCATCGTGTGACCGCCCGCATGACCGATCTGATGGCGGGTTTCGTTATCCAGAGTGCCGCCAGTGACTTCCAGAAGGCGGCGGGTGACAAGCGCAAGTATCCGCGCCTCGAATATGGCATGTTGACTGAGGTGTCACAGGCAGGCCAGGGTGGCGAAACCCAGGAGGCGCTGGCGGTTGATTTCAGCATTACAGGTATTCGACTGGCCATCACCCATGCACTCAAGCCGCATCTGCCCATTATGGTGAGCCTGCGCCTGCCTGCTGTCGATATCATCGCTTATCAGCAGCAGGTGCCGCTTGATGTCACCGCCCGCATCGCGTGGCAGCGAGTCGAGGAGGGCAAACAGATGGCCGGACTGGAATTTGTCGGCCTGTCGGCAAGCCAGAAGGAGCGGCTGCGCGAGTGCTTCGAGTACTTCCGCAAGTCGCCCGAATACGGCTGATAGCGAGCTTTGGCTCAGTCGTGACTTAGCTGAGACTTAGCTGGCGGCACCCTCCAGCACGGGCGTCGGTACGGGTGGTTGGGCTTTTGCTTTTTCCATCGCCCGGGCATCGATCCAGTTGCGGATGGCGATCAGGAAGGCCAGTGCGAAGAAGGCGCCAGGCGGCAGGATAGCGACCAGAAAGCCAGGATAGTCAGCAGGCAGTACCTGAATGCCGTGGGTACCCGGAATGATCATCTCGACGCCGCTAAACAGCGTACCGCTGCCGACGAGTTCGCGCACCATGCCGAGCGCGATGAGCACCAGCGTCAGGCCGACGCCCATCATCACCCCATCGATGGTTGCCGCCAGCGGCGGATTCTTTGCCGCGAACGCCTCGACGCGTGCCAGTACGATGCAGTTGGTCACGATCAGCGGAATGAAGATGCCGAGTACCTGGTAGAAGCTGTGCAACCAGGCGTTCATCGCCAGATCGACACCGGTGACCAGTGCGGCGATGACGAGAATGAAAACCGGAATACGGATTTCATAGGGGATAAACCCCCGCAGTAGCGCCACGACGCCATTGGACAGGGCCATCACGAGGATGGTGGCGATGCCAAGTCCGGCGGCATTGACGACGCTATTGCTCATCGCCAGCAGCGGACATAAGCCGAGTAGTTGAACGAGACCAGGGTTTTGCTTCCAGAGGGCGTTCCAGACGATGTCGCGATGGCTCATGGCCGTTCTCCTGCGGCTTTGCGGCGGGCGGGCGTGGTGAGAGGTGTCGTCGCGGCGACGAGCAGTTCCTGTCGATGCGTTTCTGCCCACTTTACGGCGCGCGCCACGGCATTGGTGACGGCGCGGGCGCTGATGGTGGCGCCGCTGCGTTGCTCGAAGTGGCCACCGTCCTTCTTCACGCGCCATTGATCGGCGGGTAGCCGGGCAAAGCCTTGCTCGTCGAACTGCCTGATCCAGGGATGCGCCTTGTTCTTGTCCTTGCGCGGCTCGATGTAGTCGCCGAGGCCGGGGGTTTCCCGGTGTTCCGTGACGCGCACGGCGATGAGATCACCGTTCGCCCGCACGGCGAGGATCAGGCCGATGCGTCCGCTGTAGCCATCCGGTGCAGCGGCTTCGAAGACCAGCGCAGTGGGCCCGCCACCCTGGCGTGCGCGATAGGCGTGGCTGGGGTGATCGAGCCCGAGTTCGGCTGTTGCCGGCAACTCGACGTAATCCTTGAGCAGATCGTTGTCGTAGACATCGGGTGGTAGTACCTCACCGATCAGGCGCAGCTTCTCGGCTTCGGTGCTGGCAATGATGGGACCCTTGGTGGCCTTGTAGATCACCGCCATCAGCGTTGTGAAAGACAGCGTGAACAGCAGCAGGACCGCTGCGGTGCGCAGAGAGATATTGATGATGCTGTGGTTCGGCATCTGCGGGCTGCTCGGACTCATGAGTTCATGGCTTCGTGGAGTCTGACTTCTTGTGGCCAAACACCGCTGGCTGGGTCCACTTGTCAATCAACGGTGCGCCGATGTTCATCAGCATGGTGGCGAAGGCAATCCCGTCCGGATAAGCGCCGAAGCTGCGGATGACCCAAGTCAGCAGAGCAATCCCGGCTGCATAGATCAGTTTGCCGCGCGGCGTCGTTGCACCGGAGACCGGATCGGTGGCGATGAAGAAGGCACCCAGCATGGCGCCACCACTGAACAGGTGGAACAGCGCACCGGCGTGATGGTCGGGCGAAATCAGGTGGGCAAGGCCCGCGGTGGCCGCGAGCATGGCGACGAAGGCGGTCGGGATGTGCCAGGTGATGATGCGCTGCTGGATCAGCCAGGTGCCGCCGAGCAGGTAGCCAGCACCGACCCACTCCCAGCCCTTGCCGCCGAAGCTACCAAAGCTACCCACGCTGTTGCCACTGCCACCAATCACACGACTAATTGTGGCATTCGCGTCGGTGCCATGCAGCGCGGTGCGCAGTGCGTCCAGCGAGGTCGCCATCGTCACGGCATCGAGGTGTCGTGCAGCTCCGCCGCCAAAGATCAGGTCAAGCTGCTCGCCGAGATGGCTCAGGCCATCAAAGCCACCAAAAACACCGGCTGCTGGCCACTGTGACATCAGTTGCGGGAAGGCGACGATCATCACGCAGAAAGCGACCATGGCCGGATTGAAAGGATTCTGGCCGAGTCCGCCGTAAAGATGTTTGACGATGACGATGCCAAATAGTGTGGCGCTGACCACCAGCCACCAGGGTGCGATCGGTGGAAAAGTCAGCGCGATCAGCCAGGCCGTCACCAGTGCGGAGCCATCGCCGAGAAACAACCAGAGCGGTTTCCTGCGGATTGCCAGCATGGCCGCTTCACCAGCCAGCGCTGCCGCCGAGGCCAGCGCGATCTGGATCAGTACACCCGCGCCAAAGAACCAGACGTAGGCGGCGATGCCGGGCAGCAGAGCGACGAGAACGCGCAGCATGACGCTGCGGACACTGGCTGGCTGAAGGAAATAGGGAGAGTTGTTGAGCATGGTTCAGTCGTCCTGTGCGGGGGTCTTCGCCATTTCGCGCAACTGGGTGCGGCGTGTCTCGATCTCGGTGATTTGTGCCTGCTGTTCGGCTGTCAGCGCCTCGGTATTCTGCGGCGTGGTTTGTTCCTTCTGTTGCTGGGCGCGTGCCATGGCGGCGGCGATCAGTGCCTTTTTGGCGGTCTCTTCACTCGCGACTGTGCCATCGACGGGCGCCGTGACGGCGGTGGGGTCAGTGCCGGTCTCGGCAGGCGGCGGTGCTTGTGCGAGCTTCTCGCGTGTTGCGGCGGCCTTGGCGGCGAGTTTGGCGGCCTTCTCCTGCTTCTCTCGCTCGTCGCGAGCCAGACGGAATTCGTAGCGTTCGCGCGCAGCATCCGCAGAAGTCTTTTCGCGTTCACGCGCCCAGATCTCGCTCTTCGCAAAGCGGTAGTAATCGACCAGCGGAATTCGCGATGGGCAGACGTAGGCGCAGCAGCCGCATTCGATGCAGTCGAACAGGTGGTATTCCTGTGCCTTGCCAAAAATCTTGGCGCGCGAGTACCAGTACATCTCGAAGGGCTGCAGCTCGACCGGGCAGACCTTGGCACATTCACCGCAGCGGATGCAGGGCATCTCTGGCGGCGGCGGCGGAAACAGCGCGGGGGAGCCGGCCAGGACGCAGTTGGTGGCCTTGATGACAGGGACCTCGTCGCCGGGCATGGTGACACCCATCATCGGGCCACCCATGATGATGCGGTCGGTGTCGGGCCGGGGCTGGCACAGCGCAAGCAGGTCGCGCATCGGCGTGCCGAGCGGCACGTCGAAGTTGCGGGGGGTGCCGACGTTACCGGCCACTGTGACGAGGCGCGAGACGAGCGGCTGGCCGAGGGCAATGGCCTCATAAATGGCGTAGGAAGTGCCGGTATTGAAGCACTGCACACCATAATCGGTGGAGCGCTTGCCGTGTGGCACTTCGATGCCAGTGAGCACGCGAATCAGCTGCTTGGCGCCGCCGGCAGGATAGCGTGTCGGAATGACCACGATGCGAATCCCGCTGGCGCTTTCACCGAGTTGAGCCACAGCGGTCTGCATGGCACCGATGGCCTGTGGCTTGTTGTCCTCGATGCCGATCAGCGCTTCGCCTGCAGCGAGGACTTCGCGCATGATGGCGACGCCCCGCACGATGCCGGTAGCACGCTCGCGCATCTGCATATCGTCGCAGGTGATGAAGGGTTCGCACTCGGCGCCGTTGATGACCAGTGTGTTGAGTTTGCCGGTCTTGCCCGGGTTGAGCTTGAGATGGCTGGGGAATACCGCGCCACCAAGGCCGACAACGCCGGCATCGCGCAGATAGTCTCGCGTTTCCGCGGGTGAGGCCTTGCAATGGTCAAAGGGCGTGCGCTCGATCCAGCGATCCTCGCCATCGGGTTCGATGACTACGCTCAGCACCGGGAGACCGGACGGGTGGGCCATGCGCCGCATCTCGACGGCGGTGACGGTGCCGGAGGTCGAGGCATGTACGGCCGAAGATGCACTGCCGTCGGCTTCGCCGATACGCTGGCCCTTCAATACCTTCTCGCCGATGGTGACGAACGGTCGTGGCGTACCGCCGATGCTCTGGTTCAGCGGGATCACCAGCTCTTTCGAGAGTGGTGCCATGGTGATCGGCCGGCCGGTCGATTCTTCCTTGTGATAATCCGGCTTGACGCCGCCATTGAACTTGAAGAGCTTGCGCAGCATCGCTTTAGTCTTCCTTAGACTGCCGGATTTCGACGACTGGATACTTCCATTTCCAAGTCTCAACCGATTCCTTGACGGACACCATGGTGATGCAATCGACCGGGCAGGGCGGTATGCAGAGCTCGCAGCCGGTGCACAGCGGTTCGACGATGGTGTGCATCTGTTTGGCGGCACCGACGATGGCGTCGACGGGGCAGGCCTGCAGGCATAGGGTGCAGCCGATGCAGGTCGCTTCGTCGATGAAGGCAACGCCTTTCGGTTTTTCCTCGCCGTATTCGGCGGAGAGCGGTTTGAACTCGCGCCCGAGCAGGTCGGCGAGCTTGCGGATGCCTTCCTCACCACCAGGCGGGCACTGGTTGATCTCCGCCTCACCCTTGGCGATTGCC
>CAZAOQ010000140.1:0-3688 GCA_964486795.1 uncultured Rhodocyclaceae bacterium
ATCAAAAAGAACTGCGTAGATAAATCACGTTCACTTAAGCCTTGGCAAACACATCGCGCCGCGCGGCTTCGCTAATAGCTACGACGGCAGGGTGCGTTAGACGCCGTTCGGTGGTAATGGCAAAAAGCTGTTCGTTGATGGAATCAATGCATCCAACCGCAACGACACGCTGGTGTTCGCAAATATGGGCGGCCAGCGCAGTTGGTGCGACGAATAACCCCGCTCCGGCCTGGCCGAAGGCCTTGATCAAAGCACTGTCGTCAAATTCACCAATCACACGCGGATATAGACGCTGGGAGGCCAACCACTGCTCCAGACGTGGCCGAATGGCAACGTCCTCACCCGGCATGAGAAAAGGCGCGCCATTTAGCAGGGCCGGGAATGATCCGTTCAATGTTTTTAACAAGCCTTCTGTACCGAATACGGTTAGATTGCTTTCACCTAATAGATGACTGTAACCCCGAACATTCAGGTTCGCCGGCATTGGGCGATCAGCAATTACTAAGTCAAGACGATGTACGGCTAGATCCGCAAGCAAGGCCGTCAGCCGACCTTCGCGGCAGATCAACCGAACCGGCTCGGCCAAGTGCAGCGCCGGCTCTACTAGAAAGTAGGCAATCGACTTGGGGACGGAGTCAGCTATACCCACGGTGAAGGGCAGACTCCTTTTCAAGGCTTGGTCACGCACGACATCCAGCAGCTCGTCGCCTAGAGTAAAGATCTCATCCGCGTAACTCAGAATGCGTTGACCGGCGTCGGTGAGTTCCAAACCCCGCCCCACCCGGCGAAACAAGTCCGTACCAAGACTATCCTCCAGCTCACTCAACTGACCGCTGATCGATTGCGGCGTGAGATGCAATTGCTCACTGGCGCGAGCGATGGACCCCGACTTGGCGACGATCCAAAAATAACGCAGATGCTTGTAGTTGAGCGTAGCCATGACAACAAATCCTTCGAAAATAGAATGGGTCGTAAAAAGCGAACTATTATTTATATTATTCGATTTGTTAGATCATTAAGCGAGGCCTAGACTGTACTCTCCATCCGCTGAATAGGAGTGATTCCATGCAGATCCTCATCCAAGCTCGAGGCTTTACCCTTACCACCGGCTTGCGCGAACACATTGAACGGCGCATCCGTTTTGCCCTCGACTGGGCCAATTATCATGTACACAAGGTATCCGTCCGACTTTCCGATATCAATGGGCCACGCGGCGGCGAAGACAAGCGTTGCCATATTCAGGTTGCTATTCCGGGTGGAGCAGACGTGGTCATCGAAGACACTGAGGCCGATCTCTATGTTGCCATCGACCGCGCCGCAGATCGTGCCGGACGCACGCTAGCGCGTCGGGTGGAACGACAACGTGAGCACCGCCACGAAAGTCTGCGCGGCACCGACCCCAATGCCAACATCGATATCGCTCCCGCCACCGACAAGATGGATGCGATTGAAGCAGAAGCGGAAATCGCGACCGGATTTGTTCTTTCCAGTAATTGAAACCTTTCCATCAAAGGAGTCTGCCATGCGTTCCCTTCATACCCAGCCGACCAGCATCGCCCAGCCCGCTGCCACATCGGTGCTCGCCACCAACAAAGTCATTCGCAACACCTATATATTGCTGTCGATGACGCTGCTGTTCTCGGCACTTATCGCCGGCGTTTCGGTGGCCTTGAAACTGCCGCATCCCGGCCTGATCCTGACCTTGGCCGGCTACTTCGGTCTGCTGTTCGCCACGTCAAAACTCCGTGACAGCGGCTGGGGGTTAATGTCGGTGTTCGCCCTGACCGGCTTTATGGGCTATACATTGGGCCCGATCGTCAGCCATTATTTGAGTCTACCCAATGGTGGCCAGACGGTCATGATGGCCATGGCTGGCACTGGTGCAATCTTCCTCGGCCTTTCAGGTTACGCCCTGACGACGCGCAAGGATTTCAGTTTCATGGGCGGCTTCCTGATGGTTGGCATCCTCCTGGCATTCGTCGCCAGCCTAGCGGCAATTTTCTTCGAGATTCCTGCGCTGTCACTCACGGTTTCCGCCGCTTTCGTGCTGCTGATGTCGGGCCTGATTCTGTATGAGACCAGTAACATCATCCACGGCGGCGAAACCAACTATGTGATGGCAACCGTGACGCTATTCGTTTCCATCTTCAACCTCTTCACCAGCCTGCTGCAACTGTTGGGCTTCATGAACAGCAGCGATTGATACGGCAAACAATTCACAAGGAATTCCACCATGAAACGGACACTGCTCTTCATCGGCACCAACCTAGCAATCATGCTGGTACTGGGCATCGTCACCACGCTCACTGGAGCCAACCGCTACTTCACTGGCGCGGGACTTGATCTTGGCAAGTTGCTGTTTTTTGCGCTCATTATGGGCTTTGGCGGTGCTTTCATTTCATTGTGGATGTCGAAATTTATCGCCAAGTGGAGCACCGGCGCTCGCGTCATCGAGTCTCCGGCCAATTCCACTGAGTTCTGGCTGGTGGATACGGTGAGACGTTTCGCCGCAAAGGCTGGCCTGACTATGCCCGAAGTGGCGATCTACGAGGGCGAACCGAACGCCTTCGCCACTGGTGCCTCGCGCAACAATTCGCTAGTGGCAGTATCCACCGGCTTGTTGCAGAGCATGACGCGCGAGGAGGCAGAGGCGGTTATTGCCCACGAAGTAGCGCATATCGCCAACGGCGATATGGTAACGCTGACCCTGATTCAGGGTGTAGTGAATACTTTCGTCATTTTCATTTCCCGCGTCGTCGGCTACTTCATTGATCGCGTCGTACTCAAGAATCGGGAGGAAGCCGGCGTGGGATACATGGTCACCGTAGTGATCTGCGACATCGCTTTTGGCATCCTGGCCAGCATAATCGTCATGTATTTCTCGCGCCAACGCGAATTTCGCGCTGATGCCGGGGCCGCCGACCTGATGGGTTCGCCGCAGCCAATGATGGCAGCGCTAAACCGGCTAGGTGACTTGAAGTCGGGCGAATTGCCCAAAAGCGTCGCTACCGCCGGCATCAGCGGCCGCCCTAGCTGGACGGCGCTGTTTTCCAGCCACCCGCCCCTAGAACAACGTATTGCCGTGTTGGCACGGTTATCAACAGCATCCAATCATTGAGAACATGAAATGACGACTATCGAAAGTTTCGCCACCGGCCCCATGTGGGCCGGCTTCATTGCCTTCATTCTAGTCATGCTGGCATTGGATTTGTTCGTCTTTGGCGGTAAAAAAGCACACCGAGTGCCCGCGAAGGAAGCTCTTACCTGGGTAGCTGCCTGGACCGCACTAGCACTGGCCTTCGCTGGCCTCATGTGGTGGTATTTGGATGGCAACCTAGGCCGTGAAATAGCCAACCGCAAGACACTGGAATTCCTCGCCGGCTACCTGATCGAACAATCGCTGTCAGTCGACAATATGTTCGTTTTCGTCATGATCTTCGGCTATTTCGCGGTGCCACCAGAGTTGCAGCGCCGCGTGTTGCTCTACGGCGTGCTTGGTGCCATTGTCATGCGGGCCGGGATGATTCTTGGTGGCGTCTGGCTGGTAACACAATTTTCCTGGCTGCTGTACGTCTTCGGCGCCTTCTTGGTCGTCACCGGCATCAAGATGCTGATCTTCGCCGAGCATGCGCCCGACCTCGAAGCCAATCCGCTGAACGGCGGTTTTCTGACCGGCGACGACGGCGTG
>CAZAOQ010000140.1:3698-8004 GCA_964486795.1 uncultured Rhodocyclaceae bacterium
AGCCAATCCGCTGCTGCGCTGGCTGCGTAGCCACCTGCGCATTACGCCAAGCTTCCACGGGGACTCGTTCTTCGTACGCCAGAACAACATCCTCTGGGCCACGCCAATGTTCCTTGTACTGGTCCTGATTGAGGCCAGCGACGTGGTGTTCGCAGTCGATAGCATTCCGGCTATCTTCGCCGTTACTACCGACCCTTTCATCGTATTCACGTCGAACATCTTCGCCATCATGGGCCTGCGCGCACTCTACTTCCTGCTCGCCGACATGGCTGATCGCTTCCATCTGCTCAAATACGGCCTAGCCATCGTACTGGTGTTCATCGGCGGCAAAATGCTTGCGGCACCCTGGTTCCACCTGCCCATCCAATGGTCACTGGCGATCGTGGCCGTTATCATTGGCCTTTCTGTAATGGCTAGCCTCATCCTTTCTAAAAATGCCGATACCACCCCGGGAGCCACACCATGAGCGAGCTACCGCAACTTACCGCTAAAAATCACGTCGAACGCGATGCCGCTGGGCGACTTGTCTACATGACCATCGACAGCGCCACACCCCTAGTCGCTGCACAAAACCTCTGGCTGATCGCCGTCGATGGTTCTCCGCATTCCTTGCGCGCCACTGCAACGACCTTGCATCAGGCAGCGGCGATGAAGTCCTGTGCGCTGCATCTGGTCAATGTCCAGCCCTGGCTCAGCCATGAAGCGGCGGAAAGCGAGCTACTAAGTCGCGGCTGGAATGCCACAGCCGACGCGCGTGCAATGCTCGATGCAGCCGGTCAACACTGGCGACTGCATGTAATCATGGGTGAAGCAGCCGAAAGCATCGTTAACCTAGCGGGCAAACTGACGTGCGATGTCATTGTCATCGGTCACCATGGCTATGGCGTGGCGAAAACACTGCTGATGGGTTCCGTGGCACAGAAAGTAGCGTATCTGTCTCCACTGCCGCTCATGGTGGTGCCCTGATGCAAAAATCCACCGTATTTGCGCTTGATATGCAGGCGCGATCAATCTGGTCGAGTTGAGGGTAACGGGTAAGCCGAATGGAGAAGTTCAGGTGGAACTCAATAGCGCGCCCGGATTTTTAGCTAATAACTGGATTAGTCATGACCTCAGAACAAAAGAACGCCATCCTTGCCATTTCGCTCTTTGCCGCCTTCGCTGACGGCGTCAAGGACGAACGAGAACGCGAGCAGATTCGCCAACTGACAGATTCGCTCGGCAACGAGACAAACGCTCAAGACTTACCACGAATCTATCAGGACGTACTGCTCAAACGCGTCAGCTTGGCCAGTGCAGCGGCCTCTCTCACAGAGTTCGATCATCGCCAACTCGCCTATGAAATGGCGGTCTGCGTTTGCGATGCCGATGGCCGGCAAAGCGAATCGGAGCGGCGCTTTCTTGCCGAATTGCAGGGATTGCTAGGGCTCGATGCCGAGCTAGCCAAAGCGCTCGGACGCGAAGCCGATTTCATTACCGAGGCCGCATATCAGCTAACCCCCTACATAGCAACCGCTGCTGCCCCACTCGCAGCCGGCCTTGTCGTTGCGGCCATCCCTAACGTGCCAGAGGCTGAACTCGACAAGACGATTCTAAACAGCGCTATTCTCAACGGCGCGCTGGAACTTCTCCCTCAGTCTTGGGCTTCCTTGGCCATCATTCCTTTGCAGGTCAAGATGGTATACGGCATTGGCAAAGCCTATAGCGTTGAGCTTGATCAGGGGCATATCAAGGAATTCATTGCCACTGTTGGGGTGGGGCTGACCTCGCAGTACCTGGAGCAGTTCGGCCGCAAACTCCTAGGGGGGTTGCTCGGCAAAGCCGCTGGGGGACTCGCTGGAAAACTTGGTCAAGCTGCAACCAGCATGGCGTTCTCGTTCGCCACCACCTACGCTCTGGGCCAGATTGCCAAGCGCTACTATGCCGGTGGCAGACAAATGAGTAGTACGGTTCTCCGCGATTCGTTCCAGAACTCGCTGGGGCCGGCCAAGGAAATGCAGGCGCTCTATCTGCCCCAAATTCAGCGTACCGCCAGCGGGCTGGATGCTGCCAAGGTGATGTCACTGGTGCGCGGAGCGTAACCGATGCGAATTTTCTCGTCACTCTACCGGAGAGCCATGGTGTGGTCGCTGCATCGGCACGCACCGTGGTATCTGGGCGGCGTGAGCTTTGCCGAATCCTCGTTCTTCCCCATTCCGCCCGACGTGATGCTGGCACCCATGTGCCTAGCCCGGCCCGCACAGGCCTGGCGTTTGGCGCTGCTGACGACGCTAGCCTCTGTCGCCGGCGGCCTGTTCGGTTATTCCATCGGCTATTTCGCCTTCGATGCCATCGAACCTTGGCTGCGTGTGTCTCGCTATTGGGACAGTTATCAGCTTGCCGTAGCCTGGTTTCATCAGTGGGGCTTCTGGGCCGTATTCATCGCCGGCTTCTCACCGATTCCCTACAAAGTATTCACCATCGCCGCAGGTGCCTTGTCGATGGCGATCCTGCCGTTCACCTTGGCGTCGGTAATCGGTCGTGGAGCGCGTTTCTTTCTGGTGGCTGGATTGATGCGCTGGGGTGGATCGCGGATGGAAGCCTTGCTTCATCGCTACGTCGACCGGCTGGGTTGGGTGACGGTAGGACTGGTTGCAATCGGCCTGCTGACCTACCAGCACTGACAATAACCAATCATGCATGAGCTAACCACCAGTCCACTAGCAAGACGCGTTCTCTTAGGTCTATTCCTCGGCGCGCTAGGGGTTGGCGTAGCAACCGTTTTAGCACCATTCCTGATCCCGCTGGCTTGGGCTGGCATCCTCGGTTATACGACTTGGCCACTATTCTTGCGACTGGAGCGCGCAATGGGTGGCCGCAATATACTAGCAGCAGCAACGATGACCGTGCTGGTCGCGTTAGCACTGGTCTTGCCCTTTATCTGGCTGATCGCGCTCCTGCACGCCGAAACCGCTGGCCTAGTCGACGTGCTGTTGGCTGCGTTTCGTGATGGCGAGATGAAGACGCCAGCCTGGTTGGCAGCCATCCCGTTGATTGGAACCGATATAGCACGTTACCTCGACACGCTGATGGCGGATCCTGAGCAGATTAAGGTCGAATTACTAGAACTGGCCCGGCATCTGGAAAGCCAAGGGCTGGCGCTCATCGGCGGCATTGGACGTAACGTAGCCAAACTTGGTTTCGCTCTGTTTACTTTATTTTTTGTCTACCAAAACGGCCGCAGCCTCACTCAACAGAGTCGCCAATTATTAGTGACGCTGCTTGGCACGCGTGCTAACAATTATTTAGACGCAATGGCGGCAACCACGCGTGGAGTGGTCTACGGCATCGTCCTCACTGCCATTGTGCAAGGTGCAGTCGCCGGCCTCGGCTACTGGGCAGCCGGTCTGCCAGCACCAACCACACTTGCCGCCATAACCGTATTAATTGCCTTGATTCCATTCGGGACTCCATTGGTCTGGGGTGCGGCTGGGCTGTGGTTACTATTCACGGGTCACACGTGGGCCGGTGTTGGTTTGTTGCTGTGGGGTACGCTGGTCGTATCGTGGGTCGACAACATCGTGCGCCCGATTATTCTCGCCGGCGCCGCCAACATTCCCTTCGTTTTCGCGCTTTTTGGCGTGCTCGGAGGGCTGGCTGCCTTTGGTCTGGTGGGGCTGTTTCTCGGCCCGGTCATTCTGGCCGTTGCACTGACTGTGTGGCGTGAGTGGTTGGACGACACGGCAAGGGTCACGAAAGAACCGAATACTGAGGTAAGCGATTAGAAAAAACGTGAGCGAAAATCTCGCTCTTGCGGTATTTCTTACGGTGTAAATCCTGTCTAATGCGGATGCGTTCGGCATAGTTGTGGGATTGGTATGTGGAGGAGCGATGGAGTGTTCGTCTGGAGGATTTTCAGCTTGAAATACTCGTCATCGCGGAGCCCTCGTGCGCGCTTGCGGATAAGGCCGATGGCGATATTGCCGGCCTCCAGTCGAAACGTGGTGATCGGATGGGCGGCGTAGGCGCGCCTGCTCCAGGATGCCGGCATTGTCCGCAACCGTTTGAAAGTTGGCGCTGCCATCGACAACGCCAGCCGCTACCTATGGAACTTCGTCGATGGCCAGCCGATCCAGAATCACTGGCGCAGCCCCGCTGAACTGCCGGCCAGTACGCCACTCGCCGAGCAGCGCTCCAAAGACCTGAAGCGCCGTGGCTTCCGCTTCGTCGGCCCGACGATCTGCTATTCAATGATGCAGGCAGTCGGCTTCGTCGTAAGCGTGCAGCCTATCCACGTATGCTTAAGGCGATTGTTCGTGTAAAGGCT
>CAZAOQ010000141.1:0-7977 GCA_964486795.1 uncultured Rhodocyclaceae bacterium
TTTTTTGGTGCCTCAGGAAAATAAAGGTGATGATCGGATGTGTCTCGGTATAAGTAGCTTCGAGTCCGCGGCGGTCAATTGCCGTTGTCTCGAAGCCTGGCATTCTTGCGGTGCTCTGCTTAGTGTGCTCTGTGCGCGCAATAAAGTTTGTCTCATCGCTACTTCCGGCGAGCGAAATAACCTTGGTGATTTGCTGTGCGGCGGGTGATAATCTCGCGCTTTTCGCGGCGCTCGATATTTTGGTCCGGTGATCTGGACTGGTTTCACAGCCATCGCGCAATGCCGGCATCCGCCGGGCCCCACCCGGCCGCGGGTTGCACAACAGTGCAAAGGCGGCGAACAACGGTGGAATGTGGATCAGCGTATTAACAACGGACAACGGACAACGTCTTCGGTGCGTCACCGACGCCACTTCGGGCCGCCGGGCACGCTTGCCAAAGGACGGCAAACTGGACACAGTATATTGGAACTGAAGGGCTTAAGTAAAGACTCAGCGAATTGGCTGGAGGTGGGTGAGGAGGCTGAAGGCCAGCGCATCGACAACTTTCTGTTGCGCGTTTGCAAGGGCGTGCCGAAAAGCCACGTCTATCGCATCCTGCGCAGTGGCGAGGTCCGGGTGAACAAGGGGCGCGTCGGTTCTGACTATCGTGTTCAGATCGGCGACCAGGTGCGCGTACCGCCGATCCGGCTGGCGGCGAAGACTGAAACCGCACCCGCCGCCGCCATTCCCGAACGAGCGTTTGATATTACTTATGAAGACGACGCGCTGCTGGTCCTCGACAAGCCGGCCGGTGTGGCGGTGCATGGCGGCAGCGGGGTGAGCTTCGGCGTCATCGAACAACTGCGCCGCATGCGCCCCGAGGCGCGCATGCTGGAACTGGCCCACCGTCTCGACCGCGAGACCTCGGGGCTGCTGCTGGTTGCCAAGAAGCGTTCGGCGCTGACCCGTTTGCACGATGCCTTTCGCCACGGCAACATCAACAAGCGTTATCTGGCACTGGTCAAGGGGCGCTGGATGAATTCCCAGCAGCACATCAGGTTGCCGTTACTCAAGTACCTGACCGCCGGCGAAGAGCGGCGCGTGATGGTTTCACCCGAGGGTAAGGAGTCGCACAGCATCGTCCGGCTGGTGGCACGCTGGGAGAATTTCACGCTCGTCGAGGTGGAACTGAAAACAGGGCGCACGCATCAAATCCGTGTCCATCTGGCACATCTGGGTTTTCCGTTGGCCGGGGACGACAAATATGGAGACTTTGCGCTCAATAAGGAATTGCAGAAAACCGGGCTGAAGCGCATGTTTCTGCATGCGGCGAAGCTGCGCTTTACGCACCCGTTGCAGGAGGAGACCCCTCCCATTGCGCTTGAGGCGCCGTTGCCACCGGAACTGCGCGCCTTCCTCAGACAGCTGGAGCGACAAGAGAAGAGAGACCATGGCGAAGCGTTTTGAATTGATCGTCTTCGATTGGGACGGCACGTTAATGGATTCTGCAGCGGCCATCGTCGCCGCAATTCAGGCGTCCGCCCGCGACCTGGGCGTCGAGCCACCGAGTGACGAGCGCGCCCGGCATATCATCGGCCTTGGCTTGAATGACGCCCTGCGCATTGTGATGCCCGATCTCGATCCGACGCGTTACCCGGAAGCGGCGAACCGTTATCGCCATCATTACCTGTCGTGTGATCACGAGCTGGATCTGTTCGCGGGCGCCTTCGAGATGGTTGAGGCGCTCGGTGAGGTGGGCTTCATGCTCGCTGTCGCTACCGGCAAGAGCAAAAATGGATTGTTGCGCGCGCTGGCCGGCAGCGGTCTGGAGCGATTCTTTCATGCCACGCGTTGCGCTGACGAGTGCCATTCCAAGCCGCATCCGCAGATGCTGCTGGAACTGATGGACGAGTTTGCCGTGACGCCGGAACGCACGCTGATGATCGGTGATACGACGCATGACCTGCTCATGGCCCGGAATGCCCAGGTGCCGGCGCTGGCCGTTGCCTATGGCGCACATCCGCGCGAGGTGCTGGAAGCCGAAGCGCCGCTGCTGTGCGCCGGCAACGTCGCGGAAGTGCATGCATGGCTGATGCAGAACGCGTGAGTAAGCCGGCGGCCGAGCGCCTGATCTGCGCCAGTACTGCGCTGGTCGATGGTGGCGATGGCGTGCGTTTCAAGGTGATGGACCATGGCGTCGAGGAGCCGGCTTTTGTCGTGCGCCATCGCGGTATTGCGCGCGCTTTCATCAATCGCTGCGGCCACGTGCCGATTGAACTGGACTGGCAGGAGGGCAAGTTCTTCGGCCTCTCCAGCGTATACTTGGTCTGCTCCACTCATGGCGCAATGTATTCCCCCGAAGACGGCCGTTGCCTAGGCGGGCGCTGCAATGGCAAAGGACTAACGCCGCTCGTCGTCATCGAGCATGACGGCAACATCTATTTGAAAGAGTGACATGGAAGCGCCCAACAAAGATTCAAGCTCCAGTTCCGGCTGGGAACGTAGCATCCTCGAGAAGATCGCCCTTGAAGGTATTACCGAAAAGCGGCGGGCCCGGCGCTGGGGTATTTTCTTCAAACTGCTCGGTTTCGCCTATTTCACGCTGGTCCTGCTGGCACTGGGCGATTGGGGTGGCACAGTTGAGCGGTTTGGCGACGGTACCCGCCATACTGCGCTGGTGCAGATGAACGGCGTCATCCAGGCCAGAGGCGAGGCGAGTGCCGATCACATTACGAGCGCTTTGCAGGCCGCCTTTGAGGACAAGGGTACACAGGGCGTCATCCTCAGTATCAACAGCCCCGGCGGCAGTCCTGTTCAGGCTGGCATGATCAATGACGAGATCAATCGTCTGCGCGCCAAGTATCCAAAGATTCCGATGTACGTCGTCGTCGAGGATTACTGTGCTTCGGGTGGTTATTACGTCGCGGCGGCTGCCGATCAGATCTTCGTCGATAAGGCCAGCATCGTTGGCTCGATTGGGGTGCTCATGGAGGGCTTTGGCTTCACCGGCACCATGGACAAACTCGGCGTCGAGCGCCGCCTGCTGATCGCCGGGCAGAACAAGGGCTTCCTCGATCCCTTCTCCCCGCAAGAGCCGGCGCAAAAGGAATACGCGCAGAAAATGATCGGTGAAATTCACCAGCAGTTCATCGACGTCGTCCGCAAGGGGCGGGGCAAGCGTCTCAAGGAAAACCCGGAACTCTTCAGCGGCCTGATGTGGACTGGCGCGCGCAGTATCGAACTCGGCCTGGCGGACGGCTACGGCACCGTGGAGTCCGTGGCACGTGATCTCATCAAGGCTGAGGATATCCGCGACTACACCGTCAAGCAGACCTTCGTCGATCGTTTCTCCAGTCGCTTCGGTGCCGAAATGGCCGAAGGCATGGTGGAGCGCGCGACGAGTTCGATGTCGCGCTGGAACTGGCGCTGATTTACCGGTGTGCCCGGAAAGGCACGCCAGTGCTTGTTCTCCGGATAGGCACGGCTGAAAGGCGCGCCAATGCTTGTTCTCCAGATAGGCACGGCTGGAAGGCGCATGTCTGCTGGCTCTCCGGGGAGCGGCTGAATGTCGCCGGCCGTTTCCAAGGCGAGGCGCCCGTGGTAGCTGGTGCCCGGTACCCGTTTTAGGAACTCTATTTTGCACGCAGGCACCATGCCTGATTAATATGCGGCAGGTTTTTGCGCGGCTGGCTGGCCGGCCGCGCTCGGCAACGATTACATACTCTGAAAAGGAAACGTCATGGCATTCGAAGGTAAGGTTGCGCTGATCACTGGTGCGGGTAGCGGCATGGGACAACTCGCAGCATGGCGTCTGGCAGCTGCCGGCGTGAAGGTCGCAGCACTCGACATCAATGCGAAAGGCCTCGCGCAGACTGCCGAAGGCAAGCCCAATATCAAGACCTATGTACTTGATGTGACCAGCACTGAGGCGGTTAACCAGACTGTTGCCAGGGTGGAGCAGGAACTCGGCCCGATCGATCGGGTGATCAATGCTGCCGCCATCATGCCCTTCGGCAAGCTCCTCGATCAGCCGACCGAGCAGATCCACCGCCTGATGGCGATCAACTACGGTGGGCTTGTCAATATCACCAAGGCCACGTTGCCCGGCATGCTCAAGCGCGGCAAGGGCGATTTCATCGGCTTCTCCTCCATGCTCGGCCAGATGCCGACCTTGATGACGGGCGGCTATGCGGCGACCAAGTTTGCCGTTTCCTGTTTCACCGAAGTGCTTTACCACGAGAACCGTAACAAGGGTGTGCGCTTCGTTTGCGTCTGCCCGCCCGCCGTCAAGACGCCGCTGCTGCAACAAGCCGTCGATACCGTCTGGCCGAAGATCCTCGATGGCAATCCCCCGATCAAGCCCGAGGAAGTTCTTGATGCCCTCGAAGTGTCGCTGGAGAAGGGTGAGTTCTGGTGTATGCCCGGCAAGAACACACGCCTTGGCTACGTGATGCGACGCCTCCTGCCGGATGCAGTCTGGAAGAACATCCATAAGGTCGAAGGTTTCTGATTCATGGGGGGGCTGCGTACCTTGCGTCTTGCGTTCTTCTATCGCCGTAGGTTGATCGAATTCTTGGGAGTGAAATGATGAAGCGTTTCGGATATGTGCTATTTGGTTGTCTTTTGGCCACCATTGCTTTTGCCGATGCGACGGTGCCCAAGAAGGATATGGCGGGTGCCAAGGATACGGCGCTGGTGGGTCGTTTTGCCGGTGCCATGATCGTGTCTTACGACGTTAAGGATTTTGACGAGATCAAGCTGCCGCTGGCCGCACTCAAACCGGTTGCCGATAAGAATCGGCGCGATGTGCACAACAATAT
Organism: uncultured Rhodocyclaceae bacterium; assembly: GCA_964486795.1. Taxonomy (GTDB): domain Bacteria; phylum Pseudomonadota; class Gammaproteobacteria; order Burkholderiales; family Rhodocyclaceae; genus Sterolibacterium. The sequence goes on from CAZAOQ010000141.1 coordinate 4,801, forward strand.
CGTCTTCGAACCGGCGCAGAGTAAAGCGCTGGAAGGACGCCGTACCCGCCTTGTCTACGTGTTGCCTGCAAATGTCGGGCCGTTGCAGGCGGTGCGCAACTACCAGAACGAGATCACCGGCAAGGGTGGAAAAGCCCTCTTTGAATGCAAGAACAACGAATGCGGCGGCGACCCAGGGCGCAGCAGCGATGGCGGCGGTGGCGACCAAAGCTTGGCAATGTTCCTCTGGCCAGCAGAAAACATCAAAGATCAAGCCTTCACCAACGGTAACTGTGCGCAGACGATGCGCATCAGCGAGCAGCGTTATGCCGCACTCGAACTGCCGGCAAACAAGGCGTTCGTCTCGGTGTTGGCCTACAACGGTCGGGATGACAATTACTGCAAAGCCTTCAACAATCGCACCATCGTGGTGGTCGATGTACTTGAGCTGAAGGCCATGGAACAAAAGATGGTCACCGTCAAGGCCGAGGAAATGGCCCAGGCGATCAGTGCTAACGGACGCATCGCCCTGTACGGCTTGTATTTTGATACTGGTAAGACCGAAGTGAAACCGCAGTCGAAAGAGACACTCGAGCAAATTGCCAAACTGTTGAAATCATCACCGACGCTCAAATTGCTGGTGGTTGGACATACGGACAATGTGGGTGAATTCAACTCGAATATGGACCTGTCCAAGCGCCGTGCGGATGCCGTGATCGCTGCGCTGGTCAGCCAGTACAAACTGGATCGCAAGCGACTGACCCCGGTCGGTGTATCTTCCGCCAGCCCCGTCGCTGCCAACACCAGCGAGGAAGGCAAAGCCAAGAATCGTCGTGTCGAGCTGGTGCCGAATAATTAACGCATATGAGGCGCTAACGCACTTCGTTCTCGCACTTTCGTCGCGCGGTTTTCAAACCAGGCTCCCTATTCGGGAGCCTTTTTTGATACAGCGCAGGCAAGCAGCAGGAAGGAGAGCGTCAGCAAACTGATTGAAGACGGTTCTGGCACTGCAAATGTCAGCTCGCTATTTGACTCCAGAAGAATATCCGGACCGTTTGAGCCGTTGGTCGTACCAATAAGGGCAGTCGTGCCATCCAGTACCGGGGATGCTGCGTTGCCAAAGGAAAACGGTGCCGAAAGCGTGGTGCTGAAGAGTACGGCGGCAGGTGTTGGTCCCGGAAAGAAATCGACATCAACAAAGTTCGGTGTGGCACAGAAATCGGCTCCACCACTGATGCCGTTGGTTGGTGTCGTTCCACTCGTTGAAAGAGGGCCTGCTGAAAGTAAGCTGTTGTTTAGCGTGCCACCCGTCGTAAACGTATTGCCATTCCCATCTGTACACGTTGGCGTCAACTTGGCTGCCAGGATGAGCAGCCCATCGTTGAAGCCCAAACCCGTGACACTGCTTGAATTTTTCGACAGGTCGAAATATAGGTCTAGAAAGTTCGCCCCACCGGACGAGAACACTGTGTTTGTCGTGATCGGACCGGGATTGCCGGGCACCACAGTGGTGATCTGTTGCCGGGTCCTCAAGACCATGGTGATTTCGGCCCCGGCAGGCAGGAAAGAATTCAGACTTGGGCTCATGTTCGCCTGAATGATGGTATCGAAAGGTGTGACGATGCCACTGTTAACGAAGTCCAAGTAGGCGGGAATCGCTCCAGCCGCCAGAAAGTTGCCGGGGCTGAAATTGAATGAGCTGACCGAAACTGGAGCAAGGTAACCAACTCCATCGGGGTCGAAGAGGATGTTGCCGCCTAGCCCCAGAGTGGGAACAGCCTCGGCCCATGGCGTGAGCATGATCGAAATTACAAGGAATACGACAACGGCTCTGAGCGGGCGCATGATTACGTTCATTGCGGTCCTCCCTTTCGGTAAAGGGACTTTAGGAAGCCGATGCGAGATTGGAAGTCAAACTCGCAAGCGGAACGCGACGCCTTCTTACGCATCGTTGACGATTTGGATACGCCGGTGCGAAGGGTTGAAGATACCTGGGACTGTGTGTTGTCGAGGTTCAACAACCGGGCGGGGCAACTCTTTGAAAGAGTGTGCTAGGAATCAAGCAATATGCGAACCAAGAAATGAAATGTTCGCTGAATCAGTGACGTGCGATTTTAGAGTCGCGGACCCATGATCGTTCTGTAAGAATTTTCGACACCCAACGTCAAAACCGTTCACAAAATAAGATTTGAAAAGGGGGAATGCTCCCCCTTCCACTCGTCATTCGTCACTCTTCGCCGTCTTACGTGGCCGACGGCTGCGCGGTGCGGCTTTCTTGGCGGGGGCGGCTTCAGCTTCAGTTGTGTCAAGACGCGGCGCGCTGACAGCTTCTGCGAGTACTGGTGGTACTGGTGGTGCTGGTGGTACTGGTGAGACTGCAGGTGCGGGCGCTGCCTTCGTTGTCGGGTCCGTTATGATGTCTGGTTGTTTGGCCTCCTTCGCATTTTGCCGTGCCGGCCTGCGTGGGCCGCGGCTATTGCGTCGGGTTCCAGTTTGTTCCGTGGCCGTGGTTGCGGATACCTCAGTAGCTTCAGTCGTGGTCGTAGATGCTGCTGGCGGGACTTCAGTTTCGGGTCCAGTGGGTGTTGCCGTAGGCATCTGGGCCGGTACATTATCAGTGGCAGGTTGCACGGTGGTCGTCGCTGGTGGCTGCTCGCTACTGGCACGATAAACGTAGGCACCGGATTTCTCGTCGCGACCGAATTCGAGCAGGCCGCGTGACTGGGCTTCTTCGATGAGGTTGCCGAAAGTGCGGAAGCCGTAATAGCTCTCGTTGAAATCAGGCTTGCGCCGTTTGATGGCCTGTTTGAGCACCGAGGCCCAGATCTTGCCGCTGTCACCACGCTCGGCGATCAGGGCTTCGAAGGTTTCCAGGGTGATCTCGATGGCTTGGTCGCGTCGTCTGTCGAGGTCTTCCTTGCGGCGCTTCTCTTCCTCGGGTGTGCGCCGTACAGCAGGTTGGGTTTCGCTACTCTTGGGTTCGCGCTTGGCAGCGGAGTGGCGGGTTTCGCGGACAAGATCGTCGTAGAAAATGAAGTCATCACAGTTGGCGATGAGAAGGTCGGAGGTGGATTGCTTGACGCCGACACCAATCACTTGTTTGGCATTTTCACGTAGTTTGGAGACGAGCGGGGAGAAGTCGGAGTCGCCGCTGATGATGACGAAGGTATTGACGTGCGATTTGGTGTAGCAAAGATC
>CAZAOQ010000142.1:0-7972 GCA_964486795.1 uncultured Rhodocyclaceae bacterium
GGACCAGCATCGCGGCTGGTTTCATTCCAGCCTTCTGACCGGTGCCGCCATCGACGGCCGCGCGCCCTACAAGGCGCTGCTGACCCACGGCTTCGTGGTCGACGGCAAGGGCATGAAGATGTCCAAGTCCAAGGGCAACGTGGTCGCGCCGCAGAAGATTTCCGACACGCTGGGCGCAGAGATCCTGCGCCTCTGGGTGGCCAGCACCGACTACTCGGGCGAGCTGTCGATCGACGAAAAGACCATCCTGCCGCGTGTGGTCGAGGTCTACCGGCGGCTGCGCAACACGCTGCGCTTTCTGCTTGCCAACACGGCTGACTTTGATGCAAATGACGCTGCACAGATGCTGCCAGTCGAGGAATGGCTGGAAATCGATCGCTATGCGCTTGCCATGACGCGTCAACTGCAGGCGCAGATCTGCGCTGACTACGAGCGTTATGAATTGCATAAGGTGGTGCAGGCGCTGCAGAATTTCTGCTCGGAAGATCTCGGCGCCTTTTACCTCGACATTCTCAAGGATCGTCTGTATACCGCTGCCGTTGATTCGCCTGCGCGCCGCTCGGCGCAGAGTGCGCTGTGGCACATCCTGCAAGCATTGACGCGGCTGATGGCGCCGATCTTGAGCTTCACCGCTGAGGAAATCTGGGCGCTGATCGGTAAGAGCGAAAGCATCATGCTGACGACCTGGCACACGCTGCCAGCCGCCGTTGCTGACGAGGCAACGCTGCTGCAACGCTGGCAGCAGATACGTGAAGTCCGTGGTGAAGCCAGCAAGGTGCTCGAAGACCTGCGTGCTGCCGGCAAGATCGGTGCTTCGCTGCAGGCTGAAGTGGAAATTCGAGCCAGTGGTGCGCGATATGAACTTCTGGCTTCACTAAACGACGATCTGCGCTTCATTTTGATCTGTTCAAAAACCACGCTTGTGAAGGCCGCCGATGTCGGGGCCGAAGCGATTATTGCCACGCCCACGGCACATGTGAAGTGCGTGCGCTGCTGGCATTGGCGTGAGGATGTGGGTTTGGCGGGTGATGGCGAACATTCTGAACATGCCGAACTATGTGGGCGCTGCATCGCCAACTTGTTCGGCGAAGGAGAGGTACGCAGTGCGGCCTGAAATGCGTAAATGGCTGGCCCTGTCCGTATTGGTGATTGTGCTCGACCAGATCACCAAGTGGTTAATCACCTCTAATTTTCAGCTGGGCTATTCTCGGGCGATGGCGCCGTTCTTCGATCTTGTCTATGTCGTCAATCATGGCGCGGCATTCAGTTTTCTGTCGACGGCGGGTGGTTGGCAGCGCTGGTTTTTCGTGGCACTCGCCTTCGGTATTTCGGGTTGGCTGACCGTGCTGCTCCGCCATCATGCGAAGGAAAAACTGATGCCCTTCGCCATCGCACTGGTGATCGGTGGCGCGTTGGGTAATGTCATTGATCGCTTTGTTTATGGCGCGGTCGTGGATTTCCTCTCCTTTCATGTTGGCAGCTTCTACTGGCCGGCATTCAATGTCGCCGATTCCGGCATCAGTGTTGGTGTGGTTCTGATGCTGTGGTCTCAATTCGTCTCAGGAGATGCTCATGAGTGAGTGCGTGAAACCCGATAGCCTTGTCACCCTCAATTACCGTATCGCCAGCAGCGACGATGTCGAGTTCATCGGCACTTTCGACTCTGCTCCGGCAGTGCTGCAGCTTGGGGGCAACGAGCTTGCGCCAGCGCTTGAACGCTGCCTCGAAGGTATGGCGGTCGGTCATCGTCAAATTTTCCTGCTCGAACCGCAGGACGGATTCGGACCCCACCTTCCGCAGCTGGTCCAGCGCATGCCGCGCGCCAAACTGCCTAACAGCGACAAGCTGGAAGTGATGAGCCTGTTCGAATTCGATGCCCCCAATGGCGCGCGTTTCAGGGGCTTGATTCGTGAACTTGACGACGATATGGTGCTGGTCGATTTCAATCATCCGCTGGCGGGCAAGTCGATCCGCTTCGAGGCGGAAATCATCGGGATACTTTGAGATGGAGAACGGCACCGAGGTCCTGCTCGCCAATCCGCGTGGGTTCTGTGCCGGCGTCGAGCGTGCAATTGCTATCGTAGAGCGTGCGCTCGCCCGGTTTGGCGCACCGATCTATGTCCATCACGAGGTGGTGCACAATCGTTATGTCGTCGATGACCTGCGTGCCAAGGGTGCGATCTTCGTCGATAGTCTCGATGAGGTCCCGGCCGGGGCGACGTTGATCTTCAGTGCCCACGGTGTTTCCACGGCTGTCAGCAATGCGGCGCAGGCACGTGGCTTCCGCATCTTCGATGCGACGTGTCCTCTGGTCACCAAGGTGCATGTCGAAGTGGCCAGGATGCATGGTGACCGTCGCGAAATCGTCATGATCGGGCATCGTGGTCACCCCGAGGTCGAAGGCACCATGGGGCAGATCACGGATGGCATTCACCTGGTCGAGAACGTTGAAGATGTGGCGAAGCTGAATGTCTGCGATGCGGATCGTCTGTCCTATGTGACGCAGACCACGCTTTCGGTCGATGATGCCGCGGCCATCACGAGTGCGCTGCGCACACGGTTCCCGGCGATTCAGGGGCCGAAAAAGAACGATATTTGCTATGCCACACAAAATCGCCAGGACGCCGTCAAGCAGATGGCGCAGCAGTGTGATGTGGTCATCGTGGTCGGCTCACAGAACAGCTCGAACTCCAACCGCTTGCGCGAAGTCGCCCAGAATCTTGGTATTCCGGCTTATCTGGTCGATCGTGCCGAGCAGATGGAGCAGGACTGGTTCGCCGGTAAGCACAGGGTCGGTGTCACGGCCGGTGCATCTGCACCGGAACTGCTGGTTGAGCAGGTCATCGACCGCCTCAAAGCGTGGGGTGTTGGCAATGTGCGGCAGCTGGAAGGTGCGCCGGAGACCATCAACTTTGCCTTGCCCAAAGAGTTGGCCGGCATCGATCCTCAGCGTCAAGGTTGAGGTGGAGTCGGCGTAGGTTCCGGCGTGGGTGCAGATACAGGTGCAGGTTCAGGTGCTTGTCTGCCGTCGTCATAGTCCAGCTCGATTCTCATCAAGGTTCCCACGACCTTTCCCTGGCGCTGGCCCGGCGTAAAGCGCATGCGCTTGAATACAGCAATGGCGGAACGGCCGAAGTTTTCCGGAAGACTGGATGACTCAATCTCTGTATCGATCACTTCGCCGCGATCATTGATCCATAACTTCATCACGATTTTTCCCGATGCGAGGATCGGCTTGATCTCGGGCGTATCCAGTTCAGTCGTATCGAGCAACTGTGGCCGGACGGTTAACTGATCGGTCGGGTAGAACACGGGTGCATCGACCGGTAGAACATCCAGACCTTCGCGGGGTTTTTCGACATTCTGCGGTATATCGGTACTTGTCTCGGGGCTTGGAGTGTCGGTCACGGCTTGCGCGGTGTCGACGGCCTCCTGTACGGATGGGGGGGGCGGCTGAGGTGATGCCTCGCTTGGTGGAGGCAACTCAAGCGCGGCCTTGCGTGGCGTGGTTAGCGTCGCGTTAACCATGTGTGCCGGCGTCTTGGATGATTTGACGGTCGGGCGTGTTTCCCGGGTGCTCGTCCCGAGATAGGGGAAGAAAACAACCACGCCATGGATCAGGCATGAGGCTGCCAGGGCAAGGAGGATTCCGGTTGGCTGTGTCGTGATGGTGGTTTGACCGTTCATGCAGAAAATATTGCCGTACGTCGCCTGTAGTTTACTGGTGTGCCTATCCGGCTATTATCCCAGTATCCAATGTCATCAATGCACGTCATTAAAGCGGGCTACCGATACATTTCGCAGCGAAAAATTTTCAGGTGAATCTAGTTAAAGGAATGATATCCATGAAAACACAAAGTGGCTTCACCCTGATTGAAGTGATGATCACCGTGGCGATTGTCAGCATCATTTCGATGGTGGCCTTACCCTCCTATCAAGACTATGTCGTCCGTGGCAAGATTCCGGATGCCACATCGAATCTCGCCATCAAGCGGGTGCAGGCAGAACAGTTCTTCCAGGATAACCGCAGCTATGTTGGCGCGCCGGCCTGCACTGCCGATACGACATCCAGCCAGCATTTCGATTTTTCCTGCACCGGAGTCACAGCAGCAGCCTACACGCTGCAGGCCGTCGGCAAGGGATCGATGGCGGGCTTTACCTACACGGTTGACCAGAGCAACGCCAAGGCATCGACCATCACTGCGTCGGGATGGACTGGCAACTCCACCTGCTGGGTGACCAAGAAGGGTGGCACGTGTTAAGCGTCACGCACCGTCAGCAGGGGGTCACTCTGGTCGAACTGGTGATCGGGATGTTAATTGTCATCCTTCTGTTTTCGATGGGCGTGCCTAGTTTTATGAATTGGATTCAGAGCGCCCAGATTCGCACTGCCGCCGATGCGGTCCAGAATGGCCTGCAACTGTCACGGGCGGCGGCGGTACAGCGTAACGCCAACATCAGCTTTCAGTTGATGACGAGCATTGATAGCAGCTGTGCGCTATCCACTGCCGGGCCGAACTGGGTCATCAGCCAGCCGGTCAGTCTTCCTGATGCCACCGGCAACTGCGACAAGCCGGCGCTCGATCCGCCGGCGCCACCTGTCGCTCTCGATCCGACCGATCCATACATCATCCAGAAGCGTCCGGCAGCCGAGGGTTCGGTCAATGCCGTCCTGGCCGCGACCCAGACGACGATCGTCTTCAATGGGCTTGGCCGTATCACACCGGTTCCGGCGGGCAATATCGATATCGACATCTCCAATCCAGCGGGTGGCACTTGCACTGCGGTGGGCGGAACGATCCGCTGCTTGCGTGTCACCGTTTCTCCGAATGGGCAGATCCGCATGTGTGATCCGGCGGTGACTTTCGGTACAACCACTCCTCAAGGGTGCTAACGTGAAACAGCGCACACTCCCCATGCGTCTTCAGTCTGGTATGGTCCTGCTCGAGGGACTCATTGCCGTCCTGCTCTTCTCGATCGGCATTCTCGCCATCGTTGGCATGCAGGGCTCTGCCGTGCGGGCGTCGAGCGATGCAAAGTACCGGGCCGATGCCGGCATGCTGGTCAGCCAGTTGATTGGTCAGATGTGGGCTGCCGATCGGACGCCGGGTGTGCTGCAAGCAGCTTTTCAAGGAGGCGGCGGCACTGATGGTGCGAGTTATACCGGTTGGCTTGCCGATGTGCAGAACACGCTTCCTGGAGCCAGTTCGAATCCACCGGTCGTCACATTCACTCAGGTAGCCGCAGGTATCGCTTCTGGCTTGCCGACAACCCAGGTCAATATCACGGTGTGGTGGCTTGCGCCGGGAGAGCCTAGTACTGCGGCCCCTCACCAGTACAGTGTTGTTTCCCAGATAGGAGGCTGACGTGCGTAACCCACCGAACTGCAATACAACGCGCCGCGTCGCCGGTTTCACCATCGTCGAAATCATGGTGGGCATGGTGATCGGGATGTTCGGCATCATCGTGATGATGCAGGTGTTCTCACTCACCGAGGAACAGAAGCGTGCCACCACGACGGGTAGCGATGCGGTGGGAAATGGCTCGATCATCATGCATGTCCTGCAACGTGACATTCAGCAGGCCGGCTATTCTTTTAGTGATTCCAGAATCCTGGGTTGCAACCTCACGATACGCACTGGTGTGACCATCAATGCCCTGGCACCGGTCACGATCAATCATGCCTCGATTCCGCCGGGGGATGCGGGCACCGATACGCTGATGGTTATTTACGGTGATGCGAGCGACGGCGTGCAGGGCGATGGAATCACCGGTACTTCCGCGGCGGCCAACAGCTATCCGGTGCAGACTCCGACCTCCTTCGTGGCCAATGACAAGGTGGTTGCCGTTCCGACCCCTGCGGCGGTCACCTGCGCCCCGACCATGGTGCGAGTTCTGAGCAATGGTGTTGCGGGTAACCCGAATGTCACAATGGCAAGCAGTGTAGTCAGCATGCCAACTAGCGGGGGGGTGCTTTTTAATCTTGGCCAATCCCCTAATGCGCTGGTCTATGCTGTCCGTAATGGCAATCTGACGCTCTGCCGATTCATCAATATCAATCGGGTCACTGGCACAGACAGCGGCAGTAATTGCGCGGATGCCAGCCTTACCAGCGACGCCACTGTCTGGGTGCCGGTTGCCAACAACATCGTCAGCTTGCGTGCCGAATACGGGCATGACGTTTCGGCCGTCGTGACGGTTCAGTCGCCCGTGACGGGCTATTTGCCGATGGCAGTCGTCAACACCTTCGACCAGGCGACCCCGGTGGGCGCTTGTGCATTGAGCCGGACGCCAGCGGTGCGACTGGTGCTGGTGGCACGGGCGGGGCAGTTTGAAAAGACGGCCGTAACCACGGCCGCACCCACTTGGGCGGGTAGCGCGACCTCACCAACACCGACGCCGATTGACCTTTCTGCAAATGCCGATTGGCAGAACTATCGTTACAAGGTTTTTCAAAATTTCGTTACGATGCGCAACGCCAGCTGGATGGGCGTCGACATCGGATGCTGAGTCCGAGTGAATCCGTCATGAAGGGAGGTCGTGCAATGTATCGGCCAAAACCATTGAGAAAGCAGAAGGGCGTGGTGCTGATGGTCGCACTGATCATTCTGGTGGCCATGACGCTGGCAGGGCTGGCGCTGATGCGTTCGGTCGACACATCGGGCATCATCGCCGGTAATCTGGCCTTTCAGCAATCTGCGTCGTACTCCGGATCATCGGGTACCGAGGCGGCCATTTCCTGGCTTCAGACCAATAATGTGGGCGCAGCCCTGCAGTCAAGCAACACCGCGCAGGGCTATTCCGCAGCGCGTCAGGATCCCTCTGCGACTCAATCCTGGGACGTATTCTGGACAGCGGTACTGGCTGCACAATCTTCCGCGCCGGCGTTGGACGCGGCCGGCAACAGCGTGAGCTATGCGATCCAGCGTCTGTGCAATATGCCGGGCAGCCCGACAACGCCAGGTGTTGGTTGTTCACGGCCCTTCAGCGCGGTCGTCTCCAATAATTCGAACAGCAAGCTAACGAGCAATATTCCCTTGAACGTCAATAACCAAATCTACTACCGTATCACTACACGGGTCACCGGACCGCGTAATACCGTCAGCTATATTCAGACCATCATCGCCCTGTGAGTTGCATTGAGATTCGCCCTGAGGCTCGACTTGAGAGTCTCTTTGAGAGTCACCCAAGATCGTAATAAGGAGGTTGTCATGAGTAACCATCCACTGCGTAATTCCGCTCTAAGCCTGCTGATCGGTGCCACGCTGCTTCTGTCCGTGCAAGTCAATGCATTGGCCGCGGTGACGGATCTGGCGGCCGAGCCGCTGGTCACGTCGACATCCTCTTCGGTCCTGCCTAACATACTCTTCATCCTAGATGATTCTGGCAGTATGGATTGGACCTACATGCCAGACGAAGCGGGCAACTTTGCTCAGAAGTATGGCTATTCCAGCAGCCAGTGTAACGGCGTCTACTACAATCCAACGACCACTTACGATCCACCGGTCGACGCAACGGGGGCGAGCTATCCGGATGCCACCTTCACGGCAGCCAAGACGGATGGCTTCAAATCATCAAGCAGCACAACCAATCTAAGCACCAGCTTCAGGGCGGAGAGTGGGGATAGCGCCTCCGCCGCTTATTACTATAGCTATAGTGGTACCCAGACCAGCGAGGCACTGAAAAAGTACAGCAGTACCAGCAGCACCTTCTATAAAGAGTGCAACAGTAATATCGGGGATAACCCTGGTTATTCAGTATTCACCAAGGTCTTGATCTCTGCGGCCGAGCAGACAAACTTTGCCAACTGGTACAGCTATTACCGCGACCGCATGTTGATGATGAAAACGGCTGCGGGGCGTGCATTTAAGGCGATCGATAATCATTATCGAGTCGGCTACATGTCGATCAACAATAATGTGTCGCCCAGCTTTCTGAATCTGGCGACGTTTGACAGTACCCAGAAAGCCGC
>CAZAOQ010000143.1:0-7959 GCA_964486795.1 uncultured Rhodocyclaceae bacterium
CCACTTCTTCCCCGGCTTTCCGCAGATGGCCTGGCCGATGCTGGAATGGACGCTCGACACTTACTACAGTGCGCATTTTCATGCGGTGTCCGAGAGTGAGGAGGCGATCATTGTCTGGGAGGGCAGGGAAAGCGTGTTGTTGACGCTGATGCGCGACATCGAGACGAAGTATCCGCAGGCCACACTGTTCAGTCTGCCCTCATTCGGTCACGCCACGCTGCGACCTCATATCGAACTCGGTATGCGGGGAGTGCCGGCACAGGTGGCGTCGGCCATGGCGGAAATCCGTACCGAAGTGGCGCGGCTTGGCTATAGCTGGACGCCTGCGGTCAAACCTGCCGGTTAGCCACTAGCCACCAGTCACTAGCCGAGTCACATTATCCAAGCATAAATCCAGGCAAAAAAAACCCGGCGTCAAGCGCCGGGTTAAAACCAGCCTAGACGGCTGGAGGAGGAGACGGTAAAACTAAACTTTTCAGGTCGCTCGCAGGTCGCTAATTAAGCGGCCTTCTTGGCCTTGGCAGCAGCGGCGATCGAAGCGGTGCCGACAGCCTTGACGGTGGCGTTGGTGGCAGCAGCCACGTTTGCTTCGGTCATTTCGGCAACTTGCTTGGCAGCCTTGCTGATGCTGTCGTAAGCCGAGTTGGCGGCGGCGATGGCCGACTTCACAGCGGCAACAGCGACGTCGGAACCAGCCGGGGCGTTCTTGGCAGCCTTGTCGAGGGCGGTGGCAACGGTCTTGTTGGCTTCGGTGAATTGGGCTTCGACAACCTTGGAGATTTCTTCCTGGGTCTGGGCTGCGATTTCATACAGGCTGCGCGAGTAAGCGACGGCCTTCTCGACGCTCGGCTGAGCCAGTGTCGATTGCAGGGAAATCAGCTCCTGAATGTCCTTGGCGCCAAGCAGAGCCTTGGTGTTAGCAACGCTGTCTTCCAGCAGGCTGCGGGCGGTATTCAGGTTCAGTGCGGCAAAGCGCTCGGCGCTGGCGAACACGGTGTTGGCCAGGTTCAGAAGGGCTTCGACGTTGGCCTTGTTGGCGCTGGTGAACTGCTCGGGTGCGTTAAACATTTTGTATCTCCTAAGGGGTGAAGTACAAGAAAAAATTCGGTCAATAACTTCCGGTTGAATGTCGGCCGGAAATCACCATAAAAAATTTTTGGGTTCGTGCCTTTTAAGCTTGCACGTCGCAATTGCTGCACTGCATTACGATTCAGATTATAGATGGACAAAATGGTCTGTCAAGTATTTTTTGCGCAGTGCACAAAAAATGAGTCGTGGCCAATATTGTTTTTCTTGTATCTGTTTTATATGGGAATAATTTTCTGTCGGGGTGTCTTGCAAGATAATGCTTGCTGCGCCGCGGTATGCGATGGGCAAGAGCGGTGGAGCTGTGATCCGGGGCGCATCGGCGACGAGGATGTAGCGCTGAGTCAAGGATCAGCCAGACTCAGTCGGGTGAGCAGGTGTCCGGCAGGCGGGGTTCGATGCGGACTGGCATGAACCGCCGCGCCGTTTTATCAGCAGTTTTTGAATTTCGGCTTGCGCTTCTCGATGAAGGCAGCCATCCCTTCCTTCTGGTCCTGCATGGCGAAAGTCGAGTGGAAGCTGCGGCGTTCGAACAGCAAGCCTTCCTGGAGGGAGGATTCGTAGGCGCGATTGACGGATTCCTTGATCATCATGACGACAGGTTGCGAGAAGTCGGCAATCTTCTCGGCAGTGGCGAGAGCTTCTTCAAGGAGTTTGTCGGCAGGGATGATGCGGGCGACGAGGCCGGTACGTTCGGCTTCTGTGGCATCCATAGTGCGGCCGGTGAGGCACATTTCCATGGCTTTGGCCTTGCCGATGGCGCGCGGCAAGCGCTGGGTACCACCGGCGCCTGGCAGGACGCCGAGTTTGATTTCGGGCTGACCGAACTGCGCCGTGTCGGCGGCGAGGATGAAGTCGCACATCATTGCCAGTTCGCAACCGCCACCTAGCGCGTAGCCGGCAACGGCGGCGATCATCGGCTTGCGGCAGCGTGAGACGCGGTCCCAATTGGCACTGATGTAGTTACTTTTGTTGACGTCTATGAAGCCCAAGTCTTTCATGGCGCTGATATCGGCGCCGGCGGCGAAGGCTTTCTCGGAACCGGTGATGACGATGCAGCCAACCGTTGCGTCGGCTTCGAAGCCGTCGAGCGCCTGACCGATTTCGTCGATCAGCGCGTCGTTGACTGCATTCAATGCCTTCGGCCGGTTGAGGGTAATCAGACCGACCTTGCCGCGCGTTTCTACGATGATGTTTTCATAGGTCATGGTGGCTACTCCTGGTGGGTGTTGGGGGGTTGCGGGGCATTCTTGAGTGGCGGCGTGGTCTCGCTGACAGGTTTGTTTTCCCTCGGCTTCGGCTGGATTACGGCCCGCACGCGGTTGTCCTTGCCCGGTGCTGCGGCTGCCGTGGTGCCGGCTGGGCCACTGGTCACCAGGTAGTTTTCGGTCTTGCCGTCATAGGATATGTATTGGCCACGGACTTCGTCGCTGCCGCTCTTGACGTGGGCGCGCAGGAAGAACTCGGTCTTTTCCGCCTTGCCGTCATGGACGATGCGTTCCGCCTCACCGTCGATGTAATCGTCTTTGCCTTCGCGCCGCTGGCGGAAGTGCGCGAGTCCGCCCGGGCCGCCGGTTGCCGTCCCTTTCTGGAAGCCGCTGTCATCCTGGGTGACGATGAGTTTTTCGCAGTGGATGACTAGCGTACCCTGCACGAGCTGCACGTTGCCTTCGAGTATGTGAACCTTCTTCACATCGTCGACAGTGATGCGGTCGGCTTCGAGGTTAACGGGCTTGTCGCGATCCGCCTTTTCGGCATAAACCGAGCCGGACAGCATGGCGAGAACAAGAAAGGGAAGGAGGGCGGCGTATTTCATGATGGGTGACCTACTTGAGCGGCGTCCGCTGCAGGGTGCCCTGCGCGCGACCTTGCAGTGTGATGATCTGCTTGTGGTTGTTGGCTTCCATCGCGCTGCCGTGCAGCGTGCTGCTGCCGTTAACAATGGTGACCGGCTTGTCGGTACGGGCGATTTCGTCATCGGGGAAGACGCGTAATTCAGCACTCGTCACGACGAGTGCTGGCTGGCTGTCGGTGGCAGGGCGTACCATGCGTACGTCATCGATGAGGCGAACTTCCTTGCCGTCTTTGCTGATCCAGGCGCGGCGCGAGGTGATTTGTGTCGGTGGTGTGCGCGCGAAATAGGTCAGATCAGGTGCGCTGACTTCGGTGGTTTCGTCGTCCGGATAGTGCATCATCTTCTGTGCGGTCAGGCTATGTTGAAGATTGCCGTCGAGGCCGAAGCGACGTGTCGTGAAATGATCGATGATGAAGTCCGGGTCGTGGCGATGTTTGCCGCTGTTCAGGCTATCCTCAACGCGGCTGGCGCGCTCGAGCCAGAAACTGCCACCGGCGAGCAGGGTCAGCAGCAGCAAGGGGAAGAGCGGGGTGGCCGAGAACTTCATGCGTCGCGGTTGCCACGATCCAGCAGATAGGGAGCGAGTGCGGCATCGAGCCTGCCTTGCGCGGCGAGTATCAGTTCGCAGACTTCGCGTGCGGCGCCGCGTCCGGCTTCCGCCGTCGTGACGTGGTCGACGCGTTCTCGAACCAGTGCGTGGCCATTTGGCACACTGGCGGAAAAGCCGCAGGCGCGCAGCACGGGGAGGTCGACGACGTCGTCGCCCATGTAGCCGGCTTCAGCGAAGCCCAGTCCGTGTTCTGTGAGCAGCTTTTGCATGGCGCCACGCTTGTCCTCAACGCCCTGCAACAAAAGTTTGATGCCGAGGTTTTCGGCACGCAGCTCGACGGCGCGCGAGCGGCGGCCGGTGATAATGGCGAGGATCACGCCGCTTTCGGCGAGCATCTTGAGGCCATGGCCGTCGAGGGCATTGAAGCCCTTCATCTCGTCGCCCTGGGAAGAGAACCAGAGCGTGCCATCCGTCAGCACACCGTCAACATCGAAACCCATGAGGCGAACGGCCCGGGCCTTGGACTGCACTTTTTCGCTTGTCAGCTTTGTCATCAGACTACCTTGGCCCGGAACAGGTCGTGCATGGTCAGTGCGCCGCAGAGGGTACCGTCTGCATTGATGACCAGCAGCTGGGTGATTTTGTGTTCTTCCATTAGCTGCACCGCCTCGACGGCAAGCTTCTCCGGTGCGATGGTGCGTGGGTTGCGCGACATGACTTCGCCGACCGGCGTGTCACGCAGGTCGCCAAGTTTCTGCATGGCGCGCCGCAGGTCACCGTCAGTAAAGATGCCTGAGATCTGGCCGTCGGCTTCGCGCACAGCAACCATGCCCATGCCACCACCCGAGCTGGTGGCCAGTGCTTCGACGATAGACGTTGACTCGTTGACGAGCGGCACCTGGCTGGCGGGACGCATGACGTCGGTGACATGGGTCAGCAGCCGCCGGCCGAGTGCGCCGCCCGGATGGGAGCGGGCGAAATCCGAAGCACCAAAACCGCGGGCATCGAGCAGGGCAACGGCCAATGCGTCACCGAGCGCCAGAGCCGCGGTGGTGCTTGCGGTCGGGGCAAGATTGAGTGGGCAGGCCTCCTCCTTGACGCCGGCGTCAAGATTGACGTCGGCCTCACGGGCCAGCGAGGACGCGGGGTTGCCGCTGATGGCAATCAGCTGGCCGCCCTGGCGCTTGATCAGTGGCACGATGGTCAGCAGTTCGTCGTTCTCACCAGAGTTGGAGATGGCGATGACGATGTCGTTATTTGTGATCATGCCCATGTCGCCATGCGCCGCTTCAGCCGCATGCACGAAGTAGGCGGGCGTACCGGTGCTGGCCAGGGTGGCGGCGATCTTGCGACCGATATGGCCGGATTTGCCCAGGCCGCAGACGATCACGCGGCCACGGCAGGCGAGAACCATCGCGATGGCGCGCACAAAGTCATCGCCGAGTTTCTGCTGCAATGCAGACACGGCATCCGCCTCGATCTGCAGTACGCGTCGTGCCATTTCGATCGGACGGAGCATCGAAGCTGCTCGGGAAGCGCCGGATTGGCTCATGGGAGTGATACAGTTATGAAGACTTCAATTATAACAAACTGTGCCGCCGTCCTTCGGCTGCGGTTGCGCCGAGACTTGAGACCCGATAGTTCAATATCCCGTTGTCCATGAGCACCACGCTGGAACTCGTATTGCTGCTACTTGCTTCCGCTGTTTTGGTGGTGGCTTTGTTTCGCTCGCTGCATCTGCCGCCGGTCATCGGTTACCTGCTGGTCGGTGCGCTGATCGGACCGAATGCGCTGAACCTGATGCCGGATACCGCAGATGCGCGGCACCTTGCCGAATTCGGTGTGGTGTTCCTGATGTTCACCATCGGTCTCGAGTTTTCTCTGCCGCGTTTATTCAGCATGAAGCGTCTGGTGTTCGGGCTTGGCCTCGCCCAGGTCGCCCTCACCATGGTTTCGGTTCTTTTGCTTGCGGCACTCGTTGGCTTGTCCTGGCGCAGCGCAATCGCACTGGGTGGCGCGCTGGTGATGTCGTCGACCGCGGTCGCCAGCAAGCTGCTCGTGGAGCGTTCCGAACTCGACTCGGCCCATGGCCGCCAGGTGATGGGGGTTCTGCTGTTTCAGGACCTCGCTGTAGTACCCTTGCTGATTCTGTTGCCGGCGCTGGCCGGTGAAGGTGACGGGCTGTCTAGCACCCTGTTGCTTGCCGCATTCAAGGCCGTCATTGCGCTGACCATTGTGCTGTTTTTCGGCCAGCGACTGATGCGCACCTGGTTCACCATCGTCGCGCGGCGCAAGTCGACGGAGCTGTTCATTCTTAACGTGCTGCTGATTACCCTCGGCCTGTCCTACCTGACCGAGCTTGCCGGGCTGTCGCTTGCGCTCGGTGCCTTCCTGGCCGGCATGCTGATCTCGGAAACGGAATATCGCTTCAAGGTGGAAGAGGACATCAAGCCTTTCCGCGATGTTCTGCTTGGCCTGTTCTTCATCACGGTTGGCATGTATCTCGACCCGGTGCTGATCGGTCATCACTTCTTGTTCGTCGTCGCGTTGCTTGTGGCTCTGCTGACGCTCAAGCTGCTGGTGGTCTTCGTCCTGTCGCGGCTATTCGGTGAGACGACCGGTGCCGCCTTGCGCTCGGGCCTCTGGCTGTGTGCCGGAGGTGAGTTTGGTTTCGTGTTGCTGACACGGGGGCTTGAAGTGCAATTGCTCAGCCCGGCTGTGACGCAGAGCGTTCTCGCCGCATTGGTGTTGTCGCTGCTGATCGCACCTTTGCTGATTCATTACAGCGACAAGATCGTGCTGCGTTTCGTCGCCTCGGAATGGTTGCGGCGCTCAATGGCGCTGACGCAGATCGCCGCGCGCACTATTACTAGCGACAAGCATGTGATTCTTTGCGGTTACGGTCGCACGGGCCAGCATCTGGCGCGCTTTCTGGAAAAGGAGAATATTCCACTCGTTGCGCTCGATCTCGATCCCGAACGTGTGCGCGAGGCGGCGGCGGCTGGCGACCCGGTGGTCTATGGCGATGCCTCGCAACGCGAGACACTGGTGGCTGCTGGAATTCAGCGTGCCAACGTCGTCGTTGTGACATCGAATGACCCGCAGCTCGCATTACGCGTATTGCATCATGCACGCGAGCTGCGACCGGAGCTGCCGGTGGTGGTACGTGCCGTCGAGGAAGCGGATATCGCACGTTTCGAGGCCGCTGGTGCGGCTGAAGTGGTACCGGAGGCACTTGAGTCGAGCGTGATGCTGGCGACACATGCACTGGCCCTGCTCGGTGTGCCGATGCAACGGGTGATCAACCTGCTGCGCGAGGCACGGAAGGAGCACTACACCTTGTTGCGTGGCTTCTTCCACGGTGCGACGGATGCCGGTGAACACCTCTCTGATGCCGAGCAGGTGCGTCTGCATACGGTCGCGCTGACCGCCGGGGCTCATGCTATCGGCAAGGTGCTGGGTGATGCGGATCTGGCGCGGTTCGACGTGACGGTGCTTTCCCTGCGTCGTCGCGGTGCGCGCAGCATTGCGCCGGGCCCTGAAATGTCGCTTGACGACGGGGATATCCTGGTCTTGCAGGGAACCGGCAGCGCGCTGGCCGCCGCCGAGGAACGGTTGTTGCGCGGAAAGTAAGCGGCCTGCGGCTATTTCCGGTAGATCTCGTCCGGGTCTTTGAGAACAGGATCGACATCCTGCCACTGTCCGTCGTCGAGCTTCTGGAAGAAGCAGCTGCGCCGCCCGGTATGGCAGGCGATGCCGCCGGTCTGCTCGATCTTGAGCAGGAGGGTGTCGCCGTCGCAGTCGAGACGGATGTCGAGCACCTTCTGGGTGTGGCCGGACTCTTCACCCTTATGCCACAGCTTGCGCCGCGTGCGTGACCAATAGACGGCTTCGCCGCGCTCGACGGTGAGTTGTAATGCCTCGCGATTCATCCAGGCGAACATCAGCACATCGCCGCTCGAGGCGTCTTGCGCAATCACCGGGACGAGGCCCTGCTCGTTCCATTCAATCTTCTTCAGCCAATCGGTCTTGCTATTCATAGGCGCACCTCGATGCCTTGTGCGCGCATGAATTCCTTGGCCTGGCGCACGGTGTATTCGCCGTAATGGAAGATGATGGCGGCGAGCACGGCGTCGGCCTTGACCTGGATCACGCCCTTGGGCGGCCTGGCCCCGGTCCAGCGGCCCTGGATCACGCCATCGGCGAGATGCTGCAGATTACCGACACCGCCGCTGGCGATGACCGGAATGTCGACAGCCTCTGAAACCGCGCGCGTCAGGGCGAGATCGAAGCCGTTCTTGGTGCCGTCGCGGTCCATGCTGGTGAGCAGGATTTCGCCGGCGCCGAGTGCCTGGATCTGCTTCGCCCATTCGATGGCATCAAGCCCCGTATTCTTGCGGCCGCCGTGGGTGAACACTTCCCAGCGGCCCGGTGTGGTCTGCTTGGCGTCGATGGCGACGACGATGCA
>CAZAOQ010000144.1:0-7830 GCA_964486795.1 uncultured Rhodocyclaceae bacterium
GGCCGGATTCGTGGGTGCCGCCGAGCGGCGTCGGGATCAGGTTGACGTAGGACTCTGAGGTCGGCGCGTTCTCGGCGTACCAGCCCAGTGCCCAGGCCGCACCCTCGCCGATAGCGTAGTCGCCATCCTCGCTTGCGTAGCGTTCGCCGGTGAATAGCGGCGTGATCGACTCGGCATCACCGGCGATGTCGGTGAGGTAGCCGTGGATGCCATCGGCGTAGCGCCAGGAGCGAGTGGTCAGCGTGCCATCGGCCTGTTCGATGTCGAGCTGAACGGCGACACCAGGCAGCAGTACGGCCTTGGAACGCAGCACACGCTCCAGCGAGCTTAGGTTGAATTTTGCCGTGTCGAAATACTTGGCATCCGGCCAGATGCGCACGCGCGTACCGGTCTGCTTTTTTGAATCACCGAGAATTTCGATCGGCGAGATATGCTCGCCGCCGTCGGCGAAGAACAGCGCGTGGATCTTGCCGTCGCGACGAATCTCGACCTCGATGCGGTGACTCAATGCATTGGTCACTGAAACGCCGACGCCGTGCAACCCGCCGGAAAAAGCGTAGGCACTGTTGCCGGACTTCTTGTCGAACTTGCCGCCCGCGTGCAGGCGGGTGAAGGCCAGCACGACGACAGGGATGTTTTCCTCGGGATGCAGGCCGATTGGGATACCGCGGCCGTCATCGGTCACCGAGGCCGAGCCGTCGGCGTGCAGCAGCACATGAATGTTCTTCGCGTGACCGGCCAGTGCTTCATCGGCGGCATTGTCGATGACCTCCTGGAGGATGTGGGTCGGCGAAGACGTTTCGGTGTACATGCCGGGACGCTCGCGCACCGGCTCGAGTCCTTTGAGGACGCGGAAGGATGATTCGTCGTAGTTGCTTGCTGGAGCCTGTTTGGCCATATTGCTGTCTTTCTGGGAATTGCTGATCCGCAGCTCGCCACGGGGTCGGGGATTGTTTCATGTCGAATGGTCGGCGCGCAACTGTGCCGGCTGTGCTACCTTCCCAAGACTAATGATGACGAGGCTGATGACTTCCACATGACCGACTCTGGTTCCGATACCCCCTACGCAAGCCTGACACCGCACTGCGTGCTTGACGCGCTCGATAGCCTGCATGCGGACGCGGTGCGCGCTGACGGCCGTTTGATTGCCCTCAACAGCTATGAGAACCGCGTCTACCAGGCCGGCATGGAAGTGGGCGCGCCACTGGTGGTCAAGTTCTACCGGCCAGGGCGCTGGTCGGATGCGGCGATTCGTGAGGAGCACGGCTTTCTCGCCGAGTTGGCGGCCGAGGAACTGCCAGTCGCCGTGCCGCTGGCGATCGGTGGGGAAATCGGCGGTGAGGGAAATACGCTGCATTTCTTCGAGGGACACCGCTTTGCCGTATTCCCCAAGCGTGCTGGTCGTGCGCCCGAGTTGGATCGCCGCGCTACGCTGGAATGGATGGGGCGGATGATCGCGCGTATCCATACCGTCGGGGCGCGACAGCCCTTTCGCGCGCGCCCGCCTCTCGATATCGCCAGTTTTGGCGAAGAGCCGCGCGACTGGCTGCTCGACCACGATTTCATTCCTGACGAGTTATTGCCCGCCTGGCAGAGTGTCGTCGATCAGGCGCTTGACGGCGTGTATCGTTGCTTCGAGTGCGCTGGTGCTGTGCGCTCCTTACGTCTGCACGGCGATTGCCACGGCGGCAATGTGCTCTGGTTGAGTGAGGAGGAGCGCGGTAGTGGCCTGCTCGGTGAGGCTGGGCCGAATTTCGTTGATTTCGATGACGCGCGCATGGGGCCGGCGATACAGGATCTTTGGATGTTGCTGTCGGGCGACGCCGACGAGATGGCTCGCCAACTTGGCGCGGTGCTGGCCGGTTACCGGCGCTTTCGCGATTTCGATCTTGCCGAGCTGCATCTGATTGAAGCGTTACGCACGCTGCGCCTGCTGCATTATTCAGCGTGGCTGGCACGGCGCTGGGATGATCCGGCTTTTCCTGCCGCCTTTCCCTGGTTCAATACACCGCGCTACTGGCAGGATCGCATCCTTGAAATGCGTGAGCAGATCGCGCTGATGGACGAGGCGCCGCTGATACCGGATGAAAGCGTGTGAATACGCTGCGGCTGACGGAGGCGCAGCGCGGATTCCGCGCGATGCTCAGATGTCGTAGCTGATGATCGCTTCAGCGCGTTCTGCCAGTGCCTGTTTTTGCTGCTCGTCGAGTTCCTCAATGTTTTGAAGTAGCCAGGCGAAGCTTGCTGTAGGCAGTAATTTGCGTGCAGCGACGAGGTCGCTGGCGAGAGCTTCATTGCTCGATACATCCGGGTTCAGCAGATGGCGCGCGAAGTCGGTGCAGGAACGCGTGAGCAAGGCACGCTCCGATTCGGCGCCCTGCAGCAACTTGCGCAGCAGGCCAGGCAAGTTCCAGATTTCCGCGCAGCGTATCGTCAGCTCCTTGAACGTGAAGCCGCAGGCTTGCGACTGGGCCTGGGCCGAGCGACTGGCGCGGCCGGAGTGCAGTTCGTCGAGGGCCGCTTGTGCGAGTTCGGGGGCATAGAGCCAGAGCAGCAGTTCGCCGGTGTCGCTGAGCAGTGCGGCCAAAGCGACTTCGACGGGGTTCAGGTCGGCCCGGGCCGGAGCCCAGCGCAAGGCGATGCGCGCAGCCAGAGAGGATCGTGTTTCCACATACCGCAAGCCGGGAGTCGCTTCGTCGATTTCGTCACTGTTCAGGAGCAGTTTTTTGACGTTGTCGGTACCGAGCTGCATTACCGCCTGGAGGGTGGTGGTGGTTTCGTTGCCGAGCCGGTTGGTGCGGATACGCTCGGCTTCGCGCAGCAGTTGCAGGCACAAAAGCGGGTCACCCAGGACCACTCGCGCGAGGTCGTGCGCCGAGAGCTGTTCGCCTTCCTGTTCTTCCAGCGCTAGGGCGAGTTCTTTCGACCGGCTCAACACCGGCAGTTTCTTGGTTTCGAAGAAGGCCGCCCACTGATTGGCGGTCCAGTTTTTTTTCCAGGTTTCCATCGGCGTGTCCTTGTCTCCTTGTCTCCTCGGCTTGAGCGTCGACCGCAATAACGGCCGATGTGGAGGTGAGGCTTGAGGGCTCCGTGTGTCGTCTAGTCGACGATGATGCGTTAACAATAGCTCACGAACACAGCCAATTATTCTTCGACTATCGGCGGATCGCGGAACTGGGCTTGTATTTCCTTGATCTTCTGTGCGTTGAAGATCAGCGCGGCGACACAGTCTTCGTCGAACTTGCTGCGTGACAGGCTGCGCAGCCAAGCGAAGGCCTCATCGTTGGTCCAGGAAGGCTTGTAGGGGCGGGTGCTGGTCAGTGCGTCGAAGACATCGGCGACGGCAATGATGCGAGCCTCAATGGGGATTTCTTCGCCGCGCAGACCGTGGGGATAGCCGCTGCCGTCCATCGCCTCATGATGTGATTCGGCGATATGGCGGAGCAGGTCGAGGCGGTCGAGGTGGCCGAGCCCGAAGTTTTGGGCAATGTCGTCGATCATCTCCTGGCCACGCAGGGTGTGCAGCTTCATCTCCTCGCGCTCGGTATCGGAAAGCCGGCCGGGTTTGAGCAGGATACGGTCGGGGATCGCAATTTTGCCGATGTCGTGCAGCGGTGCGAATTCGAATATCCGCTCGATGGTCTCGTCGTCGAGTGAGGCAGCACCCGTCGCAGCGAGATGCTGGGCGATCAGACGCGAGTAGCGCGCCATGCGGTCGATGTGGCCACCGGTTTCCGGATCGCGGAAGTGCACCATGTCGTGGGCGGTCTTGATCGCCGCGGCCAGCGTGCGAACCACCAGCATTTCGGCGGTCACCACCGACGAGATCAGGTGAGCAAAAATGTCGAGCAGGTTCAGTTTCGTCTCTTCGATCGGCCCGGCCTTGCGCGAATCGAAGAAGATGAAACCCCAGCACGTACCATTGAAGTACATGGGCGTCGTGTAGCTGCAGCGGTAGCCTTCATCGGAAATGATCCGGGTGTGCACGCGGCCACTTTGCTGATACATCGAAAGGTCATCGATGATGCGTGGACGTCCGGTGTGGAGGATTTCAGCCAGTGAAGGTGTATCGGCAAGACGTGCTTCATAGCGGATCAGGTCGCTGCCACCGGGTGTGCTGGCGAGAAAGGTCTTTAGCAAGTCGGTCTGTGGGTCGTAGCTCGCTACTGAAATCCGGTCCACGCAATCGACGACCGTGTATAGCGCCTCGTGGATCGCCGCCAGCTTCTGGTCAAGCGGCACACCCTCGTTGAGCTTCGGCAATAGATCAGCGTGAGGATAGAGTGCAGGATTGATTTCGTGTTCGGCCATGGGGTCAGAGTGAGCAGGGGTGGATGAAGATAGCGGGTGCCTTTCTGCGCACGTGCCAGCTTAGCCGCTTCCCCGATCTGCTTCAACCCGCGACACCCGCGATGCCGGACTTCATATTGAGGGGTCACGATCCGGTCGACCTCGGTCGGGCGTTGCCTCGGTCGTCGCGCACCATGACGCTATAATCGCCGACTTCTCTACTTGAGGACGGCGGGTTTCACCCGGACGTCCGGCCAGGTGCTCATGTCTACGAAGTCACCCGATCGCGTCAATCGCAGCCGCATCATTTTTGCCAGTCTCATTGGTACGACGATCGAATTCTTCGATTTCTACATTTATGCGACGGCCGCCGTTTCTGTTTTTCCATTACTGTTCTTTCCCGCCGGGAATGCCAGCGCAGCGCTGCTGGCCTCGATGGCGACCTTCGGTGTGGCATTCGTGGCGCGGCCGATCGGTTCGATGCTTTTCGGTCATTTCGGCGACCGGATGGGACGCAAGGCGACACTGATCGGCTCCCTGCTGCTGATGGGGGTGGCGACCTTCCTGATTGGTCTGCTGCCGACGTATCAGCAGATCGGTCTGTGGGCACCGGTGTTACTAACGACTCTGCGCTTCTGTCAGGGGCTCGGTCTGGGTGGTGAATGGTCGGGTGCGGCGCTGCTGGCTGCCGAGAATGCGCAGCCAGGCAAGCGTGCGCAGGCGGCGATGTGGCCGCAGCTCGGTGCGCCCTTCGGCTTCATTCTGGCCAACGGCTTCTTCCTGTTGCTGACGGTGGTGTTTCAATACGATTCGACCGTTGCCGTGCATCAGGATGTCTTTCTGGTCTGGGGCTGGCGTGTGCCTTTCCTGCTTTCGATCGGCATGGTGATTCTTGGTCTGTACGTTCGCGTCAGGCTCGAGGAGACGCCTGTATTCGCGCGGGCCATGGAGCGTGGTGAGAAGCTTCGTTCCCCGCTGCTGCAGGTGATGCGTAAGAATCTGCGGGAAATCATGATCGGCATGTTTGTCATGATTGCCACCTATGGCTTGTTTTACATCATGACCACCTGGATGCTGTCGTATGCGATTGGTAGTATCGAGCTGGGTTTTTTGGGTATCGGATATCGCAATTTTCTTGTTCTGCAACTGGTCTCCGTGCTGTTCTTTGCAGCCTTTATTCCCGTCGCAGGTTACCTGGCCGACCGCTTTGGCCGGCGCAATTTTCTCCGCGTCGTGACGGCTGCGATCATGCTGTTCGGGCTGGCTTTTGGCCATTTTCTCTCCCCGGAGACGATGGGTACGGGCGTACATGCCAACACAGGTCTGCTGCTACTCTTTCTCTGCATTGGCATGGGTTTGATGGGGCTGAGCTTCGGGCCGATGTCGGCTTTGCTGCCTGAGCTCTTTCCAACCAACACCCGCTATACCGGATCGGGCATTGCTTACAACATGTCCTCCATCCTTGGCGCTGCGTTGACGCCGTTTGTGGCCGCCTGGCTGGCACGCCAATACGGGCCGGGAGCGGTGGGTGTCTACCTGGCTTTGCTGGGGTCGCTGACTTTCATTGCGCTGACACTCTGCAAGGAATCAACCCATGCCGATCTGGATGCCATGACTGACCACATCGTCACAGCAGGCATTGAGTCTTCGTCACCATAGTGCGTGGTACTTGCAGATGAGTCTTGAACCCTGTGAATCGAACGCCTTCTACGCCGCCCATGCGGCGCTGCTGCTGTCCAGCTATCGGCAGCTGACCCACCGCGACCTGCTGCCACCCGAGTTGCCGTTGTTGCTTGCGGCGCGCGAGCTCTATTTCGCGCCATTCGTCGTACTGTCGCATGACGATGCTGAAGATCCACGGTTTACCTATGCCAACCTTACGGCACAGATTTTGTTTGCCATGCCCTGGCGCGAGATCGTTGGCATGCCTTCGCGTTATTCAGCCGAGTCGTTGCTGCGCGAGGAGCGGCAGCGGCTGCTCGATACAGTGGAGCAGCAGGGCTATATCGACGACTACCGTGGTGTGCGCATCGCCGCGACGGGTCAGCGTTTCGAGATCGACCGCGCCACGGTGTGGAACCTGCCCGGGCCGGAGGGCAAGGCGGCGGGGCAAGCAGCCACGTTTTCAGCGTGGCGTGAGTGCGGTTGATAGCAGCGGGTAGAATGCCGGGTTCGCTCCTCGATGTTGGTTTCTTCATCTTCGAATCTCTGCTGTGAATCATGAATTCCTCTGATCTTTACGTACTCGAAAATACACTCGCCTGGCTCAACGAAGGCTCGAACGTGGCGCTGGTGACGGTCGTGGAGACGTGGGGCTCGGCGCCGCGGCCGGTTGGCTCGCTGCTGGCGGTGGCTGAGGACGGTCGCTTCGTCGGTTCGGTTTCTGGCGGCTGTATCGAAGAGCATCTGGTGGCGCGTATCGACCGTGAGTTTCCGGAGAAGCCCTATACGACCTCCTATGGCGTTTCTGCCGATGAGGCGCGACGTTTCGGTTTGCCTTGCGGCGGCACGATGGTGGTGGCGGTCGAGCCGATTCGCGATGTGGATGGCATTGCACGCAGCGTCGCCGAAATTCGCGAGCGTCGGCGTGTCAGCCGTACATTGGACATGGCGAGCGGAGTAGCGACGGTGAGTGAGGCCGGACGTGGGGATAAATTCGGCTTTGACGGCGAAGTGCTACGCAGTGTGCATGGGCCGAACTGGCGTCTGGTCATCGTTGGCGCCGGGCATCTGGCGCGCTATCTGGCGCGTATGGCGCTAATGCTGGATTTCAGCGTGTATGTCACCGACCCACGCCTCGAATACCGCAGCCAGTGGGACGTAGCGGATGCCGTGCTGCTGGAAGGCATGCCCGATGACGCGATCCTCGCATTGGGCATTGATTCCTGCACAGCCGTTGTGACCACAGCACATGACCCTAAGGTTGATGACATGGCGCTGCTCGAAGCGCTGAAGTCGGATGCTTTCTATATTGGTTCACTCGGCTCGCCGCGCACCAGTGCCAAGCGACGCATCCGTCTTGGTCTCTTCGATCTGTTACCGGCGCAGATCGACCTGCTTCATGCTCCGGCCGGAATTCCTATTGGCAGCCAGTCGCCGGCGGAGATCGCGCTGTCGATGCTGGCCGAGGTCGTGGCCAAACGCAGCGCGCTGATCGCTGCCGACAAGGACCCTGCGGCAAAATCGGCAGCAGCCGGTTGCGTCAGTTGATACAAATTTGCGACGAATTTGCGTCGAATTTTCCAGAATGACAACGATGGACTTTCTTGATCTCCCTCCTGCTTCGATGGCTACCGGCAGCGTGCGTCTGCCGGGCTCAAAGAGTATTTCCAATCGTGTGCTGCTGCTCGCTGCCGTGGCCGACGGCACAACCGAAATTCGTGATCTGCTCGATTCCGACGACACTCGCGTGATGCTAGATGCATTGCAAAAGCTCGGTGTGCAGACGGCGTCCTATGGCGCGCAGGTGCTGAAGGTGAGTGGTTGCGACGGTGTGCTGCCGGTGCGCGAGGCCGAGTTGTTCCTCGGCAATGCCGGCAC
>CAZAOQ010000145.1:0-7801 GCA_964486795.1 uncultured Rhodocyclaceae bacterium
CAGAGTTCGGAGACGTGGCCGAGAGGTCGAAGGCACTCCCCTGCTAAGGGAGCATCCGGGCAAAACCTGGATCAAGGGTTCGAATCCCTTCGTCTCCGCCAGTAATACTGGCAAAACCGGTCTTTGACCGGACGATAACCCCGCCGAGCCGAGCGCTCTGTGGGGTTTTTCGTTTCTGGCGGTTGAATTCGAGAGTATCGGTAGCAATTTCAATCGCCCCACCGGCGAGTGCTTCCGAGGCCCGCAACCCGCGTTTGCGATGATCCACTCTTTGGCTGAAAAACTCGAAGCCTTGCCTCAGACTCACGCAATAAATAAATCGACTCGAATACCCGAAGCAATTCGAGTTCTCGCTATTGACTCGCCGGCAATGTGAGCACTGAGCGCAAGCCGCCCAGAGGTGAATCGGTCAGTTCCAACTTTCCGCCATGGAGTCGCGCAAGATCATCAACGATGGCTAAGCCGAGGCCCGATCCGGGAACCTGTTCGTCAGCACGCACACCCCGACGGATCACTGCTTCCCGCTGATCGGCGGCAAGCCCCGCGCCATCGTCGTCGATCGTTACAGTGAACGTGGCCCCATTGCTCAATACATTCAATTCGACGTTTCGCGCAGCCCACTTGCAGGCGTTGTCGAGCAGATTGCCGAGCATTTCCTGCAGATCCTGCGCTTCACCGCGAAAGTTCAGCGATGCCGGGAAATCCCGAATGGTGAGCTCGATCTGCCGCTCGGCATAAATACGACGCATGGCGCGTACCAAGCCCTCGATTGTCGGCAGCAACAGCGTCTTTGCTCCGGGCATGCGTGTGGCCGCAGCCGCCTGAGCACGGGCGAGATGGTAGTCGACCTGACGGCGTGCGATATCAATCTGATCGGCCACCAGATGAGCCAGTTCTGGACATTGTTCAGTGTGGCTGCGCGCTGCATTGGCCAGCACGCTCAACGGCGTTTTGAGTGCATGGGCAAGGTTTCCCGCTTGTGTGCGCGCACGTTCGACGACTTCCGTGTTCTGTGCCAACACGGTATTGAAATCTTCGATCAGCGGCATGACCTCGACCGGAAACTCGCCTTCGAGCCGTTGCGCCTCACCGCTACGCACCTTGCCAAGTGCATCTCGCAGCGTGCGCAATGGTGCCAGCCCGACAAAGACTTGCATCAATGCCGCTGCGGCCATGCCAGCCCCCAGCAAGCCGAGTGCGAGCCATAAGGCGCCACTGAAGCGGCTGACGGGTTCAGACATCAGGCTTTCGTCGGCCGCCGCGATCAGTCGGAAAGTTCGCGGCTTGCCATCCGGCGTATCGTCGATGCGCATACTGCGTTCAACCATGCCGAGCATCTGGCCCTGCGGCCCGACAATTCGATGCTGATGAATCTCACCGTCGGCAGGCGTATCCGGCGGCACAAGCAGTACATAGTCCCAGAGCGAGCGCGAGCGCAACAGGCCGACGGTGGGATCACCGACCAAATCAACTTGCCAGTAATACCCCGAATAAGGGCGACTCATGCGCGGCTCGCTGAGAGGAAGGGTGAGCTTCGGCTGCCCCTGCTCATCGAGGGTGAGTTGAGCGGTCAACTGATCGAGATGCGTGCGCAACTCGGCATGAAACTGTGTCGCCACATGCTGGCGAAACAGGCTGCCCAAGCCCCATCCGGCAACGAGTATTGTGGCGGCGATCCAGAACAGGGTACCGGCGAGCAGACGAATGCGCAGCGATCGACGCAAGAAAGGCGCACTCATTGTCATTGAGTTGTCATTGCATTGTCATTGCGGCGACGTGAGGCGATAACCCAGGCCGCGTACGGTTTCGATCAAGCCCGGCGGCAGTTTCTTGCGCAGCCGGGCGATAAAGACCTCGACCGTGTTCGAGTCACGATCGAAGTCCTGAGCATAGATATGCTCGACGAGATCGCTGCGCGACACCACTTCGTCGCGATGGTGCATCAGATAGGCGAGCACGCGGTATTCGTGGCTGGTCAACGTCAGCGCCTGACCGGACACCGAGGCGCGGCTGTTACGGGTATCGAGCGACAGTGGCCCACAGACCAGTTCGGCGCTGGCATGGCCGCCCGCCCGGCGGATCAGTGCGCGCAGCCGGGCCAGCAGCTCCTCCATGTGAAATGGTTTGGCCAGATAGTCGTCGGCACCGGCATCGATACCAGCCACCTTTTCGTGCCAGCCGTCGCGTGCCGTGAGTATCAGCACCGGCATCAGGCGGCCATCAGCACGCCATTTCCGGAGGACCGAAAGGCCATCCATCTGCGGCAAGCCAAGGTCAAGAATCACCGCATCGTAGGGCTCTGTATCGCCCATGTAGTGGGCGTCCTTGCCGTTGTCCGCCGTATCTACCGCATAGCCGGACGCACCGATGCCCTCGGCCAACTGAGCCCGCAATGTCGGTTCGTCTTCAACGACCAAAATCCGCATCAGCGTCGATCTCCGTCGCGTTGGGTTTCTTTCTGTTCATGTTCACCGCCATGTCCACCCTTGTTCCTTTTACTGATGATCGTCCCATCGCGGGCATTAACCTTCAGTTTAACGAGGGCGCCGCCACTGCGCAGCAACTTGATCTTGTAGACCCAGCGGTCTGGCGGGCTGCCTTGGCTATGCTCGTGGTTACGCTCCAGTTCGACATCCAGCACCTGCCCCGGTTGTTCGCGCTCAAGCCGTAAAAGAATGGTTTGCAGGGGCAGCACTTCGCCAGCCTCCAGCGCCTGCCGGGCACGATCATGATCGTCGCCCGCGATACTTGCCACGCTGCAGCAGGCAAGCATCGCTGCCCACAGTGGAAGCATCCACATGCGCCAATTTCGGTTTGAAGATCGATTGCACATCGCAAGCTCCGGATTCACTGTTTCAGTACGCCCTCTTTATAGGCTCGCAAAAATGAACGCAAGATGAACAAGAGATTCACTTTCCGTTCAGTTTGCCCCGCGCATAGTGCCTCTCACCGTGATTCAACCGAGGAGAAAACCATGCTTCGAAACCTGACCAACACTGTATTCATCGCCACCCTGGCATTCACATTTTCCGGAACAAGTATCGCCGGGCCACGCGAGGATTTGCTTGGCAGCTATGCCAGCGCCGCCAAGGCTGGCAAGTCAACCTTCTCGGGCTTTTCCGCCGAGCGTGGCAAGACCTTACACATGCAGAACTTTGCTGCCGGAAAAGCCGACACGCCGGCGTGTACTTCATGCCACGGCAAGGATACCCGCGCTGCTGGCCGCACGCTGGTTGGTAAGCAGATCAACCCAATGGCGCTGTCCGCAGCGCCGTCACGTTACACCGATCCGGTAAAGGTTGAAAAGTGGTTCAAGCGCAACTGCACCGAAGTGCTCGGACGCGAATGCAGCGCTCAGGAAAAGGGTGACTGGTTGAGCTTCATGTTCAGCCAGTAACTACCCATCAATAAACGGAGAACCACCATGAATATCCCCTATCGCCCACTGGCCCTCGGCCTGCTCATTCTCAGCTTCTCAATGCTCATCCTTGGCCGGGCACAGGCCGGTGGCAGCCACTACTATCCACCGGTCACCGACCCGGTGGTCAAGGAAGAGTGCGGCAGTTGCCATCTGGCATTCGCGCCATCGATGCTGCCAGCCAGTTCCTGGAAACGCATGATGGCCGATCTGAAAAATCACTTCGGTGATGACGCGACTGTCGATGCGGCAACTGCCGCCAGGATCACCGACTATCTCGTCGCCAATGCCGCCGACAAAGCGGGTCAGCCATTCAGCAGCAAGCTGCTGCGTGGCGTGTCAGCGGCGAATACAGGAAGTACGCCGCTACGCATCACCGAATTGCCCAGATGGGTCAAAGAGCACCGCAAAGTGCCTGACTGGGAGTGGAAACACAAGGATGTGCGCAGCAAGACTAACTGCGTGGCCTGCCATGCCGATGCCGAAATTGGCTACTACAACGACTGAGCTTTCTGTACTTGAACCTGTTTTATGAACGTCATCTGAACAAGGTCTTCAGGGGCGGTTCAGCGCAGAGCATGCAAAATTGATTCACGGTTGAGGTCGTCAGGCGACCCACAAAAAACACATACGGAGGTTCACATCATGAAACGCTCAACAATGATTTCTTCCATGCTTCTCGGTGCCAGCCTTGCTGTGGGCGGCTTCATGCTGGCCCCCTCCTTTGCCGACGATAAGCGCACAGCCACGACTGACGAGCGCCAGTGGCTGCCGATCCAGAATGTCATCGACAAACTCGAAGCCGCTGGTTACCGGGACATCGAGAAGATCGAAC
The DNA here is from genome assembly GCA_964486795.1 of uncultured Rhodocyclaceae bacterium. Classification (GTDB taxonomy): domain Bacteria; phylum Pseudomonadota; class Gammaproteobacteria; order Burkholderiales; family Rhodocyclaceae; genus Sterolibacterium. The sequence goes on from CAZAOQ010000145.1 coordinate 4,254, forward strand.
GCGAACATGGCAGCTACAAAGTTCGTGCGACCAATCGCAATGGCGAGCGGAGCAAGCTCTATGTCAGCCCGCAGACCGGCGAAATCACGGATCGCGGCAGCCATGACAAGCGCAACAAAACAAGCGCCGATCGACCCAAGCGCGGCAACGCGCTCGCCACTTTCATCGATTGCAACGAGCGCCGCTGCCGTGACGATCAACCGCAAAAAGACACACCGGCCGCCCCAACCCAAACCCCAGCACCAGCACCAGCAAACAAATAAGCAATGACGATCGGCCCGAACACGGGCCGATCACCCAATATTTTCAATTTCCCTGAGCGAGTCGCCATGAAAACCCTGCTTGTCGGTCTGTCCGCCCTGGTCGCTCTCGTCTGGGGCTTCGATGTTCTCAACGCCGCCGCACCGGCCGGCGTACATCCGCTGTGGGCTGCCCGCCAGGAAGCGCTCTACCTGAGTGGTCTGTTGTCGATTGCCATGATGTCGCTGGCGATGCTGCTGGCGACGCGACCGGTGTGGCTGGAAGCACCGCTGGGTGGAATGGATCGCATCTATCGCACCCACAAATGGGCTGGCATCCTGGCCGTCTCCTTTGCAGCAGTGCATTGGCTGATCGAAATGTCGAGCGACATCCTGAAAGCCACAATAGGCCGCGCCGGCCGTGTGCCAAAAGAAAATCTCTCCAGCATTCTGGATGCGATGCGCGACCTCGGTGAAGACATGGGTGAATGGGCGATTTACGCCCTGCTGGCCATGCTGGCGATCACGCTGTGGAAAAAGTTTCCTTACCGCTCATGGCGTTTTTTGCACCGTGCGATGCCGGTCATTTACCTGATGCTGGCATTCCACGCGGCGCTGCTCGCGCCACATGCTTATTGGGCGCAGCCAGCCGGTGCGTTGCTGGCTGCCCTGCTCACCGTCGGTGTCTATGGCGCCATCCGCTCGCTGCTGGGCGGCATCGGCCGTGCTCGCGAAACCGCTGGCAAAATCATTTCCGTCGAACATCCCTCACCCGATATCACCAGCGTGCAGTGCCGCCTCGATCAAGCTTGGCGCGGCCATCAGCCCGGGCAGTTTGCCTTTGTCACTTTCGACGGAAGCGAGGGCGCGCATCCCTTCACCATCGCCAGCGCGGACCACGGCGACATGACAATCAGCTTCCAGATCAAGGCGCTGGGCGACTACACCAACAAGCTGGCCACGCGCCTTCAGCCGGGGCAGACCGTACATGTGGAAGGCCCTTACGGCCGCTTCGACATCAACCGCCACAACCCGCGCGCGCGCCAGATATGGATTGCTGGTGGCATCGGCATCACGCCCTTCCTCGCCTGGCTGGATGCGCTGCAGAACAAGCCGCAAAATACCTTATCTGCCGACTTGCATTACTGCACCCGCGATCAGGCCACGGATGCATTCGTGCCCCAACTGGAAGCACTGTGTGCCACACTACCGGGTGTTCAACTGCATATCCATGATGCGCGCCAGGGAGCGATCCTGAGCGCGGCATCGCTGGGTGAAGCGAAGAATGCAGAAATTTGGTTCTGCGGCCCGAACGGACTGGCCGAAGCACTGCGTGCAGGTCTTCGCACCCTGGGCTGGCGGCCGCGCTTTCATCAGGAAGCATTCGAGATGCGTTAATCCGGGGACAAACGCAAGCAAGCAAAAAAATGAAATACAGCACTACGAATACCGGATACCGGATACCGGGCAGCCTGATCCGGGTCACGATATTCACAACACAGCCTAAATTGAAAGGGAATAAACGATGAACCTGAAAAACTCCACACTGCGCTACGGCTCACTATCCATCGGCATCCACTGGTTGATGGTACTGCTGTTCATTGCCTTATACGGCACCATCAACCTGCATGAGCTGTTCGAAAAAGGCAGCTATCTTCGCGAGGCCTTAAAGACTTGGCACTTCATGCTCGGCCTGCTGGTCTTCGCGCTGGTTTGGCTGCGCCTCGCAGCGCGATTGTCGGGCCCCACGCCGGCCATCGTGCCGGAGCTACCGAAGCTGCAACAACAATCCTCGGGGCTGCTGCATCTGGCGCTGTATCTGCTGATGATCGGCATGCCACTGAGCGGCTGGCTGATGCTCAGTGCTGCCGGAACACCGATTCCTTTCTTCGGTCTGGAACTGCCGGCGCTGATCGCTGAAAACAAAGATCTCGCCAAGCAGATTAAGGAAGTCCATGAATTCGTCGGAACGACCGGCTATTTCCTGATCGGTCTGCATGCAGTGGCTGCCCTGTATCACCATTACCTGCGGCATGACAACACGCTGACACGCATGCTGCCGTGGCGGAAATAAGCGGGTCTGTGGCCGGCTGCGTTTAGCCTATTGCTAAACCCGCGGCCGCCGCGCCAAAAGGCTGTCGAGGCGATTCGCAAAAGCCTGCCGATCCGCCGCGGAAAAGGTCGCCGGTCCGCCGGTGTCAACGCCGCCACTGCGCAGGCTTTCCATGAAGTTGCGCAGGGTCAGTCGTTCCTGGATGTTGCCGGCATCGAGCAGTTCGCCGCGCGGATCGAGCACCCAGGCGCCCTTGGCAACAACCAGCGCGGCAAGCGGGATGTCGGCCGTAATGACCAGATCGCCCTTAACCGCCTCTTCGACGATGCGCTGATCGGCGACGTCAAAGCCTGCAGGCACTTGCAGCGCTCGAATCCACGGCGAGGGTGGCACACGCAACATCTGGTTGGCGATCAGCGTCAGCGGCAGCTGCGCGCGGTCCGCCGCCCGATAGAGGATTTCCTTGATGACGGCTGGACAGGCATCGGCATCGACCCAGATCTTCATGATGGCTGGTGGAGAGGTAAAGGGGGAAAGTGTGGCAAACGCACCAGGCCGCTACCCTGAAAGGCGCATGGATAAACGATCTTGGCGATGCACTGCGTGAAGAATGGCGTGTTTACTCGTTCTCCGCAGTGCCCCCTATGGAAAGCCGCGCCAATAAAAGGTTTCATGGCAATGCACAATGTGGTTTTTAGCCCGGCGGCGCGACCTTCATAACCTCTTCCATGGTCGTCAGCCCCGCTGCCACCTTGATGGCACCCGAGATGCGCAGCGGCTTCATGCCCTCGCGCGCGGCCTGCTCGTGGATGCGCGCGAGATCAGACTCATGGACGATCAGCTTCTTGATCTCCGGCGACAGCGGCAGGATTTCATAGATGCCGACGCGGCCCTGAAAGCCGGTCATGCGGCATTCGAGACAACCGACCGCGCGGTAGATCTGCGACGGCTTTTTTGACTTCCACGGCGCAACGAGTTCATTCCACACTGCCTCGTCCTCGGCGCGCATGCCGCCGGCCTTCTTGCAATGCGGGCAGAGCGTGCGCAGCAGGCGCTGCGCCATGATGCCGATGATGGTGGAATTCAACAGATAGGCCGGCACGCCAAGATCGAGCAAGCGCGTGATCGCCGACGGCGCATCGTTGGTGTGCAGCGTGGACAGCACCAGGTGGCCGGTGAGCGCCGCCTGGATCGCCATTTCTGCCGTTTCGATATCGCGAATTTCGCCGACCATGATGATGTCCGGATCCTGGCGC
>CAZAOQ010000146.1:0-7790 GCA_964486795.1 uncultured Rhodocyclaceae bacterium
GGCAGTGCGGGTTTTCAGGGTATTACTGGCGGAGAGGGCGGGATTCGAACCCGCGGTAGTATTGCTACTACACACGCTTTCCAGGCGTGCGACTTAAACCGCTCATCCACCTCTCCGGATGAGCCGCGCATTCTAGCAGAAAGGGATGCGGCAGTGCATAAATATCAGCATTCTGTTGCGTCTCCGTGGTGCCGTGCGTATAATTGCCGGCTACTCTTTCGGGCGATTAACTCAGCGGTAGAGTGCCACCTTCACACGGTGGAAGTCAGTGGTTCGAACCCACTATCGCCCACCACTCCCCCATACATATTGCCGATACGCGTTCATCGCGTTGCCCTCCGTTGCCCGCATCAGGGCAGGCGTAGTTCGCCGCATTGCTTGGGGCCGGGTGTTTGGACCAACAAGCCTTTTACATATAGAGCACATCGTCGAAAGGCGCATGGATACTTGTTCTCCGTAAGGTGATATGCGAAGAAGCGCATGGATGCTTGCTTTCAGCCAATCGACCATTGGAGAAGGTCATGGATACTTGCTCTCCACAAACACACTCACCCCGCTGTTACCTCTGAAGGTGCTGCGGTCACCTCAGCTGACCGTTTGGCGAGCCACAGGCACTTGCCTTTGCTTTCCTTGGCCACTTCGCCGAGCACGCGCTCATGTTCGGTAAGTTCCTCGGCGGTGGCACGCAGGACGATGCGCGGCAGCTGCGCATCACCGCCGGCCTCGGTAAGCACATGTGCCGGCGTGTCTTCAAGATCCATCAGCAGCGTTTCCTGGCCGCGCGTCATGGCCAGATAGACCTCGGCAAGCAGCTCGGCGTCGAGCAGCGCGCCGTGCAGTTGACGGCCGGAGTTATCGACAGCGAACTCCTTGCACAGCACGTCAAGCGAGTTACGGCGGCCCGGTCGCATGTCGCGCGCCAGCTTCAGCGTATCGACGATGTTCGCCGCAATCTTGGCCAGCGGCGGCTTGTTAAGCCGTGCGAATTCGTTATCGAGAAAGCCACGGTCAAACTCTGCGTTGTGGATCAGGAGCTCGGCGCCCTGAATGAATTCGATGAACTCGTTGGCCACCTCGGCGAACTTCGGCTTGTCGGCAAGATCCTCGTTACTCAACCCGTGCACCGCCTGCGCGGCGGCGTCGATCTGGAATTCCGGGTTCAGATAGACGTGGTAGCGATGCGGTGTCGTCTTGCGGTTCACAAGTTCGATACAACCGATTTCGATGACGCGATGACCCTTCTTGTAGTCAAGGCCGGAGGTTTCCGTATCGAGGACCACCTGGCGCATGATCAGTCCCCCTGCCGACCGGCGTTACGGATGCTATCGACACCACGGCGCGCTAGCACGTCGGCACGCTCATTGTCGACGTGGCCGTTATGACCGCGCACCCAGAGCCATTCGACGTGATGACGCGCCGCCTCCGCATCAAGCAAGCGCCACAGATCGGCGTTCTTCACCGGCTGTTTGTCGGCCGTGCGCCAGCCACGTTTTTTCCAGCTGTGGATCCACTCGCTGATGCCCTTCTGCACGTACTGCGAGTCGGTGTGCACACGCGCACGCACGGGCCGCTTGAGTGCCTTCAGCGCCTCGATCACGGCCATCAACTCCATGCGATTGTTGGTGGTCGCTGCCTCGCCACCAAACATTTCCTTTTCGACACGGTCTGCTGCCGCGCCCATGCGCAGAATCGCGCCCCAGCCGCCTGGACCGGGGTTGCCACTGCAGGCACCGTCGGTGTAGATGTCGACGATTTCGTCTGTGGATGCCGTATTTTCCGCGGCTTGTGTTTCGCTCATATTCCCTCGATGTCGTTTTCTGTGATGCGGTTGGTGCAATTAGTGCGATTGGTACTAATGCGCGAACTGGGCTGTGGCTGCGTCTTCCCTTGCGCCAGGGCGAGCGCCTTGGCACGCGCCATGCGCTCGCGCCAGGTCGGCATGATCAGGCGCATGCCATGCACGCGCTTGACTGCCTGAATGATGTAAGTCGCGCCACCGTAAGGCCACCAGCGGTTACCTGCCAGCTCGATGAAGCGCCAGCGCTGCAGGCGATTCTCCAGGCTGAAAGGCGGCGCATAACAGCCAAAACTGCCTCGATGCGGCTCCAGCCCCAGCAGCGCAAACCAGTCTTTGAGCCGATGCACGCTCAGGTACTGGCCACGCCACGGCGCCGCAGCGTCTGCCGTGCGGGTAAAGCGTCTGCGCACGCCCCAGAAGCTGAAGGGATTGAAACCGGTGACGATGACGCTGCCTTCCGGCACCAGCACGCGCTCGACCTCACGCAAGATCTGATGCGGCGAATCATGGAACTCCAGCAGGTGCGGCAGGATCACAAGGTCCATACTGGCGCTGGCAAATGGCAGAGCATGCGGATTGGCCTGTAGCGTAACCACTCCTTTACCCGTGTGATTGTCGTCGCAACGCAGCCGGCAGGGCATGCGGTTAGCACGCAGGAAATCGTATTGCGGCAAACCGAGCTGCACGGCGTTGAAACCGAAGATGTCAGCGACCAGCAGATCGTATTTCTCCTGCTCCCATTGCAGGACATACTGCCCCTGGGGAGAAGCGAGCCAGTCATCAAATCCCTGGATAGACATCGTTCGCTACCGGATGAATGCAACAATGCAACAATGCGAGAAAATAGCCGCCATGAAAAATCAAACTGCCCACGAATCCTGCCACATCATCCCGCTCACCGCCTTCCGCGACAACTACATCTGGCTGCTGCGCGGCGATGACCGGAGCGGTGCCACTGTCGTCGATCCGGGTGATGCCGCGCCAGTGCTCGAATACCTGAAGCACGAAAGGCTGACGCTGTCGGCCATTCTCGTCACGCACCACCACAATGATCACATCGGCGGTATCGCAGCGCTGCGCGCCCGCTATCCCGGCGTACCCGTCTTCGGGCCACGCGACGAAGCCATGAACGTGGTGAGCGTGGGACTCGGCGAAGGCGAGTGGGTCGACCTATCGCAGACCGGCTCAGCAGAGTTACGTTTGGAAGTCCTTGCGGTACCCGGCCATACGCGCGGACACCTCGCCTATTATGATCGAAACCACCGGGGCTGTGGCGCCCTGTTCTGCGGCGACACCCTGTTCTCGGCAGGTTGCGGGCGTCTCTTTGAAGGCACACCCACGCAGATGCAGAGCTCACTCGCCCGCCTCCGGGCGCTGCCGGCCGAGACGCTTGTTTATTGTGCGCACGAATACACCGAGGCCAATCTGCGCTTCGCTATGGCTGTCGAACCGGACAATGAGGAACTCGCCAACTACGCAGTACGCGTCGCTCAGTTGCGTGCCGCCGGGCAACCGACCCTGCCCTCGACACTGGCACTGGAATGCGCGATCAATCCCTTCCTGCGCTGGGATGCGCCGGCCGTGCAGCAGGCTGCCGCACGCTTCCGCGGCCGGCTACCCGCCAATCCGGGGAATGCCGTCGAGGTGTTCGCCGCGATCCGGGAATGGAAGGACGGGTTCTAAAAAACCGCGAGTACGTTCAACGCGGGGCGGCGAAGATTCACGAGATACATGTCGTCACCCTCAACCTGCATCTTCGATATACGGGCTTCAACCGGAAACCGTCGTCCATAGACATCAATAGCCTGAAAGGGTCGCCACTCGGCATCGCGGCACAACCAGACAATGCGCGAGATATTGGCATCCAGCAAACTATCATTCGATGCGATGCTGTGAATGCTGTCAAAGAGGTCAAACAGATCAATCAGGCTACCCAGTGCGACGCCTTCGAGATCCGCATAATCCCCACCAAACAAGCGCACACCGGCATCGCTGCAACTGACGACAATGCCACGCCGGTCGACGACCAGAGAACCTGACGTCGCGCGACGCTCACGTAAAAATTCCCCACCAGCTGCAGGGAACTGATTCGACGGCGTCATGCGCCGTTCAACAGACAGTTGGCCCATCATGCATCCTCCTGCGGTGACCATTGACGAGGCGTGCGACCGGAGCCGCACCTCACGGGCAAAGTATCAACAGCCGCAGCACCTGGCAATACAGCAAATGCTGTATTCCAGCCATCACAAAGCGAGTAAATTTCCGCCTGAACGATGATCCGCCAGACTACAACGCGCCCTGCGTCTGTCGCAGCGGATACCCCGCGACAAGCGCACAAGCCGCGAGCGCCAGCACGATCGCGGCCCCCGCAGGCAGATCAAACAACGCCGACGCAACCAAGCCGATGGCATAACCGGCAGCACCGATACCGTAAGCCAGAGCCAGCCGCCGCCCGGCCGCCAGTGCCGGCACGATCAGGCTGGCAAACACCAGATACACGCCAACTACCTGTACCGAGGCGGTGACGATCAGCGCAAAGAGCAGGTAGAAAGCCAGCGGCGCGAAGCGTGTCGCCCGCAACACAAACCAGATAAGCAGCACCGCAAGGCTCGCTCCGGCCAGTGGCAGCAGGCTTTGCCAAGTACTCCAGAGAATCTGGCCGACCAGCAGTTCCTGCATGTGTTCGCCACCGTGCGGATCCTTGGCGAGCAGCAGGATCGCCGCACAGGCCGTCACGACGAAGGAAACGCCGATCAATGCCTCCTGTCGCTGCGCCGCGCGCTTTTCAGTCCACCGCAACAGGAGTGCGCCGGCCAGCGCGGCACCAACGGCTGCGGCCTGTGCTTGCCATCCTCGTTCGTCGACACCGAAGGCATGGGCGGCGACGATACCGAGCCCGGCGAACTGGGCGATGGCGAGATCCATGAAGATGATGCCGCGCCCCAGCACTTCCATACCCAGCGGCACATGGGTGAGAAGTACCAGCAAGCCGGCGACGAAGGCCGGCAGCAGAATGCCGGCCTGCAGGCCATCCATATTCAGTAGGTTCATCGTGCCGCCTCCGTCAACCGATCGAGGATGTCGTCGTAAAACGAGATCAGGTCACGCGCCCGCGCCGAGCCCCCCACGGTGCTGGGCAGCGTTACGGCGCGAATGCCTGCCTTACCAGCGATCCAGTCACCCGCTTTCGGTGAGAGATAGCCTGCACGCAAGACCATCTTCGCCGGCTTCGTCTTAAGCCCTTCGAGGAGTTGCCCCAGTTGAGCGGCCGACGGCTCGACACCCGACTTGGGTTCAAGATCACCAACCACTTTGAGACCCAACCAGCCGACGAGGTAAGACCAGGTCGAGTGCTGCACCAAAACTGGCATACCTTTCAGCCCAGCAAGCTGTGCCTGCTTCTCCCAACGGGCGATACCCGTTTGCAGTCGCTTCACGAAATCGGCACGACGGGCTTCGTACTGTGCGGCACCGGATGGATCGATCTCGGCCAGACGCTTCGCCAGCGCATCAGCGACGCGCAGCAGATTGCGTGGATCGAGTTGCAAGTGCGGATTGCCCGCCGGATGGATGTCACCCTGAGCGCGATCGAGCACCGTCGGCTTTTCAATCATCGTCACGAACTGTGACACCTCGAACCAGCCCTTCTGCCCGCTCTGGGTCGCTGGATTCGCCGACTCGGTTTGCAGGAGCGGCAGCCAGCCGATCTCCAGCTCGGCACCGGTGCACACCAGCAGATCAGCACGGCGCGCCTGGGCGATCAACGCCGGACGCGCCTCGATGTGATGCGGGTCCTGCATGGCCGTGGTTGCCGACGAAACACGCGCGCGATCGCCGGCAATCTCGTTGGTCAGCGCCGCCCATTCAGGCTCGCAGGCCAGCACATTCACGGTCGCGCCCGCCGGTGCCGCAAAACCGAACAACATCAACAGTGCAAATGACATCAAGATGGTCGCAATGGCTCTCATATTTTTCTCCCGCTCAAAAGTTGTGTGCGCCATGGGTACCCAGGCTGTGAATGTATTGCAGCGTGACCTGATTGTCGGTCACACCCTGCATCGCCTTGTCCTGCGCTAATTGCAGGCGGAAGCGCGAGAACTCGCTTGGCGAATAATCAGCCATCAAACTGTGTTTCTCGGGGCGATAGGCATCCGTCGCAAATGGCAGCCCACCGAAATCGACGCTACCGCCATTCAGCCGGTCATAGCGATAACCGACACGCCAGCGTGGCATGAACTGATACACGCCCTGCACATAAGCACCCGATTGGCGCGCACGATAAGCATCTCCGCTAACCGCGCCAGCACCGCAGAGGCCACCGGCGGCCGTGTTGTCCGCGCAGGCGAGTGCGCCATCTTCAGCGCGGTGGAAGAACTCCGCCTGCAGCTTAAAACTCTCGCTCTGGCTGTTACCCTGTGGCGCCCATTTCCAGACAAAATCAGCCAGCCAGGTTTTCGATTCGCCAGAGAAATCCGTTCGGGTCGAGGTGCCGGTGCGGTCAAGCAAATCTGCTGCACGTTCGCGCGGGCGCGCCGCCGCATAACTGAGGCCAGCGCGCCAGCTATGCGAATCACCGACATCACCACCGCTGTGGGCAAACGCTGTCCAGCTTCCGGCGCCGTTGCGATTGCCACCGGCCTCCGAACCGGGAAAGAACTGTCCCCGTCCGGCTTCGAGACCAAACTCCCAATAGGCGTCGGTCGGTGCCAGCCACTTGAGCTGAACACCATCCTGGAGCAGGTGTTCACCAAACAGCGCGCGATACATCAGGCTCTGATCGGCAAAATCCCAAGTATGGGGATGCTGCTCATTGGCATAGCCGATGGCGGAAACGAAACGCCCACCCTTGAGGGCAAAGCCATTACCGAGCGCCAGTGACTGAAACCAGGCTTCCTCGACCTCCACTGCGTCATCGGCAACGGCAAGATTCAGACGGCCACGCGAATATGGATCAATATTGGCGGCGAACACCAGTTCGCTGCTACCCAGGGTAAAGCCACGTGCACCCTGCTCCGTCGTCAGCGGCATAAAGCCGGTGATGTGGCGGTCGGCAATGTCCTTCTGATTGACGTAAGCGCCTTGCAGCACCAGCGAGATTTCGGGATTGAAGGCATTGGCATTAGTCTGTGCAATCGGCAACACGACCGAACCCGGCGAACCACTCCCCCCAGACGTTCCGGTTGCTGCGGGTGCTGCGGGTGCGGGCACCCTGGCTTCATTCTTTGCCAGACGTGCCTCCATTTCCTGAAGACGCACTTCGTAACTTTGTTGAAGCGCTTTGAGCTTCTGCTCGAACTCGGCCCGCAGCGTGTTGATTTCCGAATCAGCGCTGGCTATTCCCGGTGCGGCCGATGCCGCGACCATGACGGCGAGTGCCGTCAAGCGTACAGATTTCATGTTCTTTCCTTATGGACAATGGACACCGCGCCGCCCGGCTATCGCGGGCAGCGCGCAAGTGACGATCGACTTCAGGAAAGAATGGGGGGTGCCTGACTTAAGTAGGCAACAAACCGCAGCGGGCGCGGCGGCAGGACGGATGGAGAAAACGCCTCCACCGTAAAAACCAGCACTGGCAGCACCACCGCAGTGGATGCGGGCGGTGCCGCACCCGTTTGTGCATAAGCGGCACACCATTCGCAAAAAACCTCTGGCGCCTGACCGCCATCGTGAGCAGCCTTGAAATGCCCGAGTAGATGCCCAAACGCGCCGAGTTGCGCAACAACAAGCAGCGCCACCAGCACACAGGTGCGCAATACCGCCAGCCGCGAGACCTGGTTCTTGAGCAAGTGGAATGCCGGAAACTTCATGGGTCAATGCAGGGAGAAAGAAAACGATGCCGAGGCCACAACGCAGCCCGTTGCGGGCAGCGACGGCAGAGTATACAGGAGCCGGTGCGATCACCACTAACACCCTCCAGCCTCCACAAACTCGCCCCTACAATGTCGCGGGTTTTTAGAATTGTCCGGTTCTGTAGCACATGAATTGTCCGCTT
>CAZAOQ010000147.1:0-7677 GCA_964486795.1 uncultured Rhodocyclaceae bacterium
CGCGGCTTCACTGAACACAACGGCCTGCTCCTGCTGGGGATCACCGTATTTCAAATCACCACTGCCCTGAGAGCCAATATCCACGCCATTCTCGGAGCACATGCTTTCAAGAAGCGCATGGAAGCTGTCTCTCCGGGCGGCCTCTATTGAAATCAATTTAGCTTGGCCTTCCAGGATGTCGTCACCAATGCCGCCGTTCAGCCAGTCTCCCTAATTAAAGGAGCCATAATTAAAAGGACCAGGCTCGATTTAATTCCAGTTTCATCGGCGCGCATGGCGTCAAGGCTGGGCGCTGGAATCAAGGGCTAAGGTCTGAATTCACACCGCCCCGAGAGCGAGCATCCATGCGCTTCTCCGGGCATACGCCCCTAAGAGCAAGCATCGGCGCGGTTCTTCAGGCAGCGTCGAAATCATTTGTTCAGTCGCGATGCAGGAGAAACTTTTCAAATTCGGCACGCAATTCGGCGGGCAGCGGAGTCGGCCCGTTCTCATCGGCGGCGACACCGATCACATCGCAGAGACAGACGCAGTGACCATTCTGGAACAGGGCCAGCGCCAGTTCGAAGGAGGTGTTGCCGATACGCGCTACGCCGACGCGCGCTTCCAGTGGATGCGGGTAGTGGGCTTCGCGCAGATAGTCGTAGGTCGCACGCGCGACGAGCAGACGATAGCTGCGCTTGCGAAACAGGAAGTCGTCACCGAACAGCGTGGTGAGAAAACGCACCCGCGCCTCCTCGTGATACTCGGCGAGGGAAAGGTTGTTGATGTGCTTGAGGATGTCCATGTCAGCGAAGCGTGGCGTCACCGTCATGGCAAACGGGTAACGTGCCGCTTCGATGCGGAGGGGATCATGTTTCATGGCAACTCCGGAGCGACCCAACAAAATAAAAAGGACAGTCGTTGTAGGTCGGGTTAGCGCAGCGCCCCTCAAGGGATTTCCTGCGGGCTAACCCGACCTACGGATGCTACAGGAATTGTCTTGAATGGCTGGTATCGTTGCACTCCTTCACCGTTCATCACACACCGAGGAAACATCCTTGAAACAGATCACTCCGCAGATGCTTGCCAGCCTGTCTGCCGACGCACGGGCCTCGGCGCGACGGCGCGCCAATCTCAACTTGCATCCACAACTAGACGACCCGATCCAACGTCTCGCGATTGCCATGGAGCCGGACACTTATGTGCGTCCACATCGCCATCCGCAGACCTGGGAAATGCTGCATCCGCTCGCTGAGAGCTTTCTCGTGCTGGAATTCGACGATGCCGGCACGGTGTGCTCGCGCACCCTGCTCGGTCTCGGTGAGAACGAAGCGCGCCTCATCGAACTACCCGCCGGACGCTGGCACGCCGTGCTGTCCCGCACGCCGGGCGCGGTGATCTTCGAGGTCAAGCATGGGCCGTATCAGGCGCTCGGTGAAGCCGATCTGGCGGATTGGTCACCCGCAGCAGAAAGCGCGGAGGCTGCGGAACTCATGGCCTGGTACGCGCAGGCGCAGGTCGGCGAGCGCTGGGCGAGGCCGGACTAACGCTCCGATACGCAGCGTTCGCAGTTCATGCGCCGCGCAGACGCCACGGCTGCAATGCCGCACGCAGCCCGTCAGACAGGCGCGTCGCACCCTGCGCCGTCACGCAGACGGTGACCACGTCGGCCAGGCAGACGCATTGGCCGTCCTGGAAAAGCGCCATCGCGATTTCGTAGGAGCTGTTGCCGATGCGCGCGAGGCCGGCGCAGGCTTCGAGCGGCTGCGGATAATGCGCCTCGCGCAGATAGTCGTAGCTGGCCCGCGCGACCAGCAGCCGGTAGTCACGCTCACGGAACAGGAAGTCGTCGCCGAACACCTTGGTGACAAAGCGGGTGCGCGCTTCCTCATGATATTCAGCGAGGGAGAGATTGTTGATGTGCTTGAGGATATCCATGTCGGCAAAGCGCGGCGCCACCGTCATGGTGAAGGGATAAGACGCGATATCGAGGCGAATGGGATCGAATTTCATTGCAAATTTACCTGTGGCTTTCAGCGCCGCGCCAGGATCAGCGTGCCCTTCTCGCGTGGATCAAGATCGACATGGGCGACGGAGGCGAAGCCCGCCGCCGTGAGCCACTCGGCATAGTCCTGATGCCGATAGATCTGCGTGCCGGTTTCGAGCAGGAGCGTCAGGCGAAAGGCGGCGTGAAAGGGATTCAGTTCGGTTTCGGCGAGATATTCGTGGATCACTAGCAGGCCACCGGGGCGCAGCGACTCGCCGATGTGACGGATGACCTCGCGGTTCTGCTCGGCCGTCTGGTTGTGCGCGACGGAGAGGTACAGCACGATGTCCGGCGTGCAGCCCCAGTCATGCTCAAGCAGATTGCCCGGACGCAGGCGGATGCGCTCGGCCAGTCCTTCACGGGCGATTGTCGCCGGTGTTTCGGCAATAGCACTGGGCAGGTCGACAATGACCGCCTCCAGTTGCGGATAGTGCTGACAGAAACGAATCGCATGCAGGCCGTGTGATCCACCGAGATCGAGCAGGCATTGATGCCCGTCAGTCACCGGTACATGACGCAGCAGGTTGGGGCCGAGGTCGAGTGCGAAGGCCGCCATGTAGGCCGAGAACAACGCGCCAAGTGGCGGCCGCTCGATCATCGCTTCCCACAAGGTCTGCTCTGGTGCGCCGCTGCGCACGGTGTCGCTCAAAGCGCCCATCATGCCCCAGGCTTCCTCGGTCCACAGCAGGCCGGGCGTGTAGTCGACCTGGCCGACGCTGGTGAACCAGCGCTGTGTGCTGGCTGTATTGGCAAACAATTCGCCGTGCTCGCCGCGCTTTTCCAGATAAGCCACAGCGACGAGGAAATCCGCCAGCATCGCTGTGCCACGTGGGCTGGCCACAATCTTCGTCGCCAGTTCGTCGGCATTGAGCGGCCCGTGGGCAAGTGCCTCGAACAGCCCGAGACGCCCGGCAGAGATGATGGCTGCCGACTTCATCATCGGCATGTAAACATCAAGCATCGCCAGCTCCGCCGAACCGCCCGGCTGGGCGTCATCCGGCTTGAAGATGGAGCCGGGGGCATCATGCATCAGTGTCATGCGTTCGGTGCGTCGATGGTTGCGTCAATGGTTGCGTCGATGGCGGCTTCGATGGCGGCAACAAGCTCGGCGTTGTCAGGCGTCACGTCGGGGGCGAAGCGGGCGAGCACACGACCGTCGCGGCCGACGAGAAACTTCTCGAAATTCCACAGCACATCACTGTCGTTTTTCGGTGCCAGATCCTTCTGCGCCAGCTTGTCGCGTAGGCCACCACCACCCGTCGGTGGCCTTGCTTTTGGCTGTGCGGCAATCAACAAGGCATACAGCGGATGACGCGGTGCGCTGTTGATATTCAGCTTGGCGAACATCGGAAAGCGCACGCCGTAATTGACTGTGCAGAACGACTGGATTTCCTCGGCGCTGCCTGGCTCCTGGGCAAGAAAGTCATTGCACGGAAACCCCAGTACCTGAAAGCCACGCGCACTGTATTTGTCGAACAGGCTTTCCAGCCCGGCGTACTGCGGCGTGAAGCCACAATGCGAGGCGACGTTGACGATCAGCAATGCCTGACCCTTGTATTCGCCGAGGGTGGTCGGCTTGCCGGCGAGACTTTGCAGGGGGATGTCGTAGATTGATTGCGTTGGTTGTGTCATGGCGGTGCCTTTCTGGAGGAGAAGAGACGGTCGTGAATGCGGTGAGGAGTGTTCATTTTACGCAGGGTCACGGAATTGTCGTGCGCGCTTCACCGCACTCATGAACTTATGAACTCATGAACTCATGAACTCACCGTACCCGGCCATAGATGGCAGCAGGATGACCCGTCGCCTGCGCCCACATCTGATCGCCGAGCGAAAAATGCCACCACTCGTTGATATGACGGGCGAAACCGGCGGCAGACATGGTGGTATTGAGCAACTCGCGGTTGGCGTGGAATTCTCGCGCTGCGGCATTGCCGGCATTGGTGGCATTGGCGTAATGCTGCGGATAGGATCGTTCGGTCGTCTCGTCGATCGGGCTGCCCATGGCCACTTCCATGCCTGAGGCATCGACCAGCGTCAGATCAACCGCCGCGCCGGTGCTGTGCGGTGGCGGCGTGCATGGATCATCATTCGGCATGCTCCAGAACTCGAAAACACGTGCGGCGAGCAGCGCATACACCTCGGGTGCCTGCACCTGTAGCGCCTGCGGCGTGTCGCAACCGGCCAGCGACAGGCCCGCACGCTCGGCCTGGATGCCGAACTCACGCCAGACCATGAAGGCCTGCACCGAAAGCGGCCGCCAGGCATCGAAGAGCTTAAAGCGCCAGCCGGGACGCTCGGCGTCGAGCACGTCCTGCGCGCGATGCAACGCATCGAGCACGCGCTGGCGCAAGCGCCACGGCGAAGCTGCGCCATACGGCGCGCCAAGCACCACATAGGGATGCGGATCAGTGAAAGCGAACGATGCCAGCGGGATTTCGACCAATGGGTCGTAGCATTCGTCGATGAGAAGTGATGAGTAAGAGGACATGAGAGAGGTCATGCGATGCGCTGATTAAACACAATGTTCAGCCCGCATTATGGCAAGGATAAATTCGCCCAGACCCCTTGCCGTTGTAGGTCGGGTTAGCGAAGTAATTGGGCCGCGGCCAAAAATCGTCCCAAAGGTCAATCACCTGCAAATTGTGTTCTGTAAATATCAACAACTTAATGCGACTGACTTGAGAGCCCGCAGGGCGTAACCCGACGCCCATTGTCGGGTTACGCTGCGCTAACCCGACCTACGTAAACCGGGTGGCAGTGGCAACTCACCTTGCTGCGTCATCTGAACATCATCGTCAGACTGCAAAGCGCTGATGCGCACACCGAGCAGGCGCAGCTTTTTATCGAGCGGCACGCGCTTCAAACATTCGCCCGCCGCACGACGGATTAGTGCGGCATCGGCGGTCGCTGCCGGCAACGTCACGTCGCGCGTCACCGTGCGAAAGTCGTCATAGCGCAGCTTGATACCCACGGTGCGGCCGAGATGGTGCTTGCGCTGCAAATCGGCGGCGACACGTTGGCAAAGATGCGTGAAGATCTCGCCGAGCACGGCGCGGTCGTGGTGCGGATGAAGATCACGCTCAAAGGTCGTCTCGCGGCTGATCGATCTCGGCTCGCTATCGGTCACCACTGGCCGCTCGTCGATGCCGTGAGCGGCCGCATGCAGCCAGACACCCTGGCTGCGGCCGAAGTGCCCGACCAGCCAGACCGGGTCGGCGGCGGCCAGCTCGCCGATGGTATGGATGCCCAGCTGCGCCAGCTTCTCACCGGCCTTGGGGCCGATGCCATTGATCTTGCGTACCGGCAACGGCCAGATGCGCACCGGAATGTCGGCCATGTCGAGGAGCGTAATGCCACCGGGTTTCTGCAAGTCGGAACAGATCTTGGCCAGCAGCTTGTTGGGCGTAATGCCAATGGAACAGCTCAGGCCGGTCGCGTCGCTCACCGCCTGCTTGAGGTGCTGCGCCAGCGCCAGCGTTTCGCCGGGGACGTCGCTGAGGTCGATGTAAATCTCATCGATGCCGCGGTCCTCGATTTGCGGTGCGATGCGCGCCACCGCCGCCTTGAAGAGACGTGAATAGTGGCGGTAGGCAGCGAAGTCGACGGGCAGCAGGATGGCATCCGGCGCCAGCTTTGCCGCCTTCATGGTTCCCATGCCCGAATGCACGCCGAACGCGCGTGCCTCGTAGGTGGCGGTGGTCAGCACGCCACGGCCGACGTAATCACGCAGCCGCATATAGCGGCGCGTACCATCGGCCAGCGTCTGTGGCTGCGCCTCACCGCGGCCACCGATGGCCACCGGCTGGCCCTTGAGCTCGGGGTAGCGCAGCAACTCGACGGAGGCGTAGAACGCGTCCATGTCGAGATGGGCGATGCGCCGCGCAGCACTCATCCGATCAGCGGATCAGGAAGCGATGAACCACGTCGATGCAGCGCCACATAGCCGAACACCGCACCGACGATCAGCGCGACACCGGCATAGAAGGGCCAGCGCAGTTCGGCGCCTTCGCCGAGGAGCAGAGCCGCCAGCGCGATGGCGTAGACCGGTTCGAGGTTTACCGCGAGCTGCACGCCGAAGGCGCTGATGCGACGCAGCACGACGACGATCAGCGCGAAGGGCACCAGCGTGCAGGCGAGTGCAAGCACCAGTAACCAGCCCAGATCGGTAGGCTGCGGCCAGGCGAAATTGATACCAGCCAACGGCCAGAGCGGAATGGTCAGGCCCAGCAGCAGGGCGCCACTGCTCATTTGTATGTGAGTGAGTGCAAGTGCTGGCATGCGCTGGGCGAGTCCCTGATTGATGCTGCTGAACAGCGCAGCCAGCAAGGCGGCCAGCGCACCCAGTGCGAAGCCGCCGCGCATGTCATGCGGAATGCCGCCGACCACCAGTGCCACACCGGGCAGCGCGATCACGGCCACCAGCAGATCACGCGCGACGAAACGCTTACGCTGCAGCAGCGGCCCGAAGAGCGCAAGGAATATCGGCGCCAGCGCCAGACAGGTCGCGGCGACCGAGGCATTGGCCATCTTGACCGCGCCATAGAAGCAGAGCCAATGCACGGTGATGACGACGCCATTGACTGCTGCGATGCCGATATCGCGCCGCGTGAGGCCGGCGAGCTGGCGCCACACGGGAAGCCACAGGCACAGGCACAAGCTGACGATGAGGACGCGCCAGAACACCAGCGGAATCGCACTGAGTGTGATGACCTTGCCGAGAATGGCCGTGAAGCCCCAGAGGAGCACACAGAGGTGGAGTTGCAGGTGAGGATTGCGAAACATTAGTGCGACGACACGACAGGTAATTCGGGATTATGCTCCGCCTGTCGTGGCTTTCAGCCAGCGAAAAGAGAGAAGCCGGGAACGCAGCGCCTCCCTTGCAACGCATCTTCTCACCAAAAAACGAGTACCTGAATCAACACTGGGCAAGGAGATCGAATTGACTACCGGCAAGCCTTACGCATCCGGCCTCGAAAAGAATCCAGCGAACTATGTTCCTTTGTCTCCGCTCTCCTTTCTCGCACGCACGGCCTACACTTATCCGAAACGCATTTCCTTGATTCAGGGTCAGCGTCACTACACCTGGGCGGAGACTGACACGCGTTGCCGGCGGCTGGCTGCCGCACTGGCGGGGCGCGGCATCGGGCGCGGCGACACCGTGGCCTGCATGCTGCCTAATGTGGCGGCGATGTACGAAGCGCACTTCGGCGTGCCGATGACGGGCGCCGTACTCAACACGCTCAACACACGGCTCGACGCCGAGGCGATTGCCTTCATGCTCGAACACGCCGAGGCGAAGGTGCTGCTAACCGACCGCGAGTTCTCAGCGACGGTCAAGACCGCGCTGACGCTGCTGAAGGGCGACAAGCCGCTGGTGATCGATGTGGATGATGCTGACTATGCGGGGGGCGAATTTCTCGGCAGCATCGAGTACGAGAAATTCCTCAGCGAAGGCAGCAGTGACTATGCCTGGTCGCTGCCCGAGGACGAATGGGATGCCATCTCGCTCAACTACACCTCGGGGACAACAGGCAATCCGAAGGGTGTCGTCTACCACCACCGGGGCGCTTACCTGAATGCGGTTTCCAACGTCGTTTCCTGGGGCATGCCACAACATTCGGTCTACCTGTGGACGCTGCCGATGTTCCACT
>CAZAOQ010000148.1:0-3351 GCA_964486795.1 uncultured Rhodocyclaceae bacterium
CCCACTGCCAGACCTCGGGCTGGTCGCTGACCGAGCAGGACCCGTACAACAACGTCGTGCGCACCACCGTCGAAGCGATGGCCGCCGTATTCGGCGGCACCCAGTCACTGCACACCAACGCACTCGACGAAGCCATCGCCCTGCCGACGGAATTCTCCTCGCGTATCGCGCGTAATACCCAGCTGATCATTCAGGAAGAAACGCACATCTGTAACGTCGTTGATCCGTGGGCCGGCTCCTACATGATGGAAAAGCTCACCCAGGACATGGCCGACAAAGCCTGGAGCATCATCGAGGAAATCGAGGCGATGGGCGGCATGACCAAGGCCGTGGAATCTGGCTGGGCGAAGATGCAGGTGGAAACCTGTGCCGCCGACAAGCAGGCGCGCATCGACTCGGGCAAGGATGTCATCGTCGGCATGAACAAGTACAAGCTGGCCGAGGAAGCACCGATTGACATTCGCGACATCGACAACAACGCCGTCCGCGACTCGCAGATCGCGCGCCTGAAGAGCGTCCGCGCCAATCGCGACACCGACCAGGTCAACGCGGCGCTTGCCGACCTGACGCGCTGCGCCGAAACCGGCGAAGGCAATCTGCTCGACCTCGCGGTCAAGGCCATTCGCCTGCGCGCCACGATCGGTGAAGTGTCGGATGCGCTGGAGAAAGTCTTCGGCCGCTTCCGCGCCAACAATCAGACCATTTCAGGCGTCTACGGAGGTGTCGTGGAAGGACAGGCAAGCTGGGAGGCCATCAAGGCCGACATCGAGAAATTCAAGGAAGAAGAAGGCCGCCGCCCGCGCGTGATGATCGCCAAGCTCGGCCAGGATGGCCATGACCGCGGCGCCAAGGTGGTGGCCACAGCCTTTGCTGATCTTGGTTTCGACATCGACGTCGGCCCGTTGTTTCAGACACCGGAAGAAGCCGCGCGCCTCGCCGTCGAAAACGATGTTCATGCTGTCGGCGTTTCCTCGCTGGCGGCCGGCCACAAGACGCTGCTGCCGGCACTGGTCAAGGCACTCAAGGACCAGGGCGCTGACGACATTATCGTTTTCGCCGGCGGCGTGATTCCGGCGCAAGACTACGACTACCTCTACAACGCGGGTGCCAAAGCCATCTTCGGCCCGGGCACACGCATCGAGGATTCGGCGCGCAAGGTTCTGGAAGAAATTCGCAAGGCGCGCGGCTGAGTCGTCGGCATCCTGTCGCATCGATCCTCATGGCTCAAATGCCCTCGTCTATACCTGCACCTGCCGCCGTGCTGTCCGCCGCCGATCAGCATCTCGTCGACGCCGTCCTGGCGAGTGGGCCGGCCCAGCGTCGGGCATTGGCGAAGACGATTACCCTGGTCGAGTCGACGCGGCCCGACCACCAGCAGCGCGCGCAGCAGGTGCTCACTGCCCTTCTGCCGCATACCGGTAATGCCATCCGCATCGGTATTTCGGGTGTGCCCGGCGCCGGCAAATCAACCTTCATCGAGGCGCTGGGGATCTGGTTGATCGAGCAAGGCAAACGTCTGGCCGTACTTGCCGTCGATCCTTCTTCGTCCGTTTCCGGCGGCTCCATCCTCGGCGACAAGACGCGCATGGAGCAACTCTGCCAGCGCGAGGAAGCCTTCATCCGGCCAAGTCCTTCCGCGGGTTCGCTGGGTGGTGTTGCAGACAAAACCCGAGAAGCGATGCTGGCCTGCGAGGCGGCTGGTTACGATGTCATCATTGTTGAGACTGTCGGCGTTGGCCAGAGCGAGACCACCGTGGCGGGCATGGTCGACATGTTCTGTTTACTGCAACTACCGAACGCCGGCGACGATCTGCAGGCAATCAAGAAGGGCATCGTCGAGATTGCCGACATGGTGGTCATCAACAAGGCCGACATCGACCGTAAGGCCGCGCAGGTGGCACGTGCTCAGTGGCGTAACGCCTTGCATTTCGTTCGCCCGGTGAGTCCCAACTGGGCGCCGCCGGTGATTACGCTTTCGGCATTGCACAAGGAAGGCATCGCCACCTTCTGGGAGCAGGTCGAGAAATATTGTGCGGTACTCAAGCCGACCGGCGAATTCGATGCGCGTCGCCAGCGCCAGTCGCTTGACTGGATGTGGAACCTGATCGAATCGGGCCTGCACCGCTTCTTCCGCGATCACCCTGCAGTGCGGGCCAACCTTGCCGGACTGAGCCAGGATGTCACCGCCGGACGCACCACCCCGGGGGCAGCAGCTCAACAGCTGCTCGCCGCCTTGCAGGGCAATTCGTCATCGTGAAAAATCGATTTATTTACACACTTCAGCCATATCAATTCATCCGGCCCGGTGCCGAAGAAATCAGGAGTAGACCCTATGCATGACATCATCCGTCAGCTAGACGACAAGCGCGCGGCGGCACGCCTTGGTGGCGGCGAGAAACGTATCGACGCGCAACATTCCAAGGGCAAGCTGACTGCTCGCGAGCGCATCGAACTGCTGCTCGATCCAGGTTCGTTCGAAGAATGGGACATGTTCGTTGAGCACCGCTGTACCGACTTCGACATGGCTGACACCAAGATTCCCGGTGACGGCGTGGTGATCGGCTACGGCACCATCAATGGCCGTATGGTGTTTGTTTTCTCGCAGGACTTCACGGTGTTCGGCGGCGCGCTCTCCGAAGCGCATGCGGAGAAGATTTGCAAGGTCATGGATCATGCGATGAAGGTAGGCGCCCCGGTGATCGGTCTCAACGACTCCGGTGGCGCACGTATTCAGGAAGGTGTGGCTTCGCTTGGTGGTTATGCCGATGTGTTTCAGCGCAACGTGCTGGCTTCCGGCGTGGTGCCGCAGATCTCCATGATCATGGGCCCCTGCGCAGGTGGTGCCGTGTATTCGCCAGCGATGACCGACTTCATCTTCATGGTCAAGGACACCTCTTACATGTTCGTGACCGGCCCGGATGTGGTCAAGACGGTGACGCACGAAGAAGTCACAGCGGAGGAACTCGGTGGTGCGGTGACGCACAACACCAAGTCCGGCGTCGCCGACCTCGCTTTCGAAAATGATGTCGATGCGCTGCTGATGCTGCGCCGCTTCGTCAATTATCTGCCGCTCAACAACAAGGAAAAGGCACCGCACCGCGAGACCCACGATCCGGCCGACCGCCTCGATTACTCGCTCGACACGCTGATACCGGACAATCCCAACCTGCCCTACGACATGAAGGAGCTGGTGAACAAGATTGTTGATGACGGCGATTTCTTCGAGCTGCAGCCGGACTACGCCAAGAACATCATCATCGGCTTTGCCCGCATGGAAGGCGAAACCGTCGGCATCGTCGCCAACCAGCCGATGGTATTGGCCGGCTGTCTCGACATCCGCTCCTCGATCAA
>CAZAOQ010000148.1:3427-7670 GCA_964486795.1 uncultured Rhodocyclaceae bacterium
CGGCGCGCTTCGTGCGCTTCTGCGATGCCTTCAACATTCCCGTCATTACGCTCGTTGACGTTCCGGGCTTCATGCCTGGCACTGCACAGGAATATGGCGGCATCATCCGGCATGGCGCCAAGTTGCTCTTCGCCTATGCCGAATGCACTGTGCCCAAGGTTACCGTCATCACGCGCAAGGCTTATGGTGGTGCCTATGACGTGATGTCCTCGAAGCATCTGCGCGGTGATGTCAATTTTGCCTGGCCTTCGGCTGAAATCGCCGTGATGGGCCCGAAGGGTGCCGTCGAGATCATCTTCCGCAAGGACATCGGCGACACGGGAAAAATTGCCGAACGTACCGAGGAATATCGCCTGAAGTTTGCCAACCCATTCATCGCCGGCAGCCGTGGCTTCATTGACGACGTCATCATGCCAAATGAAACACGCAAGCGCATCTGTCGTTCGCTGGCCATGCTGAAGGGCAAGAAGCTCGAAAATCCGTGGCGCAAGCACGGCAACATTCCGCTGTAATTTGCCGCGACCAGGAGACCACAATATGTTCAATAAAATACTCATCGCGAATCGGGGTGACCAGCCGCAACGCGGCGCAGCAGCGCAGCTAAATCGACTTGCACGCGCAGCGTGCGCAGGGGATTTCGCCCCGGAGGGACAAAATGTTTAAGAAGATACTCATCGCGAATCGGGGCGAAATCGCCTGTCGCGTCATCAAGACGGCCCGCAAGATGGGCATCCTCACTGTGGCCGTGTATTCCGACGCCGACCGCGACGCGCGCCATGTCGAGATGGCTGACGAGGCCGTGAATATTGGCCCAGCGGCTTCGAAGGAATCCTATCTGTGCATGGACAAGATCATCGCTGCCTGCAAGAAGACCGGCGCCGAGGCGGTTCATCCGGGTTACGGCTTTCTTTCTGAAAATGCCGAGTTCTGCACGCGTCTGGAAGCGGAAGGCATCATCTTTATCGGGCCCAAGGCGCACGCCATGCAGTCGATGGGTGACAAGATCGCTTCGAAGAAGCTGGCCATGTCAGCCGGCGTCAGCACGATCCCTGGCTACACCGATGTCATTAAGGATGCTGAGCAAGCGGTGAAGATTGCTGCGGACATCGGTTATCCGGTGATGATCAAGGCCTCTGCCGGCGGTGGTGGCAAAGGGCTGCGTGTGGCTTTTAACGACCAGGAAGCGCACGAAGGATTCCAGTCCTGTAGCAACGAGGCTCGCAACAGCTTCGGCGATGACCGCATCTTCATCGAAAAATTTATTGAAGAACCCCGTCATATCGAAATCCAGGTACTCGGCGATGGCCACGGCAACGTCGTTTATCTTGGTGAGCGCGAATGCTCGCTGCAGCGTCGTCACCAGAAGGTCGTCGAAGAAGCGCCGAGTCCTTTCCTGGATGAAGCCACACGCAAGGCGATGGGCGAGCAAGCGGTGGCACTGGCCAAGGCAGTCAAGTATCAGAGCGCCGGCACCGTTGAATTCGTGGTTGGCGGTAAGGACAAGAAGTTTTACTTCCTCGAAATGAATACGCGGCTTCAGGTCGAGCATCCGGTCACTGAAATGATCACCGGCCTTGATCTCGTTGAGCAGATGATCCGTGTTGCAGCCGGAGAGAAGCTGCCGTTTGCTCAGGCCGACGTCAAACTCAACGGTTGGTCGATCGAATGTCGTATCAACGCCGAAGATGCGTTGCGCAACTTCCTGCCGTCGACCGGCCGCCTGGTGAAATACATGCCACCACGCGAAATCCCCGGTCAGGTTCGTGTCGATACGGGCGTCTATGAAGGCGGCGAAATCTCGATGTTCTATGATCCGATGATCGCCAAGCTGATTGTGCATGCCGCCACACGCGAGCAGGCGATCGTGCGCATGCGCAACACGCTCAATGAATTTGTCATTCGCGGTGTGTCATCCAATATTGGCTTTCAGTCGGCGCTGATGCAGCATCCGCGTTACGTCTCCGGCAACTTCAACACTGGCCTGATCGGTGAGCAGTACCCGAAGGGTTTCAACGCTGCCGACCTGCCGCACGACGATCCAGCCATGCTGATCGTCGTCGGTGCGGCCATCCACCGCAGTTATCTGGCACGCAATGCCACCATTACCGGTCAGCTGCCTGGCCATGAATATCATCCGGGCGACGACTTTGTGGTGGTGCTGGGCGACACGCAATATCCGGTAATCGCCAGACCCGTCGATGGAGGCTACGACATCGAGTATGCCGGCGAGACGCACCGGGTGCGCAGCAACTGGCAGTTCGGTGAATACATCTACCAAGGCACACTGAATGGTGTCGCAATCTGCATGCAGGTCGAGCGTATCGGACTCAAGTACCGTGTCAGCCACTGGGGCACGCAAGCCGACATGCTGGTGATGACAGCCCACGCCGCTGCCCTGCAGACGCTGATGCCGCACAAGGCGCCACCGGATCTTTCGCGTTTCCTGCTCTCACCGATGCCCGGCCTGCTGCGCGAAATTGCGGTGGTCGTCGGCCAGGAAGTAAAGGCTGGCGAAAAGCTCGCCGTCATCGAAGCGATGAAGATGGAGAATGTCCTCAAGGCCGAGCAGGATTGCGTCGTCGCCAAACTGGCCGCCAAGGTTGGTGACAGCCTCGCCGTTGATCAGGTCATCATCGAGTTCAAGTAAGCGCAAGGCAACCGCCTGACCGCCCACCGGGTCGAAGAAACGCCAAAGCAGTGAGCGTTTCTTTGGCCCGGTTTTCAGTTGCACACTTGCCTTTCGTTATATTCAAAGATATATTGCGAACCCTTATATTGTTGAAGGGATTCATCATGTCGCATCGACTTTCAGCCTGGTGGCTGGCCGCCAGCCTCCTCCTTTGCTCCCTGGGTGCCCAGGCGAGTGAGCTCACCGTTTCGGCCGCTGCCAGCCTGACCAACGCTTTCAAGGAAATCGGCCAGGCTTACGAAGCGCAGCATTCGGCGGTCAAGGTTCTGCTCAACTTCGGCGCTTCCGGCGCCCTGCTTCAGCAAATGGCCAAGGGGGCTCCTGTGGATGTCTTCGCCTCGGCCGACCAGGAGACGATGGACCAGGCACAGAAACAAAACCTGATCGTCGCGACGAGTCGTCAGGATTTCACCCGCAATGCGCTGGTATTGATCGTCCCTTCAGACAGCAAGCTGTCGCTTGGCACCTTGGCCGATCTCAGCCAGAACAGCCTGCAGCGGATCGCCCTCGGCAATCCGGCCAGCGTCCCGGTCGGCCGTTACGCCAAGCATGCGCTCGATACGGCAAAACTCTGGTCACCCCTCGAAAGTAAGATGGTCAATGCCACCAATGTTCGCCAGGCGCTCGACTATGTGGCGCGCGGCGAAGTCGATGCAGGTTTCGTCTACGCCACCGATGCCGCAATCATGAAGGATAAGGTGCGAGTCGCCTTTGATGTGCCGCTGGATATCGCCATCACCTACCCGATCGGGGCGACCAGCAACGCAGCCAATGGCGAAGAGGCGACACGCTTCATCGCCTTCGTGCGCTCCGCCGCCGGGCAGGCAATTCTGAATCGCTTCGGCTTCCGCAAGCTGTAGATCAACGGCTATAGGCATGGATCCGACACTATCGGCGCTCGCGCTGTCGCTCAAGGTTGCGGGATGGGCGACAGTGCTCAACCTGCTGCTGGGCACCGGTGTCGGTTTCCTGCTCGCACGCAAGCGCTTTCCGGGACGCGACCTGCTCGATACCCTGCTGACGCTGCCCATGGTGATGCCGCCCACGGTGCTCGGCTACTACCTGCTGGTGCTCATTGGCCGGCGCGGTCCATTGGGTGCCTGGTTGCACGACAATTTTGGCATCAACCTGATCTTCACCTGGCAGGGCGCCGTGATTGCCGCCACCATCGTGTCTTTTCCCCTGGTATTCAAGCCGGCACGCGCCGCGTTTGAGTCGGTCGATGCACAAATGGAACAGGCCGGGCGCGTCCTCGGCATTTCAGAGGCTGGCATCTTCTTTCGCATCACCTTGCCACTCGCCTGGCGCGGCATACTTGCCGGTCTGCTACTGGCCTTCGCCCGCGCACTCGGCGAATTCGGCGCCACATTGATGGTGGCCGGCAGTATTCCCGGCAAAACGCAAACGCTCTCGATCGCCGTCTATGAAGCGGTGCAGGCGGGGCAGGACGATGTCGCGAACATGCTGGTCATCGTCACCTCGGTGGTTTGTATCGTCGTCCTGCTGGCGGCCGGCCGACTGGCGCCGGGGCGCGTGACCGGTGGCTGGCGCTAG
>CAZAOQ010000149.1:0-7575 GCA_964486795.1 uncultured Rhodocyclaceae bacterium
TCGGCGGCACCCACGAATCCGGCCTGCGCGCCGGTGTCTTTGAGGCAATCAAATCCTTTGCCGAGCACCATGCCTTACTGCCACGCGGCGTCAAGATGCAGCAGGAGGATGCCTGCGGACGCATGGCCTACATCCTCTCGGTGCGACTGCTCGATCCTCAGTTCCAAGGTCAGATCAAGGAAAAACTCAACAGCCGTGAGGCGGTCAAGCTGGTCTCGGGCATTGTTCGCGACCTGCTCGAAAGCTGGCTCAACGGCCACGTTGAATACGGCAAGGCCATCGCCGAACTAGCTATCAAGCAGGCGCTGGCGCGGCAGAAATCAGCGCAGAAGATCGAGAAGAAAAAATCCTCGGGCGTCGCGGTGCTACCCGGCAAGCTCTCCGACTGTGAGTCGGAGGATATCGCCTTCAACGAGCTGTTTCTCGTCGAAGGCGACTCCGCCGGCGGCTCGGCCAAACAGGGGCGCAACCGCGAAACCCAGGCGATTTTGCCACTGCGCGGCAAGGTACAAAATTCCTTTGAAATCGATGCCGGCCAGCTCTATGCCAACCGTGAAATTCACGACATTGCCGTAGCGCTTGGCGTCGAACCACATGCACCCGATGCACCGGACGCTGTGCTTGCCAACCTGCGCTATGGCAAGGTCATCATCATGGCCGACGCCGACGTTGACGGCAGCCACATCCAGACATTGTTACTGACACTGTTCTACCGGCACTTTCCCAGACTCATCGACAGTGGCCACGTCTGGATCGCCCAGCCGCCGCTGTATCGCGTCGACGTCGCGGCACAGGGTAAGGGCAAGCCAGCGCGGCGCATCTACGCGCTTGATGAAGGTGAGCTCGAAGCCGCCCAGGAGCGCCTTAGCAAGGAAAAGGTGCGCCCCGATCACATCGAGATCGGCCGCTTCAAAGGGCTTGGTGAAATGAACCCGCAGCAACTGCGCGAGACCTCGATGGACCCGGCGACGCGGCGCATGCTGCGCGTCGCCCAGCGCCCTGGTGCCCACGACGAGACGCGGCGCATGTTCAGCCTGCTGATGGCCAAGGGCGAATCCGGTGGCCGCCGCGCATGGATGGAGCTGAAGGGAAGCATCGTCGAAGCCGACATCTGAAACGACTTCCGATTCCGCGAGGCCACATCGCTGAAATCAAGCAGGGACGTGGCTTTCGTGGCACCGCATCGCTAAGATCGAGCATTGAAGCGGCTTTCAGGTCAGTGCATGGCCAAGATCAAGCAAGGACGCCATTCTCCGCAAGCTGGCCTGGCTGACTGCCCGTTGCACCGGCATTCCCGAATCAATCCTTCTTTACTTCGGCAAGTACTGGCGCTTGAACTGGCGCAGGTACCGGCGCCTGCGCCTTCGGCAGCGCCGCCATCCATTCCTTCGGCGTACAGCGCGACCACTGCGCGCCGGGCGCATAGAACACCGCCGGCTTTCTACGCGACAGCGTGTAGAACGAAGGCTGCTGAATAACCCGGATGATGCCGTCAGCGACAAAATACTCGACACGATGCGACGGGTAGGCCAGCACCATGCCGTCTCCCGAAAAGGCTAGATCCTGCGGCTTGGCAATCGCGGCCAGACGCATCTCACTCATGCCCGGCGTGAGCAGATTCATGTCCTTCGATTCACTTTCGAACTGTTCGCTGGCTTCGTAGTCGTTGCGTGCCGTGTTCAGCGTATTGAAGACGTTCAAGGGATTCGTGCCGATACCCAGCAAGGAACGGATCCGACCAACCAGTGGATTCTCGGTTGCCTCCTTCAGGCTTTGCACGGTGGTCTTGCCAGAGAACTCCAACTCGACCGAGGTCTCCGGGCGAACCTGCGTGAGCAGGCTATTCACCCACTCAACCACCTCAGTGGACCAGTGCTGATTGTTGGCAACCAGGGCATGGCCGCGACAGGAATAGAAGGACTGCGCATCATGACGCGAGAGCGACCCGTGCAGCCGGTCGTTGATGAACACCAGTGCACCGACATCGGTATCCGTAAATGCGACATAAGTGATCAGCCGTCCTTGGGTGTCGTAGGCATCAAAGCGCTCCATCAGGGATTCCGGTGGAATGGCGTCGAACACCTGGCGGCCGTGGCTGTCCTTATTGACGGTGAGACTGGCCGCATTGAAATTGCGTTCAGGCTTGCTGGTCCCTGAAGCACTCAACGTCGACGTCGACGCCGGTGTCGAAGTTGAAGCACAGCCGACCAGCATCATCGATAGCAGCGCTGCGGCTAACATCGCGGAGAGCACCGATACCGTATGAATATGTAATCTAGTCTTCATGGCGAATCTCCTTCCAACCGCACCTTGGGTGAACCATGGCAGGTTAACTGCTTTAACGGAATACCCCGGCAAAGCTGAAGCGCGACGAAACACACACCCGATCCGATACTGCGATAAGCGGCTCACCGTCGCTGTGGTTCAACGATTGTGAAATGACATTCCTCAAGTCGTATCGGGGGTCTTGAAATTTCCGGAAGAGCGCAAAACCAGCAAAGTTTGAGCGGCTTATAATGCACATGAACGCTCATGCTTTTATGGAAACTCCGCAGCGAACCCACAGCGCAGCAATAGCCACCGCGCTACTGACGGCTCCCATGCTGAATCCTGAAGCATTCCGCAACGCAATCACCGCGACACTCGATGCCCTGCGTCAAGGGCTCTTAATCAGGCCGCGACTGGACACCTTCAATGAATAGTGACACCCCCGATCTCTTCGACGATGCGCCGAACGAAGCGCTGACTGCGGAGTCGCAGACTGAAAAAGTGGCTGAAGAACTAGCCGAACAATCGTCAGAACAATCGTCCGAACAATCACCGGAACCACCGCCCCGCCCGCCCGACGAGCCGCCGCCCGAAGTCTTCGAGCCTTTACCCGACGACGCTGCGCCACTCGACCTGTTTGCCGAGCGCGCCTACTTGGCCTATGCAATGTCGGTGGTCAAGGGCCGTGCCTTGCCGCAGGTTGAAGACGGCCAGAAACCCGTGCAACGACGCATTCTGTATGCGATGCACGAGATGCGCCTGAATGCCGGCGCCAAGCATGTCAAATCAGCGCGGGTGGTCGGCGACGTCCTCGGCAAGCTGCATCCGCACGGTGATTCGTCGGTGTATGACGCCATGGTGCGTATCGCCCAGGATTTCAGCCTGCGCTATCCGCTGGCCGACGGCCAGGGCAACTTCGGCTCGCGCGACGGCGACGGCGCAGCGGCGATGCGCTACACGGAAATCCGCCTGACACCGATTGCCGAGCTGCTGCTATCCGAAGTCCATCGCGGTACGGTGGACTTCCGCCCGAACTACGACGGTAGTTTCCAGGAGCCGGTGCTGCTGCCGGCACGCCTGCCGTTCACACTGTTGAATGGCGCTTCCGGCATTGCCGTTGGCATGGCCACGGAAATTCCGCCGCACAATCTTAACGAAGTCGCCGCTGCGGCCATCCACCTGATCCGTCATCCTGAAGCGACTCTCAGCGATCTGCTCCAGTACATCCACGGGCCCGACTTTCCCGGCGGCGGCCAGATCATCTCTCCGCCACTGGCGATTCGCGATGCCTACGCCAGCGGACGCGGCAGCCTGCGTCTGCGCGCGCGCTGGCGTGTCGAGGACATGGCACGCGGCCAATGGCGCATCATCGTCAATGAGCTGCCGCATGGCGTTTCCGTCGCCCAAGTGATGGCGGAAATCGAATCGGCGACCAACCCGCAGCCGCGCACCGGCAAGAAGGACATCACCCAGGAGCAAAAGAATCTCAAGGCGGCCATGCTCGCCGTGCTCGACACATCGCGCGACGAATCGAGCGATGTCGAGGTGGTGCGCCTGATTCTCGAACCGCGCTCTTCGCGGATCACAGCGGCTGACTTCATGGCGGTGTTGCTGGCCAACACCTCGCTGGAAACCTCGGCATCGATCAACCTGACGATGATTGGCCTCAACGGCAATCCGCAGCAGAAAAATCTGCGCCAGATCCTCGCCGAGTGGGTGGATTTCCGCTACGTCACCGTCGAGCGGCGCACGCGCTTCCGCCTCGATGAGGTCGACCGGCGCATCCACATCTTGCAAGGCCGCATGATCGCCTTCCTGCGCATCGAGGAAGTGATCCGCGTCATCCGTGAATCAGACGAGCCGAAGCAGAGCCTGATCGCCCGCTTCGGGCTCAGCGATATCCAGGCCGAGGACATCCTCGAAATCCGCCTGCGCCAATTGGCCCGTCTGGAAGGCATCAAGATCGAGAAGGAACTCGGCGAGCTGTATCTGGAACGCAGCACCTTGCAGAACCTGCTGGACAACCGCAGTGCAATGACCCGTGCCATCATCAAGGAAATTGAGGGTGATGCGAAGACCCACGGCGACGCGCGACGCACATTGATCGAGGCCGACCTCTCCGCCGCCAGCAGCCGCGGCGACCTGAAGACCAGCGTGGCCGACGAACCGGTCACGGTGATCCTCTCCAAGGCCGGCTGGCTGCGCTCGCGCCAGGGCCACGGTATCGCCGCCGAGAGCATCGGCTACAAGACCGGCGACGAAGGCTTCGCCGTGTTCGAGACGCGCACAACCTGGCCCCTCGTCATCCTCGACAGCAACGGCCGCGCCTACACCATCCCGGTGTCATCGATCCCCGGCGGCAAGGGTGACGGCGTGCCGCTGACTACGCTGATCGAGCTGCAGGATGGCGGCAAACGTGCACAGGCGCTCTCCGCCCCACCCGATGCGCAGTTTCTCTTTGCCAACACGGGTGGCTATGGCTTTGTGGCCAGCGTCGCCGATCTCATCAGCCGCATCAAAGCCGGCAAGGCCTTCATGAGCCTCGAGGCGGGCGAAATACCGCTGCCACCGATGCCCGTTCCCGCTACCCATGCCAGCCACATTTGGGCTGCCAGCAGCAATGGTCGCCTGCTGATGTTTGACGCAAGTGAGATCAAGGTGCTCGGCAAGGGGCGAGGCGTTATTCTGATGAGTCTCGAAGCGCACAACACACTGGCCAGTTGCGGGTATTGCGACGGCATCAAACTGACCATCAGCTGCCGCGAGCGCAACAAGGTTTCGTCACTAGCCCTGAGCGGTGAAGACCTCGCCCGGCACCTGGGCCAGCGCGCGCGCAAGGGCGCGCAATTGCCGGGAAAGAAGCTGCCGGCCTGATGCGTTAAGCCTTGAGCCACGTGCGCACATGGACGCGCGCCCGTGGCTCAACTATCATCTTCCGTGTATGCCTCATTCATGCACGCCCCAACTCCAAGTAAAAGGAACTGCCCCCATGATGAAGACACAACGTCAATCCACCCTGCACTCTGCAATACGCTGTGTCATCGCTGGCCTCATGCTCTCCGGCATGACCCTTACAGCCACGGCAGCACCTTCCGAAGCAGCCGCCATACCGACCTCACAACAGGCCAGCGACAAGGCACTCGCCGAGCAAAGTAAGGAAGAGGAGGCGCGTCAGCAGGAAGCGATCAACCTCAAGGCGCAGCGGGAAATTGCCGAGAAGCTGAAGACCGAGAAGATTGCCGCGCGCAAGGCGGAAGAGGCCGAAGCGGCACGCGAGCGTACCCGCCTGCAGGAAGCGCTAGAGCGCCAGTGCACCATCAAGCCCGTGATGACCGATGAAGAAATCGCCACCTGCAAGTCGGTCTGGCGCTGAGATAAGCATTTCGCTGACCATTGCCAGAGAAGCCAGAAAGGGGCGGCGAGACGCTCCGTCATTTGATTCGCTATGCGTTGCAGAGGTGCCCGAAGAACCGCATCAATGCTTGCTGCCAGGGCAGCCGCTTTTTTTCAGCACCTTTAAGCAGCACCTTTAAGCAGCACCTTAATCGCCACCAATGACGCCCGCTTCATTAATCGCACGGTTACCCTGGCCGGAAGCCACAGCGGTGGTCCGGCTGGTGGTTGCCTCGATGTGCGTATTGCCGTTAACCGAAACGCTTGCCTTCCCAGTTCGTGACTTCTGTGCGCCTGCCGCACTACTTGGGCTGATCTGCATGTAGTTCGGGGCACTATCGGCATTCGGAACATAGGCTGCCTGCCCCTCCGAAACCGCGAAACTACCGGCCTTGTTATCGAGTGCGATTTCACCACGTGCCACGCTGACGCGCAGCCCCTGCCTGTCGTCCAACGAAGCCGTGTAGTCGGTGCCACGGATGCCTATCGTCGCCGTCGGCGTCACGACGGCGTAGTTGCTGCGCCTGAACTTGCCGATCATGCCGCTGACGGTGCGAAAACCGCCCTTCAGCAGACTGAAGAAACCGCGCTCGTTACCATCAAGCTTGGCGGTGCCTGTAGCCACATAGGCGTACTCGTCGATGCGAAACTGGGTTTCGGACCGTAACTGCACCATCGAGTTATCGCTGAAGCGCACATCGGCGCGCGCACCCTTGGTTGTCATGAGGGTTTCACCGGAATTAACCGGCGAACCTTTTTGGAGAACACGCGTTTTGCCATCAGCTGAAAGCACGCTCACCGTCCCTGATAGCGCAATCACGGTTCCTGCCTCCACCGCGCTGGCTAAAGCCGGTAGCAGCAAACACATCAGCAGGAAAATACGGAGTAACGCATTCACGGAATTCATCGAAGCATCCAATAAAGAAGGGATTTTGCAGGGTGGAGCGATGTTGGCAATACCTATCGCCACCACGAAAGGTGCAATAATACTCCGCGCTCGGCTGGACGATCGACACAACAGAAAAGACTATGCCTCTCAATGCCTTGCAAAAAATCCCCGCTGCAACACAACCGACGAAATCGCGCCATACGGTGCGCACGCCGGGTAACAGTTAGTTCAGTACGGTCGCATTTCCCGCATCGGGTTGATCTAAATCAATGACAGCAACAGGGTTTAGCTTAAGACTTCGCATGTGAATTTATAAGTATTCAGTACAGCTTTTCTTGCCATTTCATAAAGGGAAAATAGACATGACCACATCCAGGATTACAGGCAGCGCAATGCGCATGGCCGTTCTGCCGCTGGCTTTATTTGGCGCTTTCGGCACCAGCCACGCCCAAGAAGCCGTCGAAACCGCGGCTGCTCTTCCAACCGCACCGACGTTGACCGCCGATGAGAAGGTAGCGGCCAAAAAGATTTATTTCGAACGCTGCGCCGGTTGCCACGGCGTGCTGCGCAAAGGAGCGACGGGCAAGAACCTCGAGCCGCACTGGAGCAAGAAGCTGCCGGACGGCACGACGCAAGAGGGCGGTACGCTGAAACTCGGCCAGAACCGTCTGGAAAAGATCCTGACCTACGGCACCGACGGCGGCATGGTGAACTTCGACGACATTCTGACCAAGGATGAAATCAGCCTGATGGCCAAGTACATCCAGACCACGCCGGATGTCCCACCCGAATACAGCCTGAAGGATACGCTGGACTCATGGAAGGTGATGGTTCCGGTCGACAAGCGTCCAACCAAACAGATGAACAAGTTCAATCTGAAGAACATCTTCTCGGTGACTTTGCGCGATACCGGCGAAGTCGCCCTGATTGACGGCGACACCAAGGAAATCCGCAGCATCGTCAAGACCGGCTATGCGGTGCACATCTCGCGCATGTCGGCTTCCGGCCGCTACATCTACGTCATC
>CAZAOQ010000150.1:0-7479 GCA_964486795.1 uncultured Rhodocyclaceae bacterium
GTTGAGCAGGGTATCGACCTCAAAATGCTGTCGCGCAACGGCGTCGAAATCTTCTTTACACAAGTATTTCGTGACGGCTTCTTCCATGCCGATATGCATCCGGGCAATATTTTTGTCGCGCCGAACGGACAATATATTGCACTCGACTTTGGCATTGTTGGCACGCTGTCCGACGTCGACAAGAACTACCTCGCGCAGAACCTGCTGGCCTTTTTTCACCGCGATTACAAGCGTGTTGCTGAAGCCCACGTCGAGTCCGGCTGGGCGCCGCCGGGCACACGTATTGAGGAACTGGAAGCCGCGATCCGCGCCTGCTGCGAACCCTTCTTCGACCGGCCTCTGAAGGAAATCTCCTTCGGCCGCGTTCTGCTGCGCCTGTTTCAGACTTCACGTCGCTTCAACATTGAAGTGCAGCCGCAACTCGTGCTGCTGCAAAAGACACTGCTCAATATTGAAGGTCTTGGGCGGCAACTCGACCCTGATCTCGACTTGTGGACAACTGCCAAGCCCTTCCTCGAACGCTGGATGAACGAGCAAATCGGCTGGCGCGGCATGCTCACCAATCTCAAGCACGAGGCACCGCAATGGGCCCGGCTGTTACCGACACTGCCGCGTCTTGTGCATCAGGTGTTGGCGCGTGACGATGGAGCCTTGCTGCGCACACAGTTGGCGGCGATGCAGGCGACACAGATCCGTCAGAACCGCATCCTCGGTGTCATCGCCCTGGTGCTGGCGGTCGTAGTCGGCTGGCTGATACTCCTGCCGCGCTGACGAAGGCTTTCTCGTTTGGTTTTTTTCTGAGATTCAATATTCAATATTCAACATTTAGCATTCTTCAGAGGGCTGACATGCTGCTTTGGTTCGTCATCATTTATTGGGTCATCTCGGTGGGTATCGGCCTCTATGCGGCGAAAAATGTCCACAACACCAAGGACTTCGCCATTGCCGGCCGTCATTTGCCGTTCTACATGGTTACGGCCACAGTGTTCGCGACCTGGTTCGGTTCGGAGACGGTACTGGGAATACCGGCGATCTTTCTCAAGGATGGCCTTGGCGGCATCGTCGCCGATCCGTTCGGTTCGTCACTTTGCCTGATCCTGGTTGGCTTGTTCTTCGCCGTACCCTTATACCGAATGAATCTGCTGACCATTGGTGACTTCTACAAGAAGCGCTTTGGCCGCACGGTTGAGATGCTCACTACCATCGCCATCGTACTGTCCTATCTTGGCTGGGTCGGTGCTCAGATTACCGCGCTCGGGCTGGTGTTCAATGTCGTTTCCGGGGGCGAGATCGCAAAAGTCACCGGCATGTGGATCGGCTCGATCACCATCCTCATTTACACTTTCTTTGGCGGCATGTGGGCGGTGGCAGTGACCGATCTCGTGCAGATGGTCATCATCGTTATTGGCATGCTCTACATTGGCAACGAGGTTTCGGGCATGGTCGGTGGTGTGGGCGTGGTCATCGATCATGCCTGGCAGGCCGGCAAATTTGAGTTTTGGCCGGCGCTCGATCTGAAATCCATACTGGCGTTTACTGCAGCATGGGTGACCATGATGTTTGGTTCGATCCCGCAGCAGGACGTATTTCAGCGCGTCCAGTCCTCGAAGACCGAAAAAATTGCGATGTGGGGTTCGGTGTTCGGTGGCAGCCTGTATTTTTGTTTTGCCTTCGTGCCGATGTTCCTCGTCTATTCGGCGACACTGATTGATCCGAAGATGGTGGCGGAACTCATTGATACCGATCCGCAATTGATCCTGCCGCGTTTAGTGCTGGACAAAGCGCCGCTGTTTGCGCAGGTGATGTTCTTTGGTGCGCTGCTTTCAGCTATCAAGAGTTGCGCCTCGGCGACGCTGCTGGCACCGTCGGTGACGTTCACCGAAAATATCCTGCGCCCGATGATGGGAAAAATGAGTGATCGTCGGCTACTGGCGATGATGCGCAGCGTCACCGTTGTTTTTACTGTCCTGGTGACGCTGTATGCAGTCAATTCGACGGCGAGCATTTTCAAGATGGTCGAGAGCGCTTATCAGGTCACGCTGGTTGCGGCTTTCGTGCCGCTGACGGCGGGTTTGTTCTGGAAGCGGTCGACCAATCAGGGTGCACTGGCGGCAATTTTCTGCGGGGTTTCGGTCTGGCTTTCACTGCTGCTAGCTGGTGGTGCAGATCCGTTTGTGCCGGCACAGTTCGCCGGTCTGCTGGCCAGCGTTTTCGGCATGATTGCCGGTTCACTATTACCGCAGAAGATCCACAGTCCCGGGCCAGTCGAGCCGGAGCATGCGGTCCTGCATCACCATGCCGCACGGGAAACGCATCACGTCGCGGGAGGCTAAGAGGGCGGCGCTCCCCGTTCGCAGGCGTGGCTGCGGTACTCAGTACTCAGTACTCAAAGTAGCCAGGTTCTCACCCAGCCAGGTTACTGCCCAGCACATTGCTGCGTTGAGATTCGCATGAGCTATTTCGCTCATCGCCTCGCCGAGTTCGAATTGTGTGCCACGAATCGCCAGCAGCCAGCAGGGCGGTGGGGCACTATCTTCCACTTGATGCCAGACCTGCAAGACAGCTTGCGGCGACATCGCATGGCTGGTGAAACTGGCGTCGCGCGCTGCGGCGATCGGCGCAACGGTAAAGGGGAATTCGGCTTCGCGGCTGGCGTCGACAAATAACACGCGCCGCCGGCCACGCAGGTCGAGAGCGTGTTCGACCTGTAACTGAAAATCCGTCAGACATTCGACCGCACCCCATTCAGGATGTTGCGCGATGAGGGGCTCCAGACACTCTACGAAGCGCGGACCGAGCGCATCATCACCACGACTGGGGTTGCCCCAGGCGAGCACCAGCGTTTCAGGAATCAAGATGCACGCAGCCTCGATGGTCGCGGCGCAGGCGGTCGAGGGTGATGCCCTCAGCATCGACGAGTGCGACTTCGAGCGGCATGTCGCCGAGCGCATGTGTAGCGCATGAAAGGCAGGGATCGAAGGCGCGGATGGCGACTTCGATGTGGTTAAGAAGGCCCTCGGTCAGTTCGCGGCCGTTGAGGTAGCGCTTCGCCACTTCGCGCACCGCAGTGTTCATGGCCTGGTTGTTGTGAGTTGTCGAGACGATCAGATTGGCCATGGTGACGAGATCGTCGTCGCCAACCCGGTAGTGATGGATCAGCGTGCCGCGCGGCGCCTCGATCACGCCGACACCTTCTCGCTGGTGCTCTCCGCTGGTGACGAGATCGCCGCCGAGCAAATCGTCGTCATGCAGCAAATCCTTAATTGTCTCGGCGGCGCAGAGCATCTCGATCATGCGCGCCCAGTGGTAGCCGAGTGTGGCATGCAGCAGTGGACCGTCACCATTTCTAGACGCATATGCGAGCAGTTCGCGGCGCTCAAGGTCAGCGAATGGCGTCGGCATGTGGTCGCAGTTCTGTATGCGGGCGAGCGGGCCGACCTTGTACCAGCCGTTCTCGGCACCGAGTGCGCTGAGGTAGGGGAACTTCATGTAGGTCCAGGGTTTGACCTCCTCGGTGATCAGCTTGTCGTAGTTCTGATAGTCGTGCTGGTCGAAGAGGATGCTGCCATCGGCTTCGCGTGCGCGCAGCGCGCCGTGATAGAGGTCGAAGCCGCCGTCAGGTGCCACGATACTCATCAGCTTGGAGTGGAAGCTGCCGAAGACGTCGTAGAGCGCCGGGTTCTGCTGGTGAAGCTGCTTGATAAGCTGCACGGCATCGCGGCTCCAGGCGATCATCTGGTAGGCGTCCTTGAGCAGCAGGTCACGCTCATCGATGCTCAGTGACTTGTTCACGCCACCGGGTATGGAGCCGGTGCCATGCACGCGCTTGCCGGCGGTGACGCGGATCACTTCCTGACCGAACTTGCGCAGCAGTACGCCCTTGCGCGCGATGTCGGGGTGGGCGGCAGCGACGCCGACGATGTTGCGCTTCTCGACTTCGCTCTCGAAACCGAACAGCAGGTCGGGTGAGGAAAGATGGAAGAAATGCAGTGCATGCGACTGCAATATCTGCCCATAGTGCATGAGGCGGCGCATCTTCTCGGCGGTTGGCGTGATCTGACGCGCGCCGACGATGATATCGAGCGCCTTGGAGGCGGCGAGATGATGGGACACCGGGCAGATGCCGCAGAGTCGCTGCACCATCACCGGCACCTCCCAGTAGGGGCGGCCCTGGATGAACTTCTCGAAGCCACGGAATTCGACGATATGCAGCCG
Organism: uncultured Rhodocyclaceae bacterium; assembly: GCA_964486795.1. Lineage (GTDB taxonomy): Bacteria > Pseudomonadota > Gammaproteobacteria > Burkholderiales > Rhodocyclaceae > Sterolibacterium. Next base: position 4,216 of record CAZAOQ010000150.1, read on the forward strand.
CACCTGCTGTGCCGTATTGTCATCGCCGAGCAGAAGGGTGACCTTGCCATGGCCCTCGACACGTGACACCGGGTCGATGGCAACGCGGCGCAGGTTTTCCGGGTTTGGGGCGGTTTCTAGTTCGAAGCTCATGATGCCATTTCAGTCGTAGTGCAGGAGGCCATGGCCAAGCCGTGGCGTGCGTCCTGAAATCAGGTCGGTGAGGAACTTCCAGATGGCGTCGCCAGACGGCGGGCAGCCAGGCAGGAAGTAGTCGATATTCACCACCTCGTGCAGCGGATGCACCTTGTTGAGCGGTAGCGGCAGCTCGGGATCGTTGGGAATCATGCTGCCGGGTGCGAGTCCGACGCTGGTGTGATAAACCTCTTCGAGTATGTCGCGCAGGTCGAGGTGGTTGCGTTGTGCCGGCAGGCCGCCATTGATGGCACAGGCACCGATGGCGACCAAAGTGCGGCATTGGCGACGGAATTCGTGCAGCACATGAACGTTCTCCGCGTTGCAGACACCTCCTTCGATGATGCCGAGGTCGCAGGGGCCACAGTGCTTGATGTCGGTGAGTGGCGAGCGGTCGAACTCGACGAGTTCGATTAGGTCGAACAGTCGCTCGTCGATATCGAGAAGTGACATGTGGCAGCCGAAGCAGCCGGCCAGTGAAGTCGTCGCGACCCTCAACTTGCGTTTCGTCTCGCTCATGGCTGCTCCTTTTTTCCCGCGATGGCGTCGCTGTTGAAGCAGGCGCTGATCGGGTGCAGATCGTATTTGCGGCTCCCGATGGGCACGGTAAAACCGTGCCGCTTGGGCAGAATCACGCCGACGGGGCAAACCTGCGCTGCCTTGTCGGTGGCGGCGAAATTGCTGTCACCGAGTTTGCCACTGGGGCTGTTCACGATCAGGTGCTTGTCGATGCCGCGCCCAGACAGGGCGAAGACATTCTTGTCATCGACCTCGGCACTGGCGCGTACGCAAAGTTCGCAGAGGATGCAGCGGTTGAATTCGAGCAGAATCTCGGGGTGCGAGGCATCTACCGGTCGCACCGGGAAGATTTGCGGAAAGTGGGGCGACATGACGCCGAGATCGTAGGCGAGCGCCTGCAGCATGCAGTTGCCGCTTTTCTCGCAGGAGGGGCAGAAGTGGTTACCTTCGACGAGCAGCATTTGCACCAAGGTGCGGCGCTTGTCGCGAATCTCGGCGGTTTCGCTGGCGACCTCCATGCCAGGCGCTGGCTGGCTGGTGCAAGCAGCGGCCGGGCGACCGTCGATGGTCACGGTGCACAGTCGGCAGGAACCGTGGGGTTTGAACTCGGGGTGGTAGCAAAGGTAAGGGATGTAATGCCCTGCCGCCAGAGCCGCCTGGATCACTGTTTGGCCGGGTGCGTAGGGGATTGCCTCGCCATCGAGCTGAAAGGTTGGCAGCGGCGTTTGTGCGTCGCTCATGGCTTTTCCTCCAGGGTGCTGTCGAGGTGTGCTGCGGCGTCGTCGCGGCCGGTCATCTGGCGTGCCTCGGAGAGTGCGGTGTCGAGATCGAAGGCCGGCTTAAAGGACAGCGAGCGCAGGCGTCGCTCGTAGGCTGGGCGAAACTTCTGCAGTGTGTCGAACAATGGATTGCATGCGCTGTGACCGAGCCCGCAATGGCTCGTCGATTGCAGCAGATGGTTGATATGGAAAATTTCGTTGATATCGTATTCGCTGCCGTGACCCGCGTCGATCTTGTCCATGCAGTTTTTCAGCAGTGTCGTGCCGACGCGGCAGGGCGTGCAGAAGCCGCAGCTTTCGTGGGCGAAGAAGTGTGCGAAGTTGCGCGCCACATCAAACATGTCGCGCTGCGCTCCAAACACCATGAAGGCACCGGCGGTGGCAAGGTCCTCAAAGCCGATGCGGCGCCCGAATTCGTCGGCAGCAATGCAGGTGCCGGAAGGGCCGGAAATCTGTACCGCCTGCGCATCGTCGGCACCGCAGTCGGCAAGAACCTCGGCGACGCGGGTACCGAAGGGGACTTCGTAGATGCCAGGGCGGGCGCAGTCGCCCGAGACGGAGAGCAGTTTTGTGCCAGCCGATTTTTCCGTGCCGATGGCACGATACCAGTCGCCACCGTGAGTGGCGATCAGTGCTGCAGCGACCAGCGTTTCCACGTTGTTCACGGCGGTCGGCTGATTCAGATAGCCATGGGTCACAGGGAAGGGCGGCCGGTTGCGCGGGATGCCGCGCTTGCCTTCGAGCGACTCGATCAGCGCCGACTCCTCCCCGCAGACGTAGGCGCCGGCACCGACGTGGATTTCGATGTCGAAGTGGCTGTCACTGCCAAGAATGTGGCTGCCGAGCAGACCCTCGGCACGACGGCGCGCCAGTATATTTTCGAGGTGATCGAGCAGATAGCGATATTCGCCACGCAGGTAGAGCAGGCCACGTTTTGCGCCGATGGTGACGCCGGCAACACTCATGCCCTCGAATACCCAATCGGCCTGCGAGGCAAGCAGGACGCGGTCCTTGAAGGTGCCAGGTTCGCCTTCGTCAGCGTTGCAGACAATGTAATGCTCGCCCGGTGCATCGCGGCAGGCTTGCCACTTCTGCGCGGTGCTGAAACCGGCGCCACCGCGGCCGCGTAGTCTGGACTGCCGTATTTCGTCGAGTGTCGGTGCAGCACCGCGCGCCAGCACCGCACGGAGTGCATCGCCGCGCGCCAGCGTGTGGCCGAGCAAGATGTCACGACGGCGGATGTGGTCGTGGACGGCGAAGAAGTCTACGGGCCAAGCGGAGAGCGGAGTTTCGCTGCGGACGAGTTCAACGATGCGGTCGACACGCTCGGGCGTCATGTGTGTGATCGGTCGGCCATTAACCAGTAGTGCAGGCCCCTGGTCGCACATGCCCGTGCAGGAGGTGGTTGCCACACTGGCGAGGCCATCCTCAGACATGCGGCCAGGTTCCAGCCAGAGCTTGTGGCACATGTCATCCATCAATGCGCGGTTGCCGAGCATGCGGTCGGTGATGTTGTCGCTCCAGAGGATGCGATAGCGGCCACACGGCTGTGTGTGCAGGAAACTGTAGAAGCCGGCGACACCCTCGACCTGCGCCAGCGGCAGTTGCAAACCGTCGGCGATTGCTCCCAGTGTCTCGCGAGGCAGCCAGCCGCAGACTTCCTGAGCCTCGCGCAGAATTTGCAGGAGGTAGCTTGCATTGCCGTGATATCGCGCGAGCAGGGGCGCGATGAATTCATTTGGGTCAGGAGCTTGCACGATCGTGGTTTCTCCAGGACGCGTTCTCATTCAGT
>CAZAOQ010000151.1:0-7410 GCA_964486795.1 uncultured Rhodocyclaceae bacterium
TTGGCCGTGTAGCCGATGGCGTAGTGATTCGGCACCGCACCGATGCGGCGGATCGCGCCGCACGCCAGCAAGCGGCTCAAGCGTGCCTGAACGTCCGCACCGGTCGTGCCGAGCTGTTCCGCCAGCACGTCATAAGGGCGCGACACCAGTGGCAAGCCCGCCTGCGTCGCCTTGATCAGGCGGCGATCCGCTTCATCCAGCGCGACGATGGCTAAATTTTCCGCTGTACTCATGCCTGCAATTTCATCTCGACGAAGTATTCGCGCAATTTGGGGAAAGCAAACACCGGCAGCCCGGTCACCGCCTCGATCTCACCGATTGCGCGTGCGATACCGTCCGGCGTTTCCGTGGCAATGACGAACCACATATTGAGGCGATGCTCACGCCGGTAGTTGTGGGCGACCTCGGGTAAAGCATTGACCTGCTGCGTCACCTCCTCGAAGCGTGCCTCGGGCACCGCCAGCGCTGCGAGCACGAAAGCGCCTCCCATGCGTTCGACCTGGAACATTGGCCCAAAGCGCGTCAGCACACGACGCTCGAGCATGGTCTTGAGCCGCATGAGTAACGCGTCCTCGGTGAGTCCCAGAGATTCAGCGAGCACCTGATACGGCGCGTCGCAAATCGGAAAGTCACCCTGCAGGGCGTTAATGATGCGCCGATCGACGGCATCAATTGTCTGGGCGCTGGACAGTTCAGACATACGCCACACCACCGCTCACATCGACATAACGAGCACCGCGCTGCTTGTAGCGGCGCAGCGAGAACAACACGCTATGCGGATACGCCACCAGCCCCGTGCGACGGTTAATCTCGGCGACGCAGGCTTCCACCTCGCCACGCTCACGGCCGTGGATCATGCAATACAGGTTGTAGCGCCATGCCGGCAGATCCCGTGCGCGCCGATAGCAGAGCGTCACCCCCGCCATGGTGGCAAGCTGGCGGCCGAGGGCCGAAGCCTGATCGTCTGGCACATCCCACACGCACATGGCATTCGCCGTCCAGCCCAGCTCGTGGTGGCGAACGACCACACCGAAACGCTTGACGAGCCCACGTTCCAGCCAATCGCGCAGCATATCCAGCACCCGCGCCTCGTCCAACCCGGCCCGCGCCGCCAGCGCTGCATAGGGATGCAACTCCAGCGACAGACCATCCTGTAAAGCCGCCATCAGACGCTGTTCATCTGCATCGAGCAGCCATGCACTTTCCGCCAACTGCGCCGGTCGCGCCACCGCCCGTGGCGGCTCAGCACCACCACTGAGATCGAAGCCGAGATCGATATGAAACTCCTCCAACAGCGGCAGCCGGATCAAGGGGCAAGCGGTCCGCGTCACAATATCCTGCATCAGCGCGTCGAGGTGTGCCGTATTCGGTGCAGTCGCCACAAACCAGAGGTTCCAGCCATTCTCGCGCTCGTAATTGTGATTGACCTCCGGGCAGGCGCTGACCAGATCGGCCACGGCATCAAGCTGCTCGGGCGGCACAGCCAGTGCTGCCAGCGTGCTCGCTCCGATGCGGCGCGGCGAGAACACCGCGCCCACACGGCTCACCACGCCTTCATCTTGAAGGCGGCACAAGGCCTCCAGCACATCCACCTCGTCAGACTCCAGCCGGCATGCCAACTCGGCAAAGGGCGCCGGCTCAAGCGGAAAATCGCGCTGAAACTCGTTGAGCAGACGGAAATCGAGCGAGTCGGTGGCGAGCATCAGAAACCGATTCGCGCCGCACGCGAGGTAAAGAACACGCCAGACGGCGCCATGACCGAAAGCTCGCCGGTACGCTCGAAAGTCGTCGTGTCGTAAATCGAAACACGGTTATCGTCGCGTGCGGAAATCCACACCATCTCACCGCGTGGCGCAAATTCCATATGCAGCACGGCCTTGCCCGGTGCCAGCGTCTTGAGAAGCTGGTTGTCCAGCGTGTCGATCACCTGCACCCAGCCATTATCGGGAAAGGCAAAATTCACCCACACCTGGCGACCATCGGGCCGCGCCATGACGAACACGGGCTGCCCCTTCACCGGAATGCGCCCGACCTCCTGCCAGGTCGTGGTATCGACCACCAGCACCTCATGGCGGCCGACTGCCGGCAGGTAGGCGCGCGACTGGCCGGCAGCCACCGCCCAGCCACGCAGATGCGGCATCTTATAGACGGGCAGCTTCTCCTCGCCGCGTCCGTAGTTGGCGAGGATCTTGCGCACACCCAGCTCCGGCTTCCACAAATCGAGCAGCGCGACGCCATCCTCGCCGAACAGCCCAGCCAGATAGAAGCGCCCGTCAGGCGTCACCAGCCCGTCGTAGGGCTGCTTGCCAATATCGTGAAACCGCGTCAGCTTCGGCTGCTTCGGCTCCGACAGATCGGCCACCCAAATTTCACCGGCGTCGAACAGCGAAAAGACAAACTTATTGCCCGGCAGATCGGCCAGACCGACCACCTTGGAACGCTTACCTTCGCTGCCATATTCGGAGGGAATGTCGGCGAGCAGTGCCAGCGTCTGCGCATCGAATACTTTGATGCCCCCCGGCTCATAGTTCTGCGTCACGACGAGCCGACCATCCTGGGAAATCGCCCCGCCGATGCTGTTGCCGGCCTGAATCACACGCTTATCAATGCGCTGCAGCAACAAATCAACCTTGCTCAGCCCGCCGTCGCGCCCGAACACATAGGCATAGCGCGCATCGCGCGAAAACACCACCGACGCATGCGACAAATCGCCAAGACCATCGACCGTATCGAGAATCGTGCGTGCAGTGATATCAACCACCGCGACGCGGCCACTGGCCCGCTCGATGATGACGCCCAGGTCGCCCGTACCGCGCAAAGGCTGCTGCGCACAGCCCGGCAAAACCAGCGCAGCCAGCAGCAGACAAGCACCCAGCAAAGCAGACTTATTTCTCAACATGAACATCACCCTCAAATCATTCCTGCGGAAAACCCGCCACCAAGCGTGCCACGATCCACTCCGCCTCAGCCTCGCTGATGATCGCGCTCCATGGCGGCATCGCCGTTCCCGGCCGCCCCTGCATCACCGTCACCACCAATCCATCGACCGGCTTGTCACGCAGATTTTCCGGCAGCAAGGGAGAACCCAGCCCGCCCTTCAGCGTCATGCCGTGGCACGAACCGCAATCCTGGCGCACCAGCCGCACCAACTCAGCCTGACGCTGTGCGCTAGGCACAGAGGTATCCGCCCCGGCCAGCGCGGGCAGGCAAAGCAGCAGCAGAGAAAAAATAGACGACGCTCTCATGGTCAAAGTCAGCGCAGACGAAACGCTAGATTGTACTTGCGAACATCCATGACCATATCAGTAGCGCCCGTCGGAAACATTGCCGCAGGTCAAGACGAATGCACCAACACCACGCTCGGGGGCTACTCGATCCGTTTCAGCGCCACCGGAAAGCACGATAGCTGCAGCGCCGCAGGCCAACTGACGCACCCACCCCTCCCAAGCTACGACCGCCACTAACGCCAGAAACAAGCAATGCCACGTGAAGAACCGCACCATTGCTCGGTTTCATAGTCGCACTCGATGAAGAACCGCATCATTTCTTGTTCTCAAGGCAACACCACACGAAGAACCGCGCCAATGCTTGCTTTCAGCTCAATGGCTTGAGAGCAGACGACTCATCACAATGTAGTATTGGTGGCATTGCGCATCATTGAGACCATGTCTCGTATTTGAATAATATTCAAATGTGAAACTTGACCCAAAACACTGTGCAACGCTATCTTGCGGCTCTCTCAGATCATCTGCACACCTACCCGCACGCTTGGAGGATGTGGAACAATTTAGCGTGAGGCGCAAACAGTGAAAACCGTCGCAGATAAACATCGAATCAATTCCAGAGCGCTCGAGTTTTGCTTTATTGCCGTTGTCCTTACGATCATCGCCATGGTTTTCCACGGTACCGCCCTCCAGGGATTCTGGCGTGCCGACGATGGTGCCCACCTAAAATTTGCCGTCGATTATTCGCCTTGGGCGTATTTTTTTGACCCTGCGGTAACCAGAGGCCAGTCGGGCGCCAATGTAACGCCGTGGAACGTCTTTTTTTATGACGTGAATTTGACGCTGTTTGGATTTTTGCCCCGCTGGCATTACGCACACCAGCTTCTGGTTCTCACGGCTTGCGCAATCACATTGCATCTGGTGCTGCGGATATGGTTGCCGATGGCGCAAAGCCTGGTCGGGGCAACGGCGTTTTTGCTGGGCAAACCCACAGCCTACGTCGCTCAATACCTGATGACAGGGCATTACGCCACTGGCTTGTTGTTTTCGCTGTTGGCGATTTTGGCCTGGAATCATGCCGTGCACACGGAACGAAAGTGGTCTCTTGCGGCCGCCGCTTTCTTGTATCTCCTGGCAACAACCTGCAAGGAAGTATATGTGCCATTGGTACTGGTTTTGGTCGCCCTTCCTATCGGTTCAGTGCGACAACGCCTTCGCCTGATCTGGCCCTTTGCCTTGGTGGCATTCTTTTACGCCGGATGGCGTTATCTGGTGCTCGGCCATCTTGTCGGTGGCTACACTCCTAGTGGAGACGGGCTAAACCTAGCAAGTGTCCTCGATCAGTTCGCCGCGATTCCCCGACTGCTAACGGGAAACAGGCTACTCGGCTCTTACGAACTGTTGGTGTTCCTGAGCCTGTGGTCTTTCGCGGCATTCAAGAAGCGGCTCAATTTTCAATTGATGGCCTTATCGGTCGTGGTCTTGTTAGTGCCTCTGGTGCCACTGACCACTTACCCCGGCATTCACGCGCCCGACCGTTACTTATTTGTGATCTGGGCCGCGATTGCGGCGCTGATTGCCGCCATCCTGCCAAGACAACGTGGGTCTTATGCGGCCATCATCATAGGAGTCAGTCTGCTGGCTGCCTTCGGAATAGAAAGCCGGCGCGAGCAGACCGCCCTTGCACCGGAGCTGGCAAGAAACGATGCCCTGTATCACTTTGCGCTCAAGGCCGATCCAGTGCACCAAGGCCTTTTCGTACAGGGCGACGATGGTTATTGGTCACTAATATTGACGACGATCCGCCATGCCCGCAATAAATTCGACGGGCTCGACGATGCGGCACCGTCGCTACTGACGGTAAGCGACAGTCCAATTGTGCTGGGAGCGCTCGCTTCGTCGGACTTGGCTGAAAGACAGTTTTACCGATATGCGGACGGCTCGATGATGGCTTTCGATCTCAGCGAGATGCATCGGCAAGCAGTCCAGCAAGTCGAGAAAGGGGTCGGCAAGCCCATGACCGTGGCAATACGTTATGAGCATGGTGCCGTAAACTGGAGTTTCGGGCCCTATCCCGGCCGTTATCTGATTTCAGTTGATGGCATCGGTACAGTACGGGTATCGGCATCCGGTTCCTATCCGTGGAAACAGGACCGCCTACTGCGCATACGATCCTGCTACGAAAGCGCAGAGGGTTGGGCTGGTTGCTCGCCCTCGCTCACCATGAGTCCCGGAGAAAATCCGTCGCTCGCCTGGAGTGGAATGGCTGCCCTGCCGCGCTGAGCGTGTGCCTCAATCCCAAGCAGGACAAGCATGACAGTCATGTACCAGCTTCGGCTACCGAAGAGTATTGTCAGGGGTTTTTTTCTTAAACATGGATTTTGCCGAAGTGTAGTTGACACCCATCCCAGCGACTGAACCCGCCGCGACACCCATCCATAAATGATCACGAACAAGCATCGACGACATGACGCACCCGGCATAGACCGAATAATTTACAAAAGCGCCCGCAAGCATCAAAACGCTGTAACGAGCCCACTCCTGCCCACTTGAAGCATGGGCAACCTGAAATGTGTAGCGTCGATTTATGGCCCAGGTCGCCGTCGCGGCGAAAAGAAAGGATAAGACTCTCGCGGCATACGGGCCCGCCCATTGGCTTGCGACCAGTAGATGGAGCACTCCGGCGTCGACTACGAATCCGATTCCACCCACTATACAAAAGCGGAGAAACTGGGCGCTCACCAGCGCGCTCAATCGCACACCCTGCTGGACGGCGCCTTTAAGACAGCGCACTGTCTAACATCAGTCGGCATCGTCGTACAGCTCCCGCACAATGTAGATGGGCCGCCCCTTGGACTCGCCATAAAGCCTGCCGATATATTCGCCAAGCACTCCCAAACCGATCAGTTGCACTCCACCCAAAAACAGCACCACCGTGATCAGCGAGGCATAACCCGGCCAATCGCGGCCTAGCATTAGCGTACGGCCGACAATAAACAGGCCAAAGGCAAAGGCGATTAGAGCAATTGCCAGCCCCAAATAGGTCCAGACCCGTAGCGGTGCGGTTGAAAATGAAGTGATACCTTCCAGGGCGAAATTCCACAGTCGCCAACCAGAATATTTGCTTTCACCCGCTGTACGCACCTCACGGGTATAGGGAATGGTCGCCTGCCGAAAACCTACCCAGGCAAACAACCCCTTCATGAAGCGCCGCCGCTCTGGAAGTAATTTCAGTGCTTCCACCACCCGGCGGTCCATCAAGCGGAAATCTCCTACATTGACGGGAATAGGTGGATCTGAAATCGCATTATGCAGGCGGTAAAACCATTCTGCGGTTTTGCGCTTGAGGGTATTGTCGGAAGAACGATCCGCTCGCTGAGCCAGAACTACGTCGAAGCCAAGACGCCAGGTTCGCACCATTTCCCCAATCAACTCCGGAGGATCCTGCAGATCGGCGTCAATAGGGATCACTGCATCACCATGAGCATGATCGATCCCGCAGGTCAGCGCAGCCTCTTTACCGAAGTTGCGAGAAAGATCGACTACCCTCAATCGTGGTTCTGTTTTTTGAAATTCGCGCAACAGCTCCAACGTGTCATCCCTGCTACCATCATTGACACAAATAATTTCGAAAGGCTCACCTGCGGAATCGAGTGCTGGCAACAGCCGATGAAAGAATGTCGCAAGGGCTGCCCCCTCGTTGTGCATGGGGCAGACCACTGAGAGTACAGGTTGATGGTTTGGAGAGGAATCGTTGCGCATAAGGTTAGGGGACGATACCTCCAGTTGAAGGAGAGGAAACCAACAGCACGAAGCGAACTGCAGTGTTAAGAACATGGAATGGTCACCACAGAAATCGCCACAGAGCGCCACGCTTCATTTTGAAGTTTACTCATCTTTTCATTCATATTGCGCGTTAAGGGCACTTCTAAAAATTCAAATTTCAATCCCATAGCATTGATAGAGGCCGGCTCCGGGTCCAGGCTGACACTCCAACAATCGTCAAATGTGAAACCCCGAGGATGCACGCTGATATCCCTGAGCCCCCGCCACTGCTACTACGGCCACCACTGCCGGAAACCAGCCATATCGCGTAAAAATCCGCACCGTTGCTTGGTTTCATAGCCGCACTCAATGAAGAACCGCATCATTGCTTGTTCTCAAGGCAGCCCCCTACGAAGAACCT
>CAZAOQ010000152.1:0-5373 GCA_964486795.1 uncultured Rhodocyclaceae bacterium
CAGCCAAAATTGCTCGATCGTCAGTTTTGGATCGCCACTGCCTTTAAGCACCAGGTCAGCGGTGAGCACGCCTTTGTCTGGTGTTCCGCTGGACCAGGCTCCGGTCTTCCACGTGTAGGCCGGGCCGAGTAGGTCGAGTGCCGCGTAGGTGGTCAGGAGTTTCATCACCGATGCGGGGTTGAAGGCTTGGCGCTCATTCAGGCTGACGCGCGGCGACACCGCACCGACTTCCTGGACCAACACGGCTGCGGCAGAAGGCGGGATGCCTGCGTTTTTGAGCGCCTGCGCCACTGGAATGGGAAGGCGTTGCTGATACTCAGCGTAAGCGGTGCTCGGAAGCAACACTGCGAGCAGTGTCAGTAATGTCAGTAACGTCAGTAATGTCAGCCTGGCCAACATGGTCTGGCAGGCGGTCAGCTGCCATCGGGAAGGGGCGTGGACGGATGGCAAGTGAAACGCAAGTGGCATTTTTCGGCGGCGTGTTGTGTGATGCGTTACATGATAGAGCCGATTTAACCAATCGCCTTGGTATTCAAGGCAATTCATGGCGATTCGTGGCAGTTCATGAAAAATACACCACAGGAAACTGATAGACTGACCGGGATTTTCTGCCGCCATGTCACATTTTTTGATGGCTATTCCTCAAATCTTCGTCTGTCGTCACGCCCACATCAGCACCATGTCAAAGCTGTTTTTTCTTGGACTCCTTGGAGTCGTCGTCTATCTCGTACTGCGCGGCATGCGCCGAAGTGCGGATGCTGCCTCAAGGCCAGTTCCGCCAGAACCAGCCGCACAAACAATGGTGGCGTGCGCACAATGCGGTGTGCATCTTCCGCAAAGCGAAAGCCTGACGTCTGGCGACCGCTTCTATTGCTGCGAGCAGCATCGTGAACTCGGTCCCGCTCCCATTGCCAGAAAGCGCTGAGCGCAGCCCCTGGTCCGGCCTGATCGCCGATCCGCCCGAGGCGTTCTGGCGTTCACTGTTTTACTTCAACGGGTATCGCCTCGCCGTTGCGGCAGTTTTTCTTTTCGCGATCTATTTTTACGGGGCGACATTTAATCTCGGTTACGAAAACCCGGGCGCCTTCGTTCAGATCTGCTCGGCGTATCTCGCTGTAGCAATTGTCTTCTGCATTGTGCTGCGCAAGTGGAAGCGCTGGTTCAGTTTGCAGCTGACAATCCAGGTGGTCGTCGATATCGTCGCGCTGACGCTGCTGATGTATTACAGCGGCGGTGCTCGTAGCGGCTTGACGGTCATGATGCTGGTCGTTCTTGCCGGTGCCGGTCTGGTCGGGCAGGGTCGGCTCAGCCTTTTTTTTGCCGCACTAGCGACGTTCGCAGTGCTGATCGAGCAATCCCAGCGTGTGCTGCGGTTCGACGGGGATCCCGCTGATTTCGTCTATTCGGGCATTGTCAGTATTGGTTTTTTTGCCACAGCGATCACGGCACGCTTATTGGCTCGGCGCGTTGTTGCCAACGAAAATCTGGCGCGCCAGCGTGGCAAGGAGCTGGCCGATCAACTGCGCATTAACGAACGGGTGATCCGCGACATGCAGGACGGTGTGCTGGTTGTCGATGCCGAAGGTTGTGTGCGTCAGTTTAATCCGCAGGCCGCAGTCCTGCTCGGCATAATCAATTCCGATACGACGCAAGTCATGGCACTTGCCCACTTCTCGTCGACGCTTGCCGCTTACTTTGCGCGCTGGGCCAGTCAGGCAACCGAGGCTTTGGAAATACTTCATGCGCCGGCCAGTGGTCGCACGCTGCAGGCACGCTTTCTTCCTGCTGGCGAAGGCGGGCTGGCACTGATTTATCTTGAGGACATTGATCGTGTGCAGGAGCATGCGAGGCAGCTGAAGCTCGCTGCCTTGGGGCGTCTGACCGCGAACATGGCGCATGAGATACGAAATCCCCTTTCGGCTATCAGCCATGCCGCAGAATTGCTTGCCGACGAGCAGCGTGACGTGACGAGGGTCCGTCTGACCCGCATCATCGGCGACAATACCCAGAGGCTCAATCGGCTGGTTAGTGAGGTGCTCGAGCTGGGCCGCCGGGACCGTGCGCAGCCGGAGTTGCTGAACCTGAAATCTTTTGCTGAGACGTTTCTCGATGAGTTTACGATTCACGATTCTCGTGTCGCCGAGTTGGTTGTGCTGAATGTTGATTCCGCAGCCATGATCCGGTTTGATCGCAGTCACCTGAATCGGGTGTTGTGGAACATGCTCGGCAATGCTTTGCGTCACAGCAAGGGCATTGCAGGTAGCGTGCGTCTGAATGCGTATCGTGTGTTGACGCCGGGGAATCCGCCGCGTGTCGAGGTGCATATTGTCGATGACGGTCCGGGTATTGAGCCTGAGATTCAGGCGCAGGTTTTCGAACCTTTTTTCACGACGCATAGCAGTGGTACCGGTCTCGGCTTATATATTGCGCGGGAACTTTGCGAGGCCAATGGCGCCCAGCTTGAGCTTTGCGCCAATTCACCCGGCGCACATTTTTGTTTGACGGGTAGAGGGGAGTGAGGAGGGCTTGTGAGTACGGAGCGCAGATCCCGCAGTGAAAATATCCGGGTTCTGGTCGTCGATGACGAACCGGATATTCGTGAATTACTCGATTTGACGCTGGCGCGCATGGGGCTGGCCTGTCAGTGTGCCGGGAGCCTGGCCGAGGCCATGCGCTTACTCGAGCAGTGTCGCTACCAGCTGTGTCTGACCGATATGCGGCTGCCCGATGGCGAGGGTATTGAGCTGGTGCGTTATATCGGTGAGCATTGTCAGGACTTGCCGGTGGCAGTCATCACGGCGCATGGCAGCATGGAGAATGCCGTACAGGCCTTGAAGGCAGGGGCTTTTGATTATCTGGCAAAGCCCGTGTCACTCGATCAATTGCGCGCCCTCGTTAAATCCGCAATCGACCTGCCCCGGCACAGCGCGCCGGAATCCGTTCCCGGCGCTCAGGCATTGTTCGGCAGTTCGCCGGCAATCGTGCAGGTCCGGGCCATGATCGAACGGGTCGCGCGCAGTCAGGCGCCGGTCTATATTTCGGGCGAGTCGGGCAGCGGCAAGGAACTGGCGGCCAGCCTGATTCATCGTCTTGGGGCGCGTCGCGAGGGAGCGTTCATCGCGGTGAACTGCGGTGCGATTCCAGAGATGCTGATGGAAAGCGAATTCTTCGGCTACCGGAAAGGCGCGTTCACCGGCGCCGACAACGATCGCGAAGGCTTTTTCCAGGCAGCTCATGGTGGCACCCTGTTTCTGGATGAAGTCGCGGATTTGCCGCGACCGATGCAGGTCAAGCTGCTCCGGGCGATTCAGGAAAAGCGTGTGCGTAAGGTCGGTGCGACCAACGAAGAAGCGGTTGATGTGCGTATCGTCTGTGCCACACATCAGGATTTGAAGGTGTTGGTCGAGCAAGGAGATTTCCGTCAGGATTTGTACTATCGACTCAATGTTATCGGTCTGCGCATGCCCGCACTGCGTGAATGCCGTGAAGATATTCCGTTGTTGGCCGAGCACATTCTTGCTCGTTTGGCTGCAGATGCCGGTATGACGGCTCCGCGCTTCACTCCGGCTGCGGAAAAGGCATTGTGCAATCACACCTTTCCGGGAAATGTGCGCGAACTAGAGAATACGCTGGAACGCGCCATGGCCTTGTTGACGGGTGATGAGATTGATGTGGCCGATCTGCATCTCACGCCGGAAGGGCACGACGAAAGCGATGCTGTGGCATTTCCCGTTATCGGTCATTCTTCGTTGCAGGATCATCTTGACCAGGTGGAGCGACAGGTGATTCTCGATGCATTACAGAAAACGCGTTTCAACCGCACGGCGGCAGCGAAGCTGCTCGGCGTGACTTTTCGCTCACTGCGCTATCGCATGGAGCGACTGGGGCTCAACGAATGACGGCCTTGTCGTGCTGCCTCGACGAGGCTGCCACGCTGGATGTCAGCGGGCTTGTTTCCGGCATCACTTATATTCCTTCGCCAAATTGCGACGATCGCCCGGAGGGAACTGTTGTCAGTCTGATTGTCATTCATGCGATCAGTTTGCCGCCTGGAGAGTTCGGCGGAGAAGGTGTTGTCCAGCTATTTACCAGCCGTCTCGATCCCGACGAGCATCCATACTATGCGGGTATCTACACACTACGCGTATCGGCGCATTTCCTGATTCGGCGCGATGGCGCTGTCATCCAGTTTGTCCCTTGTGAAATGAGGGCCTGGCATGCCGGCGTGTCGACCTGGCAAGGACGCGAATGTTGCAATGATTTTTCCATCGGTATCGAGCTTGAGGGCTGCGACGAATGCCCTTTTGAAGAGCGTCAATATCGCAGTCTTGCTAACTTGTTAGCACTCATCAAGCATCGCTATCCACATATTGACGTAGCTGGACATTCAGAGATTGCAGCGGGACGTAAAACTGATCCGGGGCCTTGCTTCGACTGGTCGCGCGTTCGTCCGGGGAGTCGCGATGCGTGATGCCCGATGAGGCATCGCACATCGAGATTTCATGAGTGTTGCATTTGTGAGAATATGCAAGTACATACGTGAAAAACTTCTTGCATGTTTGGAATGAGGACACTAGACTTAGTCAAAAATGTCAAGAGCACACTACATATAGTAGGTCAAGCCCACAACACACGATGATGCCTAAGAAATTTATCGCTGCGTTACGGAGTGGCAGACAAAAAAATCAGGATGGGCAAATTTCAAGTCTGAGGAGAGAAGCTTGATGCAGTTGCCGGTTACAGTTGATCTCATTCAGTTACTGCCGCAGCTGCCTAGCTCCGATCGTAGGTTCGTATCTCCCTCTGTCCCTCACTTAAATTGTTTCTCAAGTCTAGGGTCGAGTCGAAGTCGCTTCTTTTTATGGGCTTCGAAAACCGATAATGCCCGCACTTGTGCAGTGGGCTCGCGATCAAGATGACCGGTATCACTAAAAAACGCGGACTTTTATTCCCTCACTTGTGCAGTGTTCCATTGCGCGGTCTTGTCCGCTTCGGGTCTGGTCTTCCCTCTATAGATTTCCCTATCGTTGATATTTATTCCCCGGTTTTGCATGGGTCAATGCATGACGCGGAACGTCGTGTATCGACGTCCAGTGTAGAAATTTTTGACGTGATGAATTCGGAGGCTGCGCACTCAGTTGCCGCCTTGAATGTCCGTGCCGGTTCGGGCGGGTTGCAGTGCTGATGTATCTTTCCTGTTACTTAGTTAAGGAGATTGAATATGGCTGAGGATAAAACCAAGGCGAAGAAGCCTGCTGCGAAACCCGCGGTGAAGAAGGCTGTCGCGAAGAAGGCTGCACCGGCGAAGAAGGCTGCACCGGCGAAGAAGGCTGCACCGGCGAAGAAGGCTGCACCAGCGAAGAAGGCTGCACC
>CAZAOQ010000152.1:5606-7324 GCA_964486795.1 uncultured Rhodocyclaceae bacterium
CACCAGCGAAGAAGGCTGCACCAGCGAAGAAGGCTGCACCAGCGAAGAAGGCTGCACCAGCGAAGAAGGCTGCTGCACCAGCGAAGAAGGCTGCTGCACCGGTAAAGAAGGCCGCACCGGCTGTTGTGCCGAAGGCTGCCGCTACATCGGCTCCTTCTACTGCAGCTGCACCGGGCCTGAAGTCGGCGCTGAATCCTGCTGCTGCATGGCCGTTTCCAACGGGTTCGCGCCCGTCCTGAGTCTTGCCCGGGAGGGCGTGCGAAGAAGCGACAAGCTCCCTTGCCTGCCGCTTGGGCCCTCCCAATTTCAAGCCTCAGTGAAGGCTTGATCGTTTTCTTTCTTCTGTTTTGCTATCCATCCTGCTGCCATTGATCGACGTATATTTCTGTCGAGGTGCTGTGTCGCGGAGCGTTGTTGGGCGGTGCGGAGCTGAGCATCCGGCGTCTGCCGGATGTGTTTCATTCACCGGGAAATGAAAAGGCCACCTCCCGTGTTTTCCCTGATCATCCAAAAGTGGGTGATTCGAGGAAGCCGGAAGGCGGCCCTTGGTGCAGCGCCCTCTAAAGGGGCGGCAGCGAGTCAGTCGTCGTCAGTCCACCAAAGTCAGTTCGAACAGCTCATGCTTCAGCAGCAGTTCGCGTGGCATGCGTGACTTAAGTTTGTCGAACCATTCGGCATGGAGCTTGAGTTCGGCCTGCCACATTTCGGTGTCGACCTTGGATAGTTCATCGAATTGCTCGCGCGTCATGCCCTTGAAGTCGGTCCAGTCAATGTCTTCGTACTTGGGCATCCAGCCGAGCGCAGTCTCCTTGGCAGCGGCACGACCTTTGACGCGGTCGACGATCCACTTGAGGACGCGCATGTTGTCACCGAAGCCGGGCCAGATGAAGTCGCCGCTCTCGTCTTGACGGAACCAGTTGACGGTAAAGATGCGTGGCGCGTGCTCAATCGTGTGGCCAATGCGCAGCCAGTGATTAAAGTAGTCACCCATGTGATAACCGCAGAACGGCAGCATGGCGAACGGGTCACGACGGATCACGCCCATCTCGCCGGAGGCGGCGGCGGTCGTTTCCGAGCCGAGTGTTGCGGCCATGTAGACGCCGAAGTTCCAGTTGAATGCCTCATAAACCAGAGGGACCGTAGTCGAACGCCGCCCACCGAAGATGAAGGCCGAAATCGGTACGCCCGCCGGGTTCTCCCAGTCTTTGTCGATTGACGGACACTGACTGGCGGGGGCAGTAAATCGTGCATTCGGGTGCGCTGCTTTGCGGCCCGTGCTCACAGCGATCTCGGGTGTCCAATCCTGGCCCTGCCAGTCAATCAGATGAGCGGGAACGGCCTTGCTCATTCCTTCCCACCAGACATCGCCGTCGTCGGTCAATGCCACGTTGGTGAAGATGACGTTTTCTTTGAGTGTCGCCATCGCGTTGAAGTTGGTCTTTTCGGAGGTGCCTGGGGCAACGCCGAAGTAGCCGGCTTCCGGATTGATCGCATACAGGCGACCATCCTTGCCAGGCTTGATCCAGGCAATGTCGTCACCAACCGTAGTGACCTTCCAGCCCCCCATGGACTGCGGTGGGATCAGCATGGCGAAATTTGTTTTGCCGCAGGCCGACGGGAAGGCGGCTGCAACGTAGCTTTTCTCTCCTTGCGGCGATTCGACGCCGAGGATCAGCATGTGTTCGGCCAGCCAGCCTTCGTCGCGTGCCATGGTCGAT
>CAZAOQ010000153.1:0-7310 GCA_964486795.1 uncultured Rhodocyclaceae bacterium
GGCGGCGCACATCGGCCACGGCGCGCACACCACCACCGACAGTGAGAGGAATGAAGACCTGTTCAGCGACCTGCTCGACGACATGCAGGATGATGTCGCGCTGATCCGAACTGGCGGTGATGTCGAGGAAGGTCAGCTCGTCGGCGCCCTGCTCATCATAGCGGCGGGCGATCTCGACGGGGTCGCCTGCATCACGCAGTTCGACGAAGTTGACCCCCTTGACGACGCGCCCGGCGCTGACGTCGAGACAGGGAATGATGCGTTTGGCGAGCATGGATTTGTTGCTTGAGAAGTGAGGAGTGAGGCGCGAGGCTTGACTCAGGGCTTGGCAGCTTCGGTCAGCTGGTCGGCCTCGGCTTGGGCCTTCATGAAATCGAGCTTGCCTTCGTAGATGGCGCGACCGGTGATGGCGCCGCTGATGCCTTCACTCTGCACGGCGCATAGCGCCTTGATGTCCTTGATGCAGCCAATGCCGCCGCTGGCGATGACGGGGATAGTCAGCGCCTGAGCCAGCTTGACGGTGGCCTCTATATTTACGCCACCGAGCATGCCGTCGCGACCGATGTCGGTGTAGATAATGGCTTCGACGCCATAGCCTTCGAATTTTTTCGCCAGGTCGATGACGTCGTGACCCGTCAGTTTGGACCAGCCGTTGACCGCGACCTTGCCGTCTCTGGCGTCGAGGCCGACGATGATATGACCGGGGAAGGCGCCGCAGGCATCGTGCAGGAAGCCGGGGTTCTTCACCGCGGCGGTGCCGATGATGACATAGGAAATGC
This sequence comes from uncultured Rhodocyclaceae bacterium, assembly GCA_964486795.1. Lineage (GTDB taxonomy): Bacteria > Pseudomonadota > Gammaproteobacteria > Burkholderiales > Rhodocyclaceae > Sterolibacterium. Next base: position 780 of record CAZAOQ010000153.1, read on the forward strand.
CGTCGTCGAGGCAGCGCTCGATGGTATCGAGATCGCGAATGCCACCGCCGAGCTGGACGGGGATTTCGTCGCCGACTTCACGCAAGATGGCCTTGATCGCCGCCTCGTTCTTCGGCTTGCCAGCAAAGGCACCATTGAGGTCGACGAGATGCAGGCGGCGTGCGCCCTGCTCGATCCAGTGCCGTGCCATGGCAGCGGGATCTTCCGAGAATACGGTGGCGTCGTCCATGTCACCCTGTTTGAGACGGACGCAGTGTCCATCCTTGAGGTCGATAGCGGGTATCAGCAGCATAGTTCGGGTCGTGAGTCTGGCGTCGAGAGTGGGGGGCGGGGGAGTGGTCGTGCGCGCGTACCGGGACGCGGCCGTTTCCGGTCAATGGCAAATAAAGAAACTATGGATTCCAGCGCATGAAATTGGCAAGCAGGGCAAGACCATCACGGGCACTTTTCTCCGGGTGGAACTGTACGGCAAAGATATTATCGCGCGTCACGGCGCTGGTAAAGGGGATGCCATAGGTGGTCGTTCCGGCCGTCAGTTCGGTTTGATCCGGCGCGACGTAATAACTGTGCACAAAATAGAAACGTGCATCGTCGTCGATGCCGGCCCAAAGTGGATGCGCTGAGTGTGCTTCCTGGCGCACTTCGTTCCAGCCCATGTGTGGCACTTTGAGGCGACTGCCATCGGCGGCCACCATCTGCTCACGCGGAAAGCGCGGTACGCGGCCAGGCAGGATGCCGAGGCCTGTGACATCGCCTTCTTCGGCGTGACCGAAAAGCATCTGCAGACCGACACAAATGCCGAGGAAGGGTTTCTGTGCGGCGGCCTGGACAACCGCATCGCGCAGGCCACGTGCTTCGAGTTCGCGCATGCAGTCCGGCATGGCCCCCTGGCCGGGCACGACCACACGGTCGGCGGCGGCAATGTCGGCGGCATTCGCCGTAACCAACACGCGATCCTTGCTGGCAATATGTTCGATGGCCTTTGCCACCGAACGCAGATTGCCCATGCCGTAATCGACGACTGCGACTGTACTGCCCATGATGCCCTCAGTTCAAAGTGTGCCTTTGGTGGAGGGGATGCAACCGGCGGCGCGTGAATCCGCCTCGGTTGCCATGCGCAGGGCGCGGCCAAAGGCCTTGAATACGGTCTCGGCCTGGTGGTGGGCATTCTCGCCGCGCAGGTTGTCGATGTGCAGACTGATGCCGGCGTGATTGACGAGTCCCTGAAAAAATTCACGCACCAGGTCGACGTCGAATTCGCCAATGGCGGCCCGGGTAAAGGGAACGTTGAACACCAAGCCCGGCCGGCCGGAGAGATCGACAACGACGCGCGTCAGTGCCTCGTCGAGCGGCACGTAGGCATGACCGTAGCGGCACAGGCCTTTCTTGTCGCCAATGGCCTGAGCAAGTGCCTGGCCCAGGGTGATGCCGATGTCTTCGACGGTGGGATGGGCGTCGATGTGCAGGTCACCTTTGGCGGTGATCTGCAGATCCAGCATGCCGTGACGGGCAATCTGGTCGAGCATGTGATCGAAGAAACCGACGCCGGACGCCAGCTGGCTTTTTCCGGAACCGTCGAGATCGAGTTTGACGCTCACCTGGGTTTCCAGGGTGTTGCGAGTGATGTCGCCCTGCCGCATGATGGAAGTGTTGTTGCGCTGGCCAATAAAAAGCGAACCTTACGCAAAGGCGCGCGAAAAGACAATGGGTGGGCGATAATTGACCCCCTCGATTTGCCCACCAACCTGCCCTTTTTGGTTAGCCCCACTCATGAGCACCAAATATTGGAGCGCCACCGTGCGCGGCCTGACCCCCTACGTTCCCGGCGAGCAGCCCAAGCTTGCCAATCTCGTCAAGCTCAACACCAACGAGAATCCTTACCCGCCCTCGCCGCGCGTGCTTGATGCGTTACGTGAGGAAGTCGACGGTTGTGATGGTAATGGCGATACGCTGCGACTCTACCCCGATCCCACCGCCAGTCGTCTCAAGCAGGCCATCGCCGACCATCACGGCCTTGTCGCGGCGCAGGTCTTCGTTGGCAATGGCTCGGACGAAGTGCTGGCGCACGTCTTCCTCGGTTTGCTCAGGCATCCGCAGCCCATTCTGTTTCCGGACATCACCTACAGCTTCTATCCGGTGTATTGCGGGCTTTACGACATCAAGCACGTCGCCGTGCCACTCGATACGAACTATGAAATTTGCATCGACGATTACCTGCATGCGGATGCCGGCGGCAAGGGTGGGCCGAATGGCGGCATCATCTTCCCGAACCCCAACGCGCCGACCGGTCGCCTGCTTGCGCTTGGTGAGATCGAGCGTCTCTTGCAGATCAATACCGAGTCTGTAGTGGTCGTCGATGAAGCCTATGTCGATTTCGGCGGCGCGCAGGCTTCGGCTATTCCGCTGATCGAAAAATATCCCAATCTGCTGGTCGTGCAAACGCTCTCCAAGTCGCGCTCGCTGGCTGGTCTGCGCGTTGGCTTTGCGGTTGGGCATGTCGACCTGATCGAAGCGCTGAACCGCGTCAAGGATAGTTTCAACTCTTATCCGCTGGACCGGCTCGCAATTGTTGGCGCCGTCGCCGCCTTCGAGGATCGCACCTATTTCGAGCAGACCTGTCGTGCGGTTGTGCGCAGTCGTGAAGCATTGACGAAGGAACTCGCCGTGCTGGGCTTCGAGGTGCTGCCCTCGGCGGCGAATTTCATCTTCACCCGCCATCCCGCGCACGATGCCGGCCAGCTTGCGGCTGCACTGCGCGCGCGCAGCATCATCGTGCGTCACTTCAAGCAAGCGCGCATCGAGCAGTTCCTGCGCATCACCATCGGCACCGACGCGCAATGTGGCCTGCTCGTTGCCGCGCTGCGCGAAATTCTTGCGGCACCGGCCTGAGAGCAAGCATTGATGCGGTTCTCCGCGGGCGCCGGTGCCCGCAGTAAAGCGTCGTATTGGTACATGGCGCGATTGCCGTCTACACTTTCTTTATTCTCAGCTTTCGCGATCCAGCTATGAATATTTCGGGCGCATCGGGTGTCTCCGGCAGTTTCTACGACACGCATGTGAGTAGTGCGACGCGCGCGTCTGCGTCTGTGTCTGCGCGTGGCACGCCGCCGGATGCCGCTGCCGCACCGAGTCCGGCCACGCCGTCAGACTCGCGTGCGCAGACGTCGAGTGCCGTTCGTGAGCCGGGAGCCACGGCCAAGCCAGCGGAGATGAGCAAGGCCGATCTGGCACAGCTGCGCCAGTTGCAGCAGCGCGATCGTGTGGTGCGCCAGCATGAGATGGCGCATCTCGCAGCGAGCGGCGGGTTGGCGGTTTCCGGTGCGAGCTATTCCTTCCAGCATGGTCCGGATGGCGTCGCCTATGCCGTCGGCGGCGAAGTGAATATCAACACGTCGCCGGGGCGCACGCCCCAGGAAACCATCGCACGTGCAGATACCATCATCGCTGCCGCATTGGCGCCGGCCGATCCTTCGGCACAGGATCGCGCGGTTGCTGCGCAGGCGCAGCAGATGAGACAGCAGGCGCTGACCGCAGAAATGCGTCAGCGCAGCGAGGAAGTCGCGCAGGTGCTTGCTGCGGCGATCAGCGGCGATGTCAAGACACGGCCGCATCCGGGTATCGAAAAGTATCTGGAAATTGCCGGCACGTCGTCGAGTAGTACTTCGGGGGGCACGCCCCGCATCGACACTAGCGCGTAGGGCTGGCCTGCAAGCCAGTATCCATGCGCTTCTTCAGGGGGGCATGGCTAAGAACAAGCATTGGCGCGGCTTTCAGCGATGCTGTCGTTTGCATATTTGGCTTGTTTGGCTTATGTAGCGCCGCGCTGTTCGATAAAGCGGCGGTACTGCATGTCTGACTTGAGGATGTGGGCGAGCAGCCAGTTGAGCAGGTACTGGTGCATCGATTGCGCATGGGCCGCACTGGAAGCACTGGTCAGGCTGAACTCAGCCATTCTTTCAAAGAACCTGGCGTGTTCCTGCTCGTGGTGAGGCAGGCCCGGAAAACCGATACGCTGCAGATAGGCTTCCTCGGCTTCGAAATGCACCTGGGTGTATTCGAACATGGCGGCAAGTACCGCATTGAAGGTGGCCGCGGCTTCCCGGTTTCCGAGGTCGTCCATCGGGCAGTCGGCCAGCTTGTTGATCATGTCGATCAATGTTCGATGCTGGGTGTCGAGCTCGGGGACGCCGACGCTATAGGCTTCGCTCCAGCAGAGTTTCTGCGCTGCCGGGTTCGCATTCGTACGCAGTTCGGCGGCGCGTGCGTGGGCGGTGAGGCCTTCACCGTGGGCAAGCATTGATGCGATCGGGCCGAGCGTGCGCGCGCCGGCGGGTGAGACTTCGATCAGGCTGCTGCGCTTCTGGAAATCGTAGACACCCAACGGGCTGGAGAAACGCGCGCTGCGTGAGGTGGGCAGGACGTGGTTCGGGCCGGCGCAATAGTCGCCAAGCGATTCGCTGGTGTGATGACCGATGAAGATGGCGCCGGCATGGCGGATCTTGTCCACCAGTGCGCGCGGTGCCGCTACGGCGAGTTCGAGGTGTTCCGGAGCGATGCGGTTGGCGATGGTGCAGGCCTCGTCCAGATCGCGGGTGAGGATCAGCGCGCCACGGCCGGACAGTGAGGCTTCGATGATGGCCCGGCGTGGCATCGTCGGCAACAGCTTCTCGATGCTGGCGGCGACACGCTCGATGAAGGCTGCATCCGGACAGAGCAGGATGGATTGCGCCAGCTCGTCGTGTTCGGCCTGGGCGAACAGATCCATTGCTACCCAGTTGGGATCGGCGCTGGCATCGGCGATGATCAGAATTTCAGACGGGCCGGCCACCATGTCGATGCCGACGACGCCGAAGACGCGTCGCTTGGCAGCAGCGACATAGGCGTTACCGGGGCCGACGATTTTGTCGACCTGTGGGATGGTCTGCGTACCGTAAGCCAGCGCGGCAATGGCTTGCGCGCCGCCGATGGTGAATACGCGATCGACGCCGGCCAGATGCGCGGCAGCGAGCACCAGGGGATTCTTTTCGCCGTGCGGTGCGGGGGTCACCATGATTAGTTCGCGCACGCCGGCAACCTTGGCGGGCAGGGCGTTCATCAGTACCGATGAGGGATAGCAGGCCTTGCCCCCCGGTACATAAAGGCCGACGCGATCCAGCGGCGTGATCTTCTGGCCGAGGCGTGTGCCGGCCAGATCGACGGCTGTTTCTTCGTATTCCCAGGAGTCGGTTTTCTGCCGTTCGTGAAAGGCACGGATGCGTGCGGCGGCCTGTTCCAGCGCCGTGCGCTGTTCGGCGGGCAGTGCGGTGAAGGCGGCGGCGAGTTCGGCTTGCGGCAGTTCGACGGCCGCCATGTGCTTTGCATCAAGCTGATCGAAGCGACGCGTGTAATCGAGCACTGCGGCATCGCCCAGCGTGCGTACATTCCTGAGAATTTCGGCGACGCTGCGTTCGATATCGTCGTCGGCGGCACTTTCGAAGGCGAGTAGCGTGTCGAGCTGCGAGAGGAACTCCGGCTCGCGCGTGGTCAGTCGGCGCATGCGTGGACTGGGTGGAATGTTTGTGGTGGCGGATGTGCTCACCTGATCGCTCCGGCGAAAGCGTCGATGACCGGCTGGAGGATTTCGCGCTTCATTTTCAGCGCGGCCTGGTTGACGATCAGGCGCGATGAAATCGACATAATCTCCTCAACCTCGACGAGATTGTTGGCCTTCAGCGTGCCGCCGGTCGACACCAGATCGACGATGGCATCGGCGAGGCCAACCAGCGGTGCGAGTTCCATCGAGCCGTAGAGCTTGATCAGGTCGACATGCACACCTTTGGCGGCGAAGTGCTCGCGCGCCGTGTTGAGGTATTTGGTCGCAATGCGCAGGCGCGCGCCACTGCGCACCGCCTGCGGATAATCGAAGCCGACCGGTGCGGCGACGCTCATGCGGCAGCGGGCGATGTTGAGGTCGAGCGGTTGATAGAGGCCGATGCTGCCATGCTCGATCAATACGTCCTTGCCGGCGATACCGAGGTCGGCTGCGCCGTACTGAACATAGGTCGGCGTGTCGGAAGCGCGCACGATGACGACGTTCACCTCGGGCCGGTTGGTGCCGATGATGAGCTTGCGTGACTGCTCCGGATTTTCGTTCGGCACGATGCCGGCGGCGGCCAGCAGCGGCAGCGTTTCCTCAAAGATGCGGCCCTTGGAGAGGGCGATGGTAATGCCGTCAGTCACGGTGGAATCCCGAAATTAAAGGTGGATTTTACTTCAGGCAACGATGTCGGCTCGCCCTTACTTGACACCTCAGTTGACATGTTACTTGACACGTTACTTGACACCTTACTTGACCCGTCGCACCTTGGCGCCGAGCGCGGTGAGCTTCTGGTCGAGATGCTCGTAGCCACGGTCGAGATGGTAGATGCGTTCGATCAGTGTCTCGCCTTGCGCGACCAATCCGGCAATGACGAGGCTGGCCGAGGCGCGCAGGTCGGTGGCCATGACCGTTGCGCCTTCGAGCTTGTCGACGCCCCGGACGATTGCAGTGTT
>CAZAOQ010000154.1:0-2668 GCA_964486795.1 uncultured Rhodocyclaceae bacterium
TTTGCTTGATATCGGACAGGGTATACACCGTGTCGCGAACGCCTACTGTCAGGGTCACGCCCTGGTTATTCCTTGCTACGCTGGTTACAGCGCCGTACTCGAGCCCCGTACCCGTCACACTATTCGTACCCTGCTTAGCGGCGAAGCTCACGGTATAACTACCGTCGGCAGCGATCGCGCCGCCGTCGCTCGTACCGTCCCAGGTGTAGTTAGAAGTGCCCCCGGCAAGTGGGCCGAGATCAAGCGTTCGCACCACGAGACCATTGGCATCTTTGATCGTCGCCACAACACCGTCGGCCACACCAGCCATATCGACGCCACCGACCGCCTGCCCCTTCACCAGCGTCAGATGATTGCCCGGTACCAGTACGGCATGACCAACCAAAGCGGCCGCCTGTAAAGTCTGACTGTCGGCTGAATTGGTGAGCATGGCCTGCATCGTAGCGTTCAGCTTGGTAATGCCATCCACGGTGCTGATCTGCGCCAGTTGCGAAGTCATTTGCGCGTTATCCAGTGGATTCAATGGATCCTGATTTTTGAGCTGCGCGGTGAGCAGCTTCAGGAATCGGTCCTGGGACACATCAGTTGACTCGGCGGACGATGTCTTGTTCGCCGCCGCAGCACTCTTGTTCGAACTATTGATCGAATCGTAGGCTGCGGAATTGGTGCCCGAATTAACGGCTGAAGTACTCATGTCTGACTCCTCTTCTTATGACTGGCCGATGCTCAGCGTCTTCAGCAGAAGCTGCTTGGCGGTGTTCATCATTTCGGCGTTGGTCTGGTAGGAACGTGATGCTGAGATCATATTGACCATCTCCTCAACCACATTCACATTGGGCATCGCCACGTAACCCTGGTCATCGGCATGCGGATTAGTCGGCTCATAAACCATGCGCAGCGGAGCGGCGCTCTCGACCACCTGGGTGACACGCACACCTTGACCGCCTTCGTTGCCGACCGGTGTGGCGGCAAACACCACCTGTTTCGCACGGTAGGGTTGTCCATTGGCGCCGACAAGGCTGTCGGCATTCGCCAGATTGCTGGAAACTGCATTCAGCCGCGCCGATTGCGCTGTCAGCGCGGAACCGGCAATGCCGAAGACGTTAAATATGCTCACGATCGAATCCTCTCAGGTCTGCCGGGCTCAAGGTTGCAGGGCCATGCCCAGCATCTTGAACTGTTGATTGACGAAGCTCATCAAGGCTTCCATCTGAATCGCGTTCTCAGCGAATGCGGCACGCTCGACGTCCATGCTCACAGTATTGCCATCGACACTCGATTGCTGCTCGCCACGAAACATCACCGCAGCACCGAAACGATTGGCACCCGACACCGCCAGATGCGCTGTCGTCGTCCGTGCCAGACCCAGTGCGGTGCCTTGCGCCTTGCCCATCGAACCGTCCAGCGCCGACTTGAAATCGATGTCACGCGCTTTGAAATGCGGCGTGTCAGCGTTGGCGATATTGGAGGCCAGGAGTTCCTGCCGATAGGCGCGCAGATTAAGCGCCGTCTGGTTGAACTTCATTTCCTGGTCGATGCGGTTGATCATGATGTTTCCCCTGCCGGTTACTGCCGCCCTGCGACGGCCACGTCACACCTAATGCAGAATCCGTGCCACCAGACCAGATCCATTGAAAGCCTTGCCAATACTGGGTTCCAGGGTAGGCGGCAACGCGTGATGCCGCGTATTTTGAGACGGTAACGGCAAGTGATTCCGGCTTCGGCAATTTTTGCCGCAGCGACGAGGTGACCTACCGTTCGTAGCCAGCCCGTAGACTATCCGTAGACTTGCCAGTCACGGTTGCACATGCTTCAATCGTGCCATGTCGCACGCCATCAAATTTCTGCTGCGCTGGCCCTGGCTCTTGCTGTTGCTGGCTCAATTCGCCTTCGCCCACCAGGACTCGCTACCCGTCGACAAGGCCGTCGAAGACTTCATGAAGATCCAGACCCAAGGCCTGCCCGGCCAGGCCAGCTTCAAGATCACGCCACTCGATCCCCGCAACAAGCTGGCACCCTGCAAAAGTTTTGCAGTGGAGATGACGCCTCGTGCGCGCATCTGGGGACGCACAAGCGTGGTGGTGCGCTGCCAGGAGGAGAACGGTTGGACGATTCACGTTCCGGTGCAGATTCGCGTCTTCGGCGATTACCTCGTCACTGCGCGGGCGCTGACACAAGGCCAAGAGGTCACCGAAGCCGATCTGACACGCAATAGCGGCGACCTGACCGCCCTGCCGGACGGCATCCTGACTGAGGAAAGTCAGGCCATCGGCCGCAGCGCCACACAATCGATGCCGGCCGGCCGGCCGCTGCGTGGGGATATGCTGCGCCAGGCAGCCGCCGTGCAGCAGGGGCAGAACGTCAGCGTAATTTCGAAGGGCCCCGGCTTTCAGGTCACCGGCAGCAACGGCCGTGCCCTGAATACCGCGGGAGACGGCCAGATCGCCCAGGTCCGCATGGCCAACGGCCACGTCGTCAGCGGTATCGCCCGGGTGGGTGGCGTGGTCGAAGTCAGCTATTAATAGACGGGAAGAAAGCTGAGTTTGAAATGGCTCGGCAAGGATAAATCTGATATTCCGGGGCTGCCCAACAAGGCAGAACCCGTGAAGTTGCAGGTCGGTTTAGCGCAGCGTCCCTCAAGGGATTTCCTGAGGTCATAAAGCCGACA
>CAZAOQ010000154.1:2678-7017 GCA_964486795.1 uncultured Rhodocyclaceae bacterium
GGTGTCGGGTTACGCCCTGCGGGCTAACCCGAACTACAAATGCTACGGATACTGGCTGAACATTGTGGCTAATCAAGTCACATTGTGTGACCGCACCCAGCCAACCCTGCCCCGTAATCCAAACTCAATGCAAGGTCTGCCCGGCCGAGGGAAACAGTTCCTCGATGATGCCGGCACCGAAGCGATATTCGTGATTGCAGATGTCATCACGAATAACGATCTCACCATGCTCAGCGATGATGTCAGCGACTTCCTCACGGCCCAGCGAGGCAAGCATGCCACGCACCTTGTCCTCATCACGCGGACAATAGTAGAGTACCGGACAGGGTTCAAAGACACGCAGTGACTCCTCGCTGAACAAACGCGTCAGCACGGTTTCCGCCGGCAGCTGCAACTCCTCGGCGCGTAGCGTGGCGGCGAGCTGTTGAATCCGGTTCCAGCCGTCCGGATCGGCCTCATCAAGACCTTCCCGCGTACGCGCTGGCAGGGTCTGCAGAAACAATCCAGTCGCCTGCTCGGCATCGGCGAACAGCCACAGCCTTGCCGGCTGCTGCGCCGACTGGGTCATGAATTGCTCGAAAATCTTCGCGATGCTGTCGCCGCCGAGCGGCACATAGCTCTGATAGGGCATGCCCGTTGTCTCGTTCTGCAAACTAAACAGCAGACTGCCGTCGCCGAGCAATTCGCGCAGAGGCAGTTCGGGCAAGGGATCCGTACAGCGCGCCATGCCGCGCAACAGCAGTTGCCCGGGTATCTGCTGTTCACAATCAACAACGAGCAGGGACACAGGCCCCTGACCCTGCGCCTGGAAGGTCAGGCGGCCCGCCGTCTTGAGGTTGCTGCCAATCACCGCCGCCACGGCCGCCATCTCGCCGAGCAAGGCTTGCACACGTGGCACATAGTCACGATTTTTGTGCATGTCGTGCCAGGTACCCGAAAGCTGCACGACCGCGCCGCAGATGTCGAGGTCCTCGAAAATAAAACGAGTCACCTGGCCCGGATGTTCGGATTTACTCATAGCCGCCTCCGCTCACTTGGCAAAGTTCTCAAACAACTGAGGATCGAAGCCGACCAGCAGTTGCGCGCCCGTCTCGACTACGGGACGCTTGATCAGGCTCGGATTTTCGAGCATCAGCGCGACAGCCTCGTCCGTTGTCGTGATGGCCTGCTGCTCGGGTGTCAAGCGGCGCCAAGTGGTGCCGCGCGTATTGACCAACGCCTTCCAGCCAAGGTTCTCGCACCAGAGAAAAAGGTGGTCGCGCGACACCCCCTGCTTCTTGTAATCGTGGAAGACATATTCGATGCCATGCACCTCGCACCAAGCGAAGGCCTTCTTCATCGTTGTGCAATTCTTGATGCCGTAGATCGTGACCATCGGAAATACCGGAAAAAGTTTGCCCCGGTATTTAATCCGAGTGCATCAGACATCAAATCCAGGTGCCGGGCCCCGCAATCGGCTGGAAGGCCGCCTCACCACCGGAGAGGAAGTAGCCCGCGACGAAACTGAACAGCGAAATGAAGATGCTGGCAAAGAATGCCGTCCAGAAGCCCGAAACCTTGAAACCGCTGACCAGCCAGGCCACCAGCTGCACCATCAATGCATTGATGACGAGCAGGAACAGCCCGAAGGTCACCAGCGTAAAGGGTAGTGTCAGCAGGATCACCAATGGCTTGATGAAGGCATTCGCAAACCCGAGCAGCAGCGCCGAGAGTGCGAGCGCCCCCGTGCTCTCGAAGCGGATACCCGAGAACATCCGGCTCGCCAGCCAGAGTGCCACGGCGAGCAGGCCCCAATGAATCAGGAACTCACTCAGACCATCGAACATTCAGGTACTCCGCTGCCACATTGAAGAACAGTGCGTGCCATTACTGAGGGCCCGTCCAACCCGGATGATCGAAGTATTTCGCATAATTACGCAAGGCCTGCGCGAGGGCAATTGCGCCGGTCCGCTGGATTTCTGGCTTGGTTCGCTGCATCAGACCGATCGACTGGTTGATGTCAAAAATAATTTCATGGAGCGTGTGATCGGCGCGCTTGTCGAGCTTGCAGTTCTTGACGATGGTCGCCACCTCACCTTCAACCTGGCCACCAAGCGCAACGTAGGCGGGGCCTTTCAGCCGGCTTGCCTGGATGTCTGCCCATGACTTGTCGAGTAGAGAGGCGATGTTCGTCATCCCCTGGCGCAATGTTGTGTCTGTAGTGAACTTTTTGCTCACGCCCTCTGTATTGAGCTTCACGGCCGGCGCCGATGCTGAGGGCGGAGCGGGATCCGCCAGCGCAATGCCGTAGCCTGACATCAGGAGCAAACTGCCGAGCAGCAGGCCACCGACATGACGACGCGAACAGTTGAGTCGGGACGAAGCAATGTATTTCATAATTTCCTCGCAGAAAGAAGTGTGATTCTACAGATACTGGACGGCCAACAAGCTCAGCAATCGTGACAACGAGGCATTCTAGTCTGGCAAGATTAACCGCACCTTAACGCCGTGATACCGCTCCTCACTCGCAAGCCATGAAGCAATCGTCTCGCCCAGGCTCTGCCTCGCCGTGCTCCTTGCTCACGGGCGAGTTAGCGGAACCGCTCCCGGCGCTCGGATGTTTGATCCCGATATCGATTCACTGTTGTGCGTTAAGATAAAATCGTCGGTTTAGAACCAAGTCGAGGAAGCAGCACATGAATCAGAACGAACTTAAGCAAGCCGTCGCGCGCGCGGCGAAAGACTACGTGGCGGCGCACCTGCCAGCTGGGGCTATCCTTGGCGTCGGTACGGGTTCGACGGCCAACTGCTTCATCGACGAAGTGGCAACAATCAAGGAGCACCTCGGTGGCTGCGTGGCCAGTTCCGAGGCCACCCGCCAGCGCCTCGAAGACCACGGCATCCGCGTCCTCGACCTTAATGAGGTCGTCGCACGCGGTCTCGAAATGCCGATTTACGTCGATGGCGCCGATGAGATCGACACTCAACTGTCCATGATTAAAGGCGGCGGCGGCGCACTGACACGTGAAAAGATCGTCGCTGCCGTGGCGGGCACCTTTGTCTGCGTCTGCGACCAGAGCAAGTACATGCAGACACTCGGCAAATTCCCCCTGCCTATCGAGGTGATCCCGATGGCGCGCGAACACGTGCGCCGCGAGGTGGTCCGCCTGACCGGCGGCGAACCCCGTCTGCGTGAAGGCTTCATCACCGATAACGGCAATGTGATTCTCGACGTGCACGGCCTTTCGATCGACGACCCAGTCAACCTGGAAACGCGCCTCGACGGTATCGTTGGCATCGTCGCCAATGGCCTGTTCGCACGACGCGGAGCCGACGTGCTGTTGCTCGCCGGTGTGGATGGCGTCAAGACCTATCAACGCAAAAATGGCTGAATGTACGGCTGAAAGTACAACCCGCTATGCGGCTGATTGGGATCGAGAATTTAACCCTGAAACAATCCCGTCATATATCTGACTTACAATCACTCAGACTCAGCTTCATACGAATCAGACGAATCAACTCCCGCGCGGACGCCCCGCGCTCCCAGGCAAGGACCCCTCATGAGCGGGCATATCATCAAGCAGTTCGACACCGACCTAGAAAACATCCGCACCCGCGTGATGCAGATGGGTGGCCTCGTCGAGCAACAGATCGTCAAGGCCATGGAAGGCCTCACCAGCGGCGACCTGCATCTGATTGAGCAAACCATCGCCAATGACACGCTGGTCAACCGCCTCGAGCTCGAACTGGACGAGGCCTGCACCAATATCATTGCACGCCGCCAGCCTGCTGCCAGCGATCTGCGCATGGTGATGATGGTAGTCAAGACCATCACCGATATTGAACGTATTGGCGACGAAGCGAAGAAAATCGCCAAGAAAGCGCGCTCTATTTACAGCGCCGAAACACGTTTCGCGCCGAACATCGAGCTACGCAATATTTCCGGCCTCGCAGTGGCCATGTTGCGCCAGGCACTCGACGCCTTCGCCCGTCTTGACCTCAATGCTGCCGCCCAGGTCGTGCGTCAAGACGTCGAGGTCGATGCTGAGTTCAAGGGCATCACTCGCCAGCTCATCACCTTCATGATGGAAGACCCGCGCACCATCACGGGCTCGCTGGACCTGATGTTCATCGCCAAGTCGATCGAACGCATCGGCGACCATGCCAAGAACATTTCAGAATACGTCATCTATATGGCCAAGGGCCGCGACGTGCGGCACAGCAGCCTTGCAGAAATCGAGAAGGAAGTTGCCGGCAACTGATGCGGCTACCCACTCAAAAAAAAACGGGGCGGATAACCGCCCCGTTTCAGACTGCTGACAAAGCCCTCGATTTTGAGGGCTTTGTTGCATCGGTTTTG
>CAZAOQ010000155.1:0-7016 GCA_964486795.1 uncultured Rhodocyclaceae bacterium
CAACCGGTTCAGATCGTGGCTCGCTTCGCGATCACGATCTAACCTTAATCGTTATGCAGAGCTCCTTGTTCGGGAGCCCTGATTTTGTACTATTTCTGGAGTCGTTCTCTCCGCATAACAGGACTGGCTTTGAGCGAGGCAATCAGTTGATCGGTTGCCTTGAAGCGACCCGAGCGTAGCTTCGGTGCGATGACAGATTCAAGAGCTTCCAGCTTCACTGAGGGGTCGGCGCGCGTGTACATTTCCGTCGTTTGCATATTGGCGTGGCCGAGCCAGAGCGAGACCTTTCGGAGATCTTTTGTCGCCTGAAGGATCGTTAACGCGCAGGTATGCCTCAATACATGAGGGCTGATGCGCTTCGTTGCCAGGGAGGGACATCGGTGCGAGGCTGTTTCAGCGTGCTTATTGAGGATATATTCAAATCCGGAACGTGTCATTGGTTCGCCCCGCGCGTTGACGAATAGCTCCGGCACCGATACGCCGCCCCGCACTGCTAGCCACGCACGCAATGCCGATGTGGTTTCCTTCCATAAGGGTAAGCAGCGCTCTTTCCGACCCTTACCGTGGACGAGAATGCTGGCGTGTGGCTGAAGGCTCACGTCACCGAGTCGTAGTCCGACCAATTCCGAAACACGCAATCCGCCGGCAAAGCACAGATGAAGCATGGCGCGATCGCGGATTCCTTCACGATAGTTGGGCATCGGTGCGTCGAGTATTGACTGCATTTCGTCGACCGTGAGATGTTTCACCAGGCGAGTTTCGGCTTTTTTTGACGGAATCGCCAAGATACGTTGAATCTGTTCCATTGCCGACGGCACACGATATGCCATGAAATGCATAAACGATTTTATGGCTGCAAGCCGAGTGTTTCTGGCACTTGCCCCATTGCCGCGATTCGTCTCCAGGTAGTTTAGAAACGCAACCACAAGAGGCGCGTCAAGCTGCTCCAGATTCAATGCCGATGGTTCGACCTTGAGACGGCCGCTGGCGTATTCAAACAGCAGCTTGAATGCATAGGCATAGGAATCGCAAGTGTTGTCGCTGGCGTTGCGCTCGACAGGCAGGCGCTGTCGGAGAAAGGCTGTGATGTGCGGCGCAATTGGCGTCATGGCTTCTCTCCCATGACAAAGCTTTCACAACGCTCAGCAATCTTTCCAAGCAGTTCTGGCGTCGCCTCGAGATACCAATAGGTATTGGCAACATTGCCGTGGCCGAGATACGTTGACAGCGCCAACATGTTTTGCGTGATGTGATCGCGGTCGTCCGGGCAGGCTTCCAGAACCCTGACAGCAAAGGTATGACGCAGCGAATGTGGTGTGGCACGCGGAGACTGTCGTATCCCACATGGAATGCCGATCTTTACAGCGGCGGTTCGGAACGCGGAATCAACATTACTCAGGCTTAGCGGCTTGCCATACATTGAGATGAACACGTGGTCATCGAACGGCCAGTAGCGGCGGCGGCGCTCAAGATATCGATCAAGTTGCGCCTGTGACGTGTCATGCAATGGTACAAGACGGCTTTTGTGGAACTTGGAACAGCGAATCACCAAGCCATCTGCGGTGATGTCCTGATAGCGCAGGCGGGTTGCTTCCGACACGCGAAGCCCTGTGCAAGCGAGCAGTGCAAAGAGGGTGCTGTAGGTATCTCGACGCAAACCATGGTAAGCCGGCTGGAGCGCCGCCTGGATGAGGCGCTCGATATCCCCCTTCGAGAAGATGTAAGGAACAGCCCGGCACCGATGCTCACTGCCAAATACCGGTGGAGGTAATTCATTGCGTGGGTCTTCGGCATGGGCATAGCGTGCGAACCGAACGACGTCGCCCAACAGGCGTGCGCGCTGAGTAACCGATCGCGCCAATCCGGCCCATTCGATGGCTGTGGTCGAACATACGTAAGGCTTGGCCCTTGCATCGGAGTATTCGGCAAAGCTCAGTAGATGCTCGCCGACGGACTTCAGTTCAAATCCGCAAGCGCGGCGCACCGCCAGATACGATTCGACAGCGTTCGCTAACATGATTGCACCGTCGGCCATGGTTGAGCGATGGTCTTCAATACAACGACATCGACTTTCGCGTAGATTTGCGTAGTCTCAATGGAGCGATGCCGAAGGATCGCAGCAATATCTTGTAGAGATGCGCCTTGCCGCAACATGGAGCTTGCTGCGGAATGCCGAAGGACATGGGCGGCGCCACGGCTCTCGCAAGTGACTTCAGCGCGGCGCATCGCACGTTCGACGATGACCGAGACGGCGCTGTGACACGCAAAGGCCCGGAAAGGTGCGCGCGATCGGACAAACACAGCGTCGCTATCCGACGCTGGGCGCCCATGCTGAAGGTAGTCGACCAAGGCATGGCCAAGTTCTTGCGTCAGCGGCAGCTGTGTCTCACGCCTACTCTTTCCGGAGACCATAATTGAAGCGTCTTTCCAGTTGATATCTTCCAGACGTAGCTGCCAAACGTCACCAGCCCGCAATGCCAAACGAGAAAGTAGCAGCAAGATCGCACGATCCCGCTTGCCAACCGCCGATGCCAGGTCACACGATGCGATCACACGTTCTACGTCTTCCGCCTGCAGGTAGCGCGGTAGTGATGAAAGGCGCCAATGTGCCACGGTGGGAATGGCCGCGTCCAAGCCCGCCGAACATTTGCCTTCCGCGATCAGGAAACGAAGGAACATCCGCAGCGCCGTCGTGCATTTCTTTGCCGCGGCCCATCCACACTTTTGACTTCGTTCCAGCACAAACTGTCGCAAGCTCTGTGCATCAAGTCTGCTCGGATCCTCGCCGACTCGTTGCAGCAAGTCGCGCAGCGGGATGCTGTAGTTATTGAGAGTTGAATCAGCAGTCCCACGTTGCTGGCGCATCCAGGCATTGAATTCGACAAGCAGAGTCGGATCTTGTTCTGCTTGTTCGGAACGACGGGTCATGGCGCGATCAATGCCAGTACCACAAACGTACCCCATGAATAGGCGCACGCCGCGCAACAAGTCAGAATGCTGATGCCCATACCCTGAACATTCGCATCGGCTCAAGTGATCGTCGAAGCGCGGCAGAAGCAGTTCGTTCCAACTGCTGCCAGGTATGGTTTCCTTATTCGCCCAATAAATGAAGTGTTCCGCAGCACGGATGTGTCTGCGAGCGGTGATCTTTGCATAACCCGCGTCCCACAGGTCCTGCGCAAATCCTTCAATCATGGATTCGCTCGGGTCGTTGCAAAGCGATTTGAATCGAGAAGGTGATTTGAAATATTGCGAAATCATGACGTCCTCCATTGATAAGCAATCTCAGGCCAGAGGGCCGTCACTATTATGCGGAGTTGCCAAACGGATGACGTGAGCGCGCTCCTTTGAATCAGCTACGATATTTCAAGCTCGGCAGGCCCCCACTTTGCATAACAATATGCTCCACATTAAACCTCGATTTCCCCGAATGGGGCGAGGCCTTCCCCGGCAACAAGATGATCGGCACCGCCACGCTCGACCGCTTGCGGCATGGCGCCCACAAAATCATTCTCGACGGCGAAAGCTATCGTAGCCTGAAACCGGGTGCTGAAAAATCAAAAACGAGCATTGCAAAAGGAGGAAAAATCACGCATTCTTGACCCCGTTCGTGCCCCCGAATCTGCAGTGCCAAGTGGCGTCATTACGGCGAAAATGCCCGGTGCCATTATGCCGAAAGGTGACACCAGCGTCAGGCCACCCCAGGGCATTGATGCGATTTACTCCCTGCGCATCACCCAGGCACGCCGGGCGACTGCGTACCGTGACGAGGATTTCATCCGACTGCTCACCATCGCGCCCGATCACGACGCTACCTATGGCAGGAAGTGAGCAAGCAGCGGCTGCATGGGGTCAGGTCTTTAACTATCAGGTTTTTCGGTAGAAATATGATAATTAAAGACCTGACCCCATGTCACATTTTTGTTGCGATCACATTTAGGCTGATTGCACGGTCATAACAGACATAGTCGCTCGTATCATCAAATAGCCCAAAAGTTTTTACGCGCGCTATATCAAAAAACCCAGCATCTACCAGGTAAGTCTTCAGAAGATCAAAGTCAAGGCCTATGTAGTGAAAGTCATATGCGTCCGTTTGACCACCAAACATCATACGCATTACATGAATTCGCGGCTGAAGATTGTTTTTGAACTGAAGGTGCAACATGCACAGCACTTCCATGTCTGGGACAGAAACCATAAAACGACCACCCGGTTTCAGTATCCGGAAAATTTCCGAAAGCACTCGTAACATCGCACCTTGACCGACATGCTCTAGCACGTGACTGGCATAAATTTCTTCAACCGACGCGGCAGTAAACCCTGAGAGATCATTAATATCTCCAAGAACATCAACATGTTCTCCGGGAACTGCATTCAGAATTTTCCAGCCAGGCTTAGGTTCGATACCACCAATATGAAGGCGTAAGGGTTCGGTGGGCAGGGTTTCCATAAGCGCAGGTTGCGCGTCAGGCAAAAGCTGCTTTCGAAGACGGCCAGCCAAGTGCGTGGCCAAAATATCGTACCAAGGTTTCATGTCACCTTACGCTCCGAATGTTTGCGAATGTTTGGGGTCAGGTCTTTAATTATCATATTTTTGACGTATCCCCGTGGATGGGGTCGTGGGTTTCTATTTCGATCGTGCAATCACAGCCTTTGCCTGCCGCAATGTGCCGGTAAAGGAGTTTTGTGGCGGGGCGTTCAAGCCAGTGGGGTAGCCAGGGCAAGTGGTCACGCGGGGCGATGATCAGCCCACATTGATAACGCCGTTGCGCGGCATTCCAGCGGAGTGCGTGACAGGGTGTGCGGTGTTGGCGGAACAGCAGCATGCCCGTCGGACAGAGGCGCACCGCGCAACAAACACCACAACCGTTGCAAGGCTCGCCCGGAAGCGGCTGGGCTGGTGCGTCGCGGTGCAGGGTGATTGATGTTGGGGTCAGGTCTTTAATTATCATATTTATGGCTTGAAATGTGATAATTAAAGACCTGACCCCATGTGTGCATGTGTGTATCAGGCGGCGAAGATGTGGCGGGCGGTGGTGATGGTGTGGTCGATGTCGGCGTCGGTGTGGGCGGCGGAGACGAAGCCGGCTTCGAAGGCGGAGGGGGCGAAGTAGTGGCCGGCGTCGAGCATGGCGTGGAAGAAGCGGTTGAAGGCGGCCTGGTCGCATTGCATGACTTCGGCGTAGTTTTGGGGAATCTTGGGGCTGAAGTAGAGGCCGAACATGCCGCCGACGGATTGTGCGCTGAAGGCGATCTGGCTGGCTTGGGCGGCGGCGGTCAGGCCGTTGCACAGGCGTTGGGTTTTGGCGCTGAGGCTTGCGTAGAAGCCGGGGGTGCGGATCAGTTTGAGGGTGGCGAGCCCGGCGGCGACGGAGAGGGGGTTGCCGGAGAGGGTGCCCGCTTGGTACACCGGGCCGAGTGGGGCGATTTTTTCCATGATGTCGCGACGGCCGCCGAAGGCGCCTAGTGGCATGCCGCCGCCGATGACTTTGCCGAAGGTGGAGAGGTCGGGGGTGATGTTGAACAGCCCCTGCGCGCTGCCTGCGTCTACGCGAAAGCCAGTCATCACTTCGTCGAAGATCAGCACCGCGCCGTGCTTTGTGCAGAGTTCGCGGAGTGTTTTGAGGAATTCCGGGGTGGGGCGGATCAGGTTCATGTTTCCGGCGACGGGTTCGATGATGACGCAGGCGATCTGGTCGCCGGATTGGGCGAAGGTGTCGATGAGTTGTTGGGGGTTGTTGTAGTCGAGTACCCGGGTGTGCTTGGCGAGGTCGGCGGGCACGCCGGCCGAGGAGGGGTGGCCGAAGGTGAGCATGCCGCTGCCGGCTTTGACCAGCAGGCTGTCGGAGTGGCCGTGGTAGCAGCCTTCGAATTTGATGAGCAGGTCGCGCCCGGTGTGGCCGCGCGCCAGGCGGATGGCGCTCATGGTGGCTTCGGTGCCGGAGGAGACGAGGCGCACCATGTCGAGGCTGGGGACGAGTTCGACGAGTTGTTCGGCCAGGTCGATTTCAGTTTCTGTGGGCGCGCCGAAGGAGAGGCCGTGGGCGGCAGTTTCTTGCACGGCGCGGATGACGTCGGGGTGGGCATGGCCGACGATCAGCGGCCCCCAGGAGCCGACGTAATCGAGGTAACGCTGGCCGTCGGCATCCCAGAGGTGGGCGCCTGCGCCACGGGTGAAGAAGCGCGGTTTGCCGCCGACGGAACGGAAGGCGCGCACCGGTGAGTTGACGCCGCCGGGTATGGTTTTTTGGGCGCGGGCAAACAGGGCTTCGCTATGGCTGTGGTCAGGGTGTTGCGTGGTCGCGTTCATGTGGGTGTGTTCCTTGGGGAGGCGGCGATGAGTGTGGTGTAGGCGCGGGCGCGGGTGGTGATGTCCATGTCGGCTGCGTCAAACAGGTCGGTGATGACGGCGAGCAGGTCGGCGCCGGCGGCCAGGGTTTGCGCGGCGTTGTTCAGGGTGATGCCGCCGATGGCGGCGACGGGCAGGCCGAAACGGCGGGCTTCGGTGAGCAGGCTGAGGGGCGCTGGCGGTGCGGCGGGTTTGGTGGTGGAGGGATAGATGCGGCCAAAGGCAAGATAGTCTGCGCCTGCCTGGGTTGCGGCTTCGGCGCGCGCGAGATCGGCATAGCAGGAAACGCCGAGTATTTTTTGGCCGCCGAGTGCCTGCCGGGCGGCGGTCAGGTCGTTGCAGTGGTCGTCGCGCCCCAGGTGTACGCCATCGGCATTGATTTCGAGCGCCAGTGGCAGATCATCATTGATGATCAGCAGCGCGTCGTAGGCGCGGCACAGTCGCAGCATTTCGGCGGCCTGGGCGCGGCGCAAAGGGGGCGGGGCGGTTTTGTTGCGGTATTGCAGCAGACGGACGCCACCTTGCAAGGCGGCTTCGACCAGTGCGGCGAGGCGGGGCAGGAGCGGGTCTTCGGGGGTGATGGCGTACCGCCCGCGCAGGAGGGTGGTGCTGTCAGGGGTCATGACCGGGGTGGTTGGGGTTCAGGTTCGCCGGCATGATCCGCATC
>CAZAOQ010000156.1:0-6884 GCA_964486795.1 uncultured Rhodocyclaceae bacterium
CCTTGATACGCTGCTGGTCGATCTGGGTGCCAATCACAGAGAGGCCGCCACCGAGCAGCAAGCCCATGACCAGCAGGACGATGGCCATTTCGATCAGTGTGAAGCCGCGTTGATGGTGTGATGGCGTTGGCATGTTTCGCTTTCTCGGCTTCATTCGGTACGCAGATCCAGGTTCCAGAGTGTTACGCCTTGCAGGCTGCCACCGGAGCGGAAGCCGCCGGTGAAGCCAAAGTAGATTGAGTTCATCTCCGGGTCAGGTGTGAGGCAGCGGTTGATAGTGGGCTTCTGTACCGTACGACCGAAATCGTAGTGAAGGTCGTTGCAGTTGGTGCAGTCGACCCAGACGCTGACGCGCGTGCTGTTGGTCGCGAGCGGTGCTGCTGCGTTGCAGTTGACACAACTGGCATCACAACCCGTATGAATTTCAATGCGCTGACTGTGCGGTAGCGGGGTCGGTAATTCCTCGAACTTGTTGGCCGGATTATGGCGGCAGCCAGCGGCGCTGCCGTCGCATTTGGGTGTCAGGTCCCCGTTGGTAGCAGAGTGGGTGAGGTTGCCACCGTACATAATGGCCGTATGATTTTCCACCGAGTCGTTGTTGGCTGCGTCCTGATGCACATCGGTTTCGACGATGTAGGAAATCACACCGCGACCGTCGGCTGAATCGAGTACGCCCATTTTGGCTTTGGTACCGCAATTACTGGGCGCGCCGATGTCGCCGCGGACCATCTGGAAGGTGAAGCCGTTTCCGCGATCGGCGCCGCCGACCGGATCGCTGAACGAGAACCAGTTGTTGTAGTAAATGCGCAGCACCTTGCCGGCCAACTGGATGGCATTGGGATACCAGAAGCAGCCACCGTTGGGGCCCGCAGCATTGTTGAAACTGACGGTGTTTAGGCCGGATGGCGCGCCAGGCGGCGTCACCCCGTTACTCAGGCCAGTCGTTACACCGGTACCGTTAGGGACGAAGGCGCTGAAGTTGTTGGCAAAGGAGGCCTGCTGGCCGGTGAATGGTTTGATACAGCGGACGAGGTCAGCGCTGGCATTCTTGTCGGTGAAGCCGGCCATGCCAGTGTAGGCACCGGCGCTGGGGAAGATCGTGTTTGTAGTCTCTAAATAGTTGCTGGCGATGTCTACGTTAGCGGGGGTTTCACGTGTTTGCCCAACGGTGCGTTCGCCACCGAATAGCAGCACGGCGGTGCAGCTGGAATAGGTCACACCGTTGTCGGAGATCTTTACTGTTGAGGGGGCACCGGGGTTCGTGTAGAGCAGGTTGTTTTGCCAGTTGGTGAGCACGTTGGCTTGTGTCAGTGTAGGTGGGCAGTTGGCGTTGTAGTCGGCGATGGCGTTGTTGATGCCCTTGCTGGTGGCTGAGCTGGCCGAGATCGTAGGGAGGATGCTGATACAACTGGCGAGTTCGTCCATCATCGTGTCAATGTCGTCCCTGAAGTCGCTGCGTACCTTGACGCGGTCAAAAACGTCCTTGCTGGTAATCCACTGCGCCTGGTCGTTGTTGCTGCCCGCAGCGACGCTGGCTGGGGTGGCAACGGTGATCGTCGTGATGCCGCCGACCGGTCCAGGTGCCGGTGCGCCAATGCCTTCGAGATAGGACGTGAGGGTGGTGGTGCCGCTGCATTGGCTGGCGGACGGCGCGCGCGTCTGATTAACGGCCGTACCCGGTGCGAGGATCACGGCGAGCGGGCGCTGGTGGGCAGCTGCACCGGCCGCGCCGCCGGCGAGCACGTTGCCGCTGGCATCCTGGACGATGAACTGCCCGAGTGTGTCCCAGTTGAAAACAGCGGTCTTGTTGACGTCCTTGGCACTGCCGGAAACGGCGTACCAAAGGCATTCACCGGCGTTGTCACGCAGGGCGGGGATTCCTAGCGTGTTCCAGGGCAGGCGTCCGGTCGTCGAGATGTTTTGGTTGGGACAGGATGGACTTACGCTGGCCACACCATTTGTGGCGAGGAGGTTATCGATGTCCGGGCAGGGCAGGTAACCAAAGACCTCAACGTGATCAAGGAGCACATTGGGATGGGTGTCACGATAGGTCGCTGCGAAACCAATCAGTGCTTCTTTGGCCTGTGCCATGGCCTTGGTATTGACGCGGTTGCGCTCATTCTGGCTGCCGCCGTTGAGTGCGCTGATGGCGAAATAGGCAGCGAGCAGGCCGAGTATCATCATCAGTACCAGCAAGGCGGCACCGCGCTGTTGTGACCTTGCCTGGAGTGCGGTGCGTTTCATGGTGGGTTGTTGGCGGTGAAGGTTCCCTGCGGGATGAAATCGCTGCGCTCACCGGTCGTCAGGTTGAGGCTTTCGCCGATGCGCAGTGGCTTGCCGTCGATGGCGACGCCGGCCTTGTTGATGACTGGCGCCGGTTGTTGCGCCACCGGAAGGCCTTCGGCTACCGGTTTTCCATTCAGCCAGGCGGTGCTCTTGCCGCCGCCGCGCTTGACCAGGCCATCGAGTTGCAGGCGGGTTGGCGCTTCTGCTTCGCTTGACTCAAGGTCGCCGCGTGCATGCGTAATCTCCAGGCGTTCGACAGGACTGTAGAACAGCGTGCCTAGCCTCTCACCGTTTTCTGCGGCGGTAGCGCCGAGCTGTGGCGTTGCGATGCTCACTAACAGCAGCGCGACGGCGACCCTCCGTAGTCGCAGTGGGTGCCGGGTGAGGTCCGAAACAGGCGGTGCGGAGACTGGATTCATGCTTTCAGTGTATGAGCGGGCGCCGTGTGTGGCAAGTGACGTGACGTGACGTAATGTGAGGTGAGGTGATGTTTTGCTTCAAGAGGCAGCATTTGCTGGCGGGCTGGCTACGACCGGCGCTGGCAGAGTGAAGAAACGCAGCTGGCATTGGGCTGAAAGTCCAGTCTCGATGGGGGCGGAAAGCCGGCAGAACTGCACACGGAAATGATCCTTGATGCGCGTCTGGAATTCTCGCAGCAGCGCCAGAAGTTCCTCTTCCTGGATGTCACGCATGCTGATTTCGAGGTCATGGATCATTACGCCATCGCCGTTGTTCATACCGTCGGTTGCTGTGGCCGGTTCGGTGGCTGTTGCAGCGTTGGTCAGGCTGGCAGCCGGTGGCAGGGCGTAGGTCAGTGTGTCTGGCAAGCGGAGATGCTGGCGAGCGGCCAGCAGTTGTTCTGCCCAGTTTTCCCGATCCGGCTTGCTGAGCAGGCCTTGTTCGCGGAGTAGCCGGAATTGGCCGATATGGGTTTTGATATAGTCCAGATCTTGATTTTTTTCGGCCAAAGCGGCCTGCTGTGCGCTGTTCTGGGCATGCTGCTGCATGAGGCCCTGGCGCATGCTGTTGTGAATATATTCGCTACCAAATATCAGCGTGAGCGAGAAGACGATGGCCCCGGCCAGGATAATCAAGCTCAGGCGCGCGCGCTGCAGGATGGTGCGCCAGGGTTTCATGGCAGCTCCTTCTCTGTGCTTGGTGATGCTTCAGCCGAGGTGCCGGGTAGCGTCAGGCACCAGATGGCCGTTCGGGTGTCTTCGCCATCTGGCAGGGCGCCGCCGCGCAAGGTTCCCTTGGCGAGTTCTTTTTCGGGGTCGAGTAGCAGGTGTGTGCCTGGGATGTGCGCCAGCCGTGTCGAAATGTCGTGCAGTGTGAGCGCTCTGCCGCGCGGGGTGAGGGTTTCCGGCAGTGTGGCTTCAAAGACCAGTTCGACTTTGCGCGGGGCTTCTGGTGCAGAGGTCGGTTCGCTATCGGTGGCAGCGTTTGTTTCGGTGGCGTTGTTTGCGGCCGGCGCGAGGTGTTTTTCACAGGCTTTGGCGTTAGCGTTGAGCAGACGCCATTCGAGGTTGCTCAGGCGGAGTCCGGTACTATCGTCGATGGCATCACTGATGGCTTGAAGCTGGCCGGCGATCGAGGGTGCCGTGACAATTTCCCTTTGGTTAAGGGTGACGGCGCTGCGTACCAGCTCGGGAGGTACGGCGAAGGCGGCGATCTGCTGTTCGATGTCGCCGAGCTGTCCTGTCAGGCGTTGCGTGGCGGCTTGCGCCAGTCCTTTTTCATGTTGCGTATCGACGATGTCTTGCACGGTGCTGCCAGATGCTGTCAGGCCAGCCAATGCGCAAACGACTGCAGTTGCCAGCGCGCCTTTGTGCAGACGATTCGCGAGATAAACGGTGCGTCGCTCCATGGGCGCCAACTGGCCGTACGGTTGTTCGCGCACGGCCAGATCGAACAGCGGGAAGCGCCAATCTGCCGGCGCCTGGATGTTCCAGGGTGGCGGTGCCGTCGCCAGTTCCAGCTTTGCGGCAGCCAGTGGTGCGGCGAACGCGGCGGCATTGCCGAGGATCAGCACCGGCGGCGGCCGGGTACCGCGCTGCAGCAGTCGGGTGTTTTCCAGGTAGCGATGGGTGCGGATGATCTCGTCGGCCTGGGCGGCCACCTGATCGGGGATGGCTGCCAGACGCGTCAGCGTCGGAATCCCGTTCTTTATGAAAACGATGCGCAGTGTGCCCGGGGCCGGTAGTACGACGAATAGGTCGGCCGGTAATGATTTGTGCTGGCCGAAGCGCGCCAGCAGCAAGGTGGTCGGACAGAGTGCCGCGACCGAAACACCGAGGCTGTCAAGCGTGCTGTTCAGCCGTTCGGCTGCGGCGATGCCGAACAGTGTGTGGCGCACTGGTGCGAATCGATCGAGCAGCTTGCTGCCATGAAGCACATTTAGCCGGCTGCGATAGGGTGTGTCGGGAAAGCGCGAAATTAGCTGGCGAGTGATCAGGTCGGCACGGTCGCGGCCGTAGAGACGGGGCGTCTCGATTTCGGCGAGGCTCTCTTCGGCAAGGTTGGTGACAACCCATACCGGTTGACGGGTGTCCACCTCACCGGAAAGTGGCTGCCAGCCGCTGCGGGTGCGGGACCACAGCTGATGTTCGGTTGGGCTGAGATGAAGCAGTGTCGTCATGTCTTCATCTTCGAAATGGTGTCATAGATAGGGCTCAACACGGCCAGCATGATCCAGCCAAGAATCAGTCCCATGATGACGGTCATCGCCGGTTCGATCATGGCCTGCACCTTGCCGATGGATTCTTCGATGTCACGAGAATAGAAATAGTTGATGTTGTTGAGAGCGGTGTCGAGGGCACCGGTGGATTCTCCCACCTTGAGCATGCGGATGACCATATTCGGAAACATGCTTTCGGCGGCGAAGCTGGCCGAGATGGATTCGCCATTGGCGATGCGTTCGCGCGCGCGGCTGATGGCCTGCTGGATCACCAGGTTGTCGGAAACCTGCTGGCAATAGATGAGCCCTTCGAGCATGGGAATGCCGGTGCGGTACATGAGGGCAAAGGTGTCGGCAAAACGCGCCAGAATCGTTTTTTTGAGGACAGCGCCAATGAAGGGAATGTTGAGGATTGCCCGATGCAGGAGGAAACGCACTTTTGGATTGGCACGTGCCAGTGCCGCGATGCCGATGAACAGTGCGATCGGTACGGTCAGGATGGCCCACCAGTAATTGACGAAGAGGCTGGAGAGCCAGATGAGCGCGCGCGTCTGCAGGGGAATTGTTTGCCCCATATTGGTGAGAAAGCCCACCAGCTGCGGAACCAGATAGATCATCAGGAAGAACACCACGCCGCTGATGACGACCACGACAAAGCTCGGATACATCAGGAGCTTCTTGGTTTCGGCGGCCATTTCATCCTGCCACTTCAGTGAGCGAACGACTTCCTTGAGCACTTCCGGCAACTGCCCCGAGACTTCACCGGCGCGGATCAGACTGCGCACCACCTGGGAAAAGATTCCCGGATAGGCATCAATGGCTTGGGCCAGTGTGGCACCACTTTCGATTTTTTCTAGGATACCAGCGGCGAGGTTGCGACTTTCTGTTGATTCCGCATCGTCGCGCATGTCGCTCAGGGCGGTGCGGATTGGCACGCCACCACGAACCTGCATCTCGAGCTGAAACAGAAAGTTGATTACTTCGCGCGGTGGCAGGCTCTTGACGCTGCGACGATGCTCCTTGAGTTGCGTCGCGCGCATCAGCGACAGGCCCAGATTTTTTAGCTGGGCTTCAAGGTCAGACTCGTGGAGGGCATCGACATGGCCCTTGACGATACGGCCGTTCGCGTCGGCGGCGCGATAGCGGTAATGCGGCATCAGCTCACCAGATCAGTCAGGTCGACCACCCGGGCGATTTCTTCCAGTGTGGTGTCGCCATCGCGGACGCGGCGCAGGCCGTCCATCGCCATGCTGATGAAGCCCTTTTCCAGTGCATGCTTGTTCATCGCATGAAGGCTGGCACGTGCAGTGATTAGCTCGTCGAGTCCACCGTCGAACTTGAGCAGTTCGACAATTGAAGTACGTCCCTTATAACCGTTGAGCTCACAAGCCGGGCAACCGGCCGGCCGGTACAGGGTGATTTCTTCACCCGGTGCCAGATTGAGCAACTGAGCTTCCAGCGGCGTTGGCACATCGGCTTTCTTGCATTTCGGGCAGAGTGTGCGCACAAGACGCTGGCCGATGATGCCGATGACATTACCGGCGAGGACGTCAGGCTGGATACCGAGATCGATCAGGCGTGGAATCGAGCGGATCGCTGAGTTGGTATGCAACGTGGAGAACACTTGATGGCCGGTCATGGCGGCGCGCAGCGCCATTTCTGCCGTGTCGTGGTCACGGATTTCGCCGACCAGGATGATGTCCGGGTCCTGGCGCATCATCGAACGGATGCCCTCGGCAAAATCCATTTTGACCGCATCGGACAGCGAGGTCTGACGGATGATAGGCATCGGATACTCGACCGGGTCTTCGAGGGTCATGATGTTCACTCCCTCGTCATTGAGATGGCCGAGGATGGAGTAGAGCGTCGTGGTTTTCCCCGAGCCAGTCGGTCCGGTGACCAGCAGGATGCCTTCCGGTCG
>CAZAOQ010000157.1:0-6810 GCA_964486795.1 uncultured Rhodocyclaceae bacterium
AATGAGTCGCGAACTGTTGCTGCTGGTGGATGCCCTGTCACGTGAAAAGAACGTGCCGCGGGAAATCGTGTTCACCGCCTTGGAGATGGCGCTTGCTTCGGCGACCAAGAAGAAGACTCACGACGATGCCGACGTGCGCGTCGAGGTCGATCGCGAGAGTGGTGAATTTGAGGCCTACCGGCGCTGGCTGGTGATGCCCGATGAACTCGTCGAGAACGACGAGCTGCAGATTGGTTTGATCGATGCGCGGGATCAGATTCCTGATGTGGCGGTTGATGATTACATCGAGGAAACGCTTGAGCCCGTCGACTTTGGTCGTATTGGCGCGCAGGCTGCCAAGCAGGTGATTATGCAGAAGATCCGCGACGCCGAGCGCGAGCAGATCCTCAGTGACTTCCTTGAGCGCAAGGAGCATCTCGTCACGGGTACGGTCAAGCGCATGGAACGCGGTAATGCGATCGTTGAGGCTGGCCGCATTGAGGCGCTGTTGCCGCGCGATCAGATGATTCCGCGTGAGAACCTGCGACCCGGTGATCGCGTGCGTGCCTGGCTGATGAAGATTGATCGTACTGCGCGTGGTCCGCAGTTGATCCTCTCGCGCACTGCACCTGATTTCATTATGAAGCTGTTTGAGCTCGAGGTTCCCGAGATTGAGGAAGGCCTGCTCGAAATCAAGGCTGCTGCGCGTGACGCCGGCGTCCGTGCCAAGATTGCCGTTAAATCGAACGATCCGCGCATCGACCCGATCGGTACCTGTGTCGGTATGCGTGGTTCGCGTGTGACCGCAGTGACCAATGAGCTTGCTGGCGAGCGCGTCGACATCATTCTCTGGTCCGCCGATCCGGCGCAGTTTGTGATCGGTGCGCTGGCGCCGGCCGAAGTGTCGAGCATCGTCGTCGATGAAGAAAAGCATTCAATGGACGTCGTCATCAGCGAAGATAATCTGGCCATTGCCATCGGCCGCGGCGGGCAGAATGTCCGTCTTGCTTCGGAGCTGACGGGCTGGACCATTAATCTGATGACGGTCGAAGAATCTCAGCAGAAGTCCGAGGAAGAGCACAGCTCGATTCGCGCACTGTTCATTGAGAAGCTCGATGTCGATGAAGAGGTTGCCAATATCCTCATCGAAGAGGGGCTGTCGACACTGGAAGAAGTGGCCTACCTTCCGATTGCCGAAATGCTTGAGATTGAATCCTTTGACGAGGCGACGGTCAACGAGTTGCGTGATCGAGCGCGCAATGTGTTGCTGACCGAGGCGATTGTCGATGAGGAACAGCTTCAGAACGTTTCAGAGGATCTTCTGGAAGTCGAAGGCATGGACAAGTCGCTCGCCGCCAAGTTGGCGCGCAACAATGTTCTGTCGCGCGACGACCTGGCCGATCTCGCCACTGACGAGTTGATTGAATATACCGGCGTTGATGCCGAACGTGCCAAGAACCTGATCACCAAGGCGCGTGCGCACTGGTTCGCAGCTGAATAATCGCGGGGAGCCCTGCCACATGTCACAGATGAACGTTACCCAATTCGCCAGCGAGCTGAAAATGCCTGCCAATGTTCTGCTTGAACAGTTGCAGAAAGCCGGTGTCAGCAAGCAGGCGGCTCACGATACGCTAACCGAGCAGGATAAAGCCAAATTGCTTGAATACCTGCGCAAGTCGCATGGCGACACCGATGGCAAGGCCAAGATCACGCTGACGCGCAAGAAGACCACGGAGATTCGTTCGGCGGATGCCAGTGGTAAGCCGCGCACGATTCAGGTCGAAGTACGCAAGAAGCGTGTGTTAGTGCGCCGTGATACGCCCGAGGCGTCCGAAACGTCCGATGCACTTGGTGAAGCAACCGTGTCCGCAGAAGTGGCGCTGATTGATGACACGCCGACGGCGACGCCTGCTCCGATCCAGGAAACGACAGCTGTGGAGGTTGCCGCTACGGCGCCCCAAACGCCGGAAGTGGCTGAAGTCGTTCAGCCTGTTGCCCCGGTTGTTGAAGCTGTTATTGAACAGGTGGCGGCCCCTGTCATCAAACCGGTCGAGCCGGCCGAAGTTGAAGCGACGCCTGCGAAGCCGGTTGAGGCGTCTGTCGTCGAATCTCCCGAGCCTGCTGACAAGACGCCCGATACTGGTTCTGCCGGCGAGTCTGTCAAGGCCGCCGCTGCTAAGACATCTGCTGCGCCTGCCAAGTCGTCTGCTGCGGCAAAGTCCAAGTCATCGTCGGCCAAGCCTGCTGCGGCTTCAGCCGCGACTGTGGCGGGTGCTGCACCCTCCGGGTCGCCGACGGTGCGCGTCGTGCGCCACGTTATCAGTGCCGAGCAAGTCGAGCAGCGCCAGCGAGAGGCGCAGAAGCAATCCGAACTCAGCGCTCGCCAGGCTGCCGAATTCAAGGCCAAGCAGGAGCGTGCGCGTTTCGAGGCAGAGCAGCGCCTTGTAGGCCAGCAGGCAAAAATCGAGGCCGCGCAGAAGGCTGTTGAAGTGGCGGCCAAGCCAGAAGAGAAGGCTGGTGTGTCGGGCACGCTGCACAAGCCTGCTACCAAGCCTGATGACAAAAAGGGCGTGAAGAAGCCGGCGGCACCCAGCACGGCCTGGAAGACTGATGCAGCCAAGAAGCGTGGCATCAAGACGCGTGGCGATACCGGCCCGAGCGGCTGGCGTGGTGCCGGCGGTGGCCGCGGACGCGGTCGTCATGGCGGTCATGCCGATGAATCACAGACGGCAGCGCAGCCTATTGAGCAGGTCATTCGCGACGTGCATGTGCCTGAGACAATTTCTGTCGCTGATCTGGCGCACAAGATGTCGATCAAGGCTACCGAGGTTATCAAGGCGCTGATGAAGCTCGGCACCATGGTGACCATCAACCAGTCGCTCGACCAGGAAACGGCGATGATCATCGTCGAGGAAATGGGCCATCGCCCGTTTGCTGCCAAACTTGATGATCCAGATGCTTTCCTCGAAGAGGAGCAGACCACCACAGTAGAGTACGAGATGACGCCGCGTGCGCCGGTCGTTACCGTCATGGGTCACGTCGACCACGGCAAGACCTCGTTGCTGGACTGTATTCGCAAGACCCGCGTTGCTCATGGCGAGGCCGGTGGCATTACGCAGCATATCGGCGCGTATCACGTCGAAACGCCGCGTGGCATGGTCACCTTCCTTGATACGCCGGGTCACGAGGCTTTCACGGCGATGCGTGCGCGCGGTGCCAAGGCGACCGATATCGTGATCCTTGTGGTTGCAGCTGATGATGGTGTCATGCCGCAGACCAAGGAGGCAATCCACCACGCGAAGGCTGCTGGTGTGCCTCTGGTGATTGCCATGAACAAGATCGACAAGCCGGAAGCGAATCCAGATCGTGTCAAGCAGGAACTGGTGGCCGAAGGCGTTGTGCCGGAAGAGTACGGCGGCGATTCGCCTTTCGTGGCCGTTTCGGCGAAGACCGGTTTGGGTATCGACGACTTGCTGGAGCAAGTGCTGTTGCAGGCTGAGGTTCTGGAACTGAAGGCTGCCAAGAGTGCGCCCGCCAAGGGTCTGGTGGTCGAGGCGCGTCTCGACAAGGGTAAGGGTCCAGTTGCGACCATCCTTGTTCAGAACGGTACGCTGCGTCGCGGCGATGCGCTCTTGGTTGGCTCTGTGTTTGGTCGCGTGCGTGCCATGCTGGACGAGAACGGGCAGCCACTGGAAAGCGCCGGACCGTCGATCCCGGTCGAGATTCAAGGCTTGTCTGATGTACCGAGTGCCGGCGCTGAAGCCGTCGTTCTCGCCGATGAGCGCCGTGCCCGTGAAATCGCCTTGTTCCGTCAGGGCAAGTTCCGCGACGTTAAGCTTGCCAAGCAGCAGGCCGCCAAGTTGGAGAATATGTTCGAAAACATGGGCCAGAGCGAAGTGCGCCATCTGGCACTGATCGTCAAGGCCGATGTGCAAGGCTCGCAAGAAGCACTCGTCCAGGCTCTCGAAAAACTGTCGACTGACGAGGTCAAGGTCAACATCATGCATGCTGCCGTTGGCGGCATCAGCGAGTCGGACGTCAATCTGGCCGCTGCCTCGAAGGGCGTCATCATCGGCTTCAATACGCGCGCAGATGCTTCATCGCGCAAGCTCGCTGATACCCTTGGCGTCGATATTCGCGACTACAGCATCATCTACGATGCCGTCGATGATGTGCGTGCCGCCTTGTCGGGCATGCTCGCACCGGAAAAGCGCGAGGAAGTCATCGGTATGGTCGATGTGCGTCAGGTGTTCCGCATTTCCCGAATCGGCACGGTGGTCGGCTGTATGGTTACGGATGGTTGTGTGCGTCGCAATTCGCACGTTCGCGTCTTGCGCAACAATCAGCTCATCCACACGGGCGATCTCGATTCTCTCAAGCGCTTCAAGGATGACGTCAAGGAAGTCAAAAATGGCTTCGAGTGCGGCCTTTCACTGAAGAATTTCGACGATCTCGTTGAGGGTGACAAGCTCGAGATCTTCGAAATCCAGAGCATTGCCCGCACGCTTTAACTCAGGACTGGCGCCCGTGACGATCGCGGGCGCCGCTCATTTCCCGTATTCCCCCGTCTCGTCATGAAGAGTTTTTCCCGTAGCGACCGTGTCGCCGAACAGATCCGCCGCGAATTGGCCGAGCTGATTCGTCTCGAACTGAAAGATCCGCGTGTTCGTCTTGTGACGCTGACGGATGTTGAGGTGACTTCGGATTACACGCATGCCAAGGTGTTCTACACGTCGTTGTCGGGCGTCGAGCATCACGCAGAAATTGCCGCAGGACTGCTCCGTGCAAGTAGTTTTTTGCGCAGAGAGCTGGGACGTCGAATCAAGATTCATCACTTGCCTGATCTGCATTTTGTCTATGATTTTTCGGTGGAGCGCGGTACGCATCTATCGCATCTGATCGACCAAGCTGTGAGCATGCAGGCGACACCAGAACCTGGTGACGAATCCTCCGACACGGAATGAGTGCCCCCCGCCGGCCGCCACGGCGCCGTGTCGATGGCGTGCTACTACTCGACAAGTCCATTGGCATGACGTCGAATGCCGCGCTGCAAACAGCACGGCGTCTCTATAATGCAGCCAAGGCTGGGCATACGGGCACACTCGATCCGCTCGCTACTGGACTCTTGCCGCTCTGCTTCGGCGAGGCAACCAAGTTTGCCGGTGAGCTTCTCGATGCTGACAAGGCTTACGATGCGGTCATCAAGCTTGGTGTGACCACCCAGACGGCAGATGCCGAAGGTGAGGTACGCGAAGTGCGGCCGGTGCAGGTCTCTGACGACCAGGTGGCCGCAGTGCTCGCCTCCTTTAAGGGCGAAATTCTGCAGGTGCCACCAATGCATTCGGCACTCAAGCGCGACGGTAAGCCGCTTTATGAATACGCACGACAGGGTATCGAGCTGGAGCGGGTGCCGCGGCGTGTGACCATTCACGACATCCGTATGCTGGATCTGAATGGCGATCTGCTGTCGATTTCAGTTGATTGCAGCAAAGGAACTTATATCCGCACGCTGGCCGAGGATATCGGTGCATCACTTGGTTGTGGCGCACATCTAGCGGCATTACGTCGCACGCGCATCGGTAGCCTCGTTTTGAACCAGACCATGACGCTGGCGCAGATCGAAGCATCATCCGGCGATGAGCGGGATGCTCTTCTGGCGCCGGTCGACTCTTTGCTCGACCGCTTGCCGTGTGCCGATCTCGACGCAAGCAGCGCCGAACGCCTGAATCACGGTCAGTCTGTCCGCTGGACCGGCATTCCGGGACGCTTCCGCGTCTATCACGAAGCGACTTTCCTCGGACTCTGCGAGCTTGATGATGAGGGCTGGCTGACGCCGCGCCGGTTGGTGGCAAACGTTCCGAAAAATGAAGGCCCAAATAGTTGAGTCAATGATTGAATTCCGACTATAATCTCTCGTTTTCCGAGCAACTAATTAAGAGAAATCAGATGGCTATTTCTACCGCCGAAAAGGCAAAGGTCGTTAGCGACTTCCAACGCGCCCAAGGCGACACCGGTTCTCCGGAAGTGCAAATCGCGCTGCTGACCTCGCGCATCAATGGTCTGACTGGCCACTTTAAGGCTAACGTCAAGGACCACCATTCGCGTCGCGGTCTACTGATGATGGTCAGCCAGCGTCGCAAACTGCTGGACTACCTGAAGCGTAAAAATGTCGAAGGCTATCGTGAGTTGTTGGGCCGCCTCAATCTGCGCAAGTAATTCCGCGTCCGCACTGTGCGGCGTGTCGAATTGAATCGTGCAGCAAGGGTCTGTGACGTGATACATGCGATTACATGTCTCATAGATGGATGTTTGACCCCTCAGGTATGACGATCATGCCGGGCAGCCAATTCGGCTGCGCCGGCTTTGTCGTTTCTGGCGCACGTGATTGTATGTAGTGAGTGGCAATGACATGGTGCAGGGACTTTGCTGTAGCCAATCCTGTCGATTGGCGCCTGTGCCCGTTAATGATGAAAGGATATACCTTGCTCGAACTGAATCCCACCAAGAAGACCTTTAACTACGGCGCGCATACCGTTACCCTGGAGACCGGCGAAGTCGCCCGTCAGGCCGGCGGCGCCGTGCTGGTCAGCATGGATGACACTGTGGTGCTGGCCACTGTAGTCGCTCGTACCGAACCGAAGCCCGGCCAGGACTTCTTCCCGCTGACGGTTGATTACGTCGAAAAGACTTATGCCGCAGGCCGTATTCCCGGTGGCTTCTTCAAGCGCGAAGGCCGTCCTTCCGAGAAGTAGACACTGACGTCGCGTTTGATCGACCGCCCGATCCGCCCGCTGTTTCCTGAAGGCTTCATGAATGAAGTCCAGGTCATCA
>CAZAOQ010000158.1:0-6758 GCA_964486795.1 uncultured Rhodocyclaceae bacterium
CCCCCTGTCGCAATCGTGAAAATCCCGCCCTTGATACCGTAGAACCCGACCGACAGCGCCAATGCCCAGGTCAGTTTGTGGAGATGCTCGCGCGTACCAACGACCAGCAGGCCGAGCAGCACCATGAGCTGGATCTTGAACGCCCGCAGCCACAGCGACCATTCGCCTTCCGGGTGAAATGAGAACAATGGCGAAACCCCGAGCCAGATAAGGAATACGATCATCGTGACCGTGATGCCGTTGAGCGGAAACGGGTAGCGTTGCCGGGCATGGATCAGGATCGACAGGATCGTCGCCCCGGCGACGAGTTGGCCGAATGGAATAGACAAGGCCCAGCCCCAGGCGAACTGGTGCGGGTTGAGGATGCCGAATACGACCCACACCAGCAGCCCGATGAAGGGTTGCCGGAGGATGAACGGAATTGAGCCGAGCAGCAGCGTCGCTACGACGAGATCACGCATGGGTGAAGTTCACTCCTGCTATACGGTTACCGTTCTGGGGGGAGCATTTAACTTGTTGCATCGCCTTCAACTACGATCCGATGACGGATGCAGCAGTTGATCCAGCTTGGCAAACTGCGCTTCCCAATTATAAAGTTCAAGCACCCGCTGCCGCCCCGCCGCACCGATACGTTTGCCGCGCCCGGTGTCGTGCACCAAATCGACGCAGGCCCGCACCCATTCGTCGGCACTGTCGGCGCAGAGCAGGTGCTCGCCGGGGTGCGCATCAATCCCCGTGAGCGCCCCTGGCGAGACGACCACAGGCATTGCCATCGCCATGGCCTCCAGCACCTTGTTCTGGATGCCACGGGCGATACGCAAGGGTGCCACGGCGACTTCGGCATGCGCCAGATAGGCGGCCACGGACTCGACACGACCTGTGACGAATACACCGTCACGATCAGCCAGCTTCTGCACTTCCGGCGTCGGCTTGGCGCCGACGATATAAAACTGCGCCTCTGGCAATTCGGCCCGGATGCGTGGAAAAACTTCCTGTGCGAACCAGGCCACAGCCTCGATATTCGGCAGGTAATCCATCGCGCCGGTGAAGACATAGGTTGCGCCCTTACCGGCGAAGGGTGCCTCGGGGTAGCGCTGGCGGTCGAACAGTTCGGTATCAACACCATTGGGCAGCGTCACGACGCGCTCGCGATGTTCGTTCGAGGTCAACACGCCACGAAACAATTCAGCCTCTTCATCCGAGACGAAGGCGACGCAATCGGCGCCAGCGGTCAGACGGCGCTCTTCGCGACGGACACGGCGGGCCTCCTCGCCATAGACCCAGCCCATGACACCCGGCGTCTGTTTTGCGTAGGCGACAAACTTCTCGGAATCCACATCCGCGAAATGCAGGATGCGGCGCGGCTTGCCCGGGCCCATATGACGAAAGCGATCTACGGCATAGGTAGAAATATTGCTCGAGTGGGTGACGATCGCCACGGGCTTTTCCCGAGTCTCGATCTCGTCGAGCCAGCGGCCGAGGCTGCCATCACGAAACAGCGCGTAGGAAATTGGCTCGCCGGCCAGCCAGCGCGGCAACGCCTGAACATACGCCCAAGGCTTGCGAACCTCGCCAACATAAAGTCCCGTTACCATCTTGCGCAGGGTTTCGATGTCACGACGATCGGCCGGATCGTCAATAAAGGTACCGACGAAGACGCGGTAATGCTTCATCAGATGGCGCAAGAGGTTGAAGCTGGTGATGCGCTCGCCTTTGATCGGCGGATAGGGGATGCGCTGGCAGAGGAAGACCAGCGCAGGCTTATCGGCGTGCGGGTCGGCGGGCTTATTTGCAGTATTGATCGCGGGCTCCATGACTTTTCCTCAGGCTCTGCCGACGACAGGGATGTGGGTCTGACCGCAAATATCATGTAGCCAGCAGCAGGCCGCAGCATGATCGGGCAGAACGATATCGGCTTCAGTCGTCTCGGGTGCTGACTCGGCCAGCAGTGCCACACCGCGCAGACCCGCGGCTCGGCCAGCGCGAACATCCGACTCCTGATCGCCGATCAACAGTGATTTGGTCAAGTCGATGTGATGCTCGCGCGCTGCCTGCAGCAGCATGCCGGGTGCTGGCTTGCGATGGTCCGAAGCGACGTTGTAAGGAGGCAGGCCCTCTGGATGGAAAGGGCAGAAATACACATCGGTCAGCGGCGCGCCGGCGCCAAGAAATACGGTCTTCATCCAGTCAGTCAAGGCGTGAAACTGTTTCTCATCGTAGAAGCCACGTGCGATGCCAGCCTGATTGGTGATGACGATTACGGCCAGGCCCAGATCAATGGCGGCCCGCACGGTATCGAAAACACCGGGCATCCAGTCGAACTGGTCGACCTGGTGGACGTAGGCATGATCGACGTTGATCACGCCATCGCGGTCGAGGAACAGGGCCGCCGTCACTTTGCTGCCGAAGGTGCGAAGAGCTGCTCGGCACGCGCGTAGTCTTCCGGCACACCGATGTCGATGAACAGGCCATTCGCCATGAAGGCGCACGGATGTAGCTCATGCAGGCGCGGTGTCAGGAAATCCTGCTCGAAGGAAAAGGCCTCTGGCAGATCCTCACCTTGAATCAACCGTGGCGCGAAGAGGTAGACGCCGGCGTTGATCCGGCCTGCACCGCTGCCACCTTTTTCAGCAAAGCCTGTCACATGTCCATCCTCGATCACGAGTTGGCCGTAGCGACCGACATCAGGCACGGCCACAGCACAGATGCTCAGGTGTGCGTGCGCCGCGCGATGCCGGGACAACATCTCTGCATAATCAAGCTCGACAAAGCTGTCGCCATTGAGGACGAACATCTCTTCGCCGTTGCACAAGCGTGATGCCTGACGAATCGCCCCACCCGTACCTAGTGGCGTCTCTTCGACGGCGTAGGCCAGCTCGATGCCCTGAAAGCATTCGCCGAACTCCGCACGTATTTGTTCGTGCCTGTAGCCGACGGCGAGCACGGCACGCGTGAAGCCCTGGCGTGCAAGTTCCGCGAGCAGGATCGCCAGAAAGGGGCGCCCGGCCACCGGTGCCAGTGGCTTGGGCAGATCGGGAACGACTGCACGCAGCCGCGTGCCGAACCCGCCAGCGAGGATCACCGCTTCCATGCTTCAGGCCGGCTTTCTGTCGCCGTGAATGGCCTGCTCGATCAGGGCACAGAAGATGTGCCCGAGCACGATGTGGCCTTCCTGAATCTTCTGTGTCTCTGTTGTGGGAATCGCCAGCCAATGGTCGGCGAGATCGGCCATCGGCCCGCGATTCGCACCCGTCATGGCGACCGTGACGATGCCCATGCGGCGCGCCGACTCCATCGCCTTGACGACGTTCTTCGAACGTCCCGACGTTGAGATGCCGACCAGCACATCGCCAGCACGGCCGATGCCTTCGAGTTGCCTCGAGAACACGTATTCGTAGCCGAAATCGTTACCCAGTGCGGTCAGCGCGGAGCTGTCCACAGTCAGTGCCATGCCGGCCATCGCTGGTCGGTCAAAGCAGAGCTTGCCAACCAGTTCAGCCGCCAGATGCTGACAATCGGCGGCGCTGCCGCCATTACCGCAGAACATCACCTTGCCACCCGCAGCGATGGCCTTGACGCACGCCGCACCTAACTGCTCGACAGCATCAAGCAGAGCCTGGTCCGCGAGGATGGCCTGCATGACTTCGACGGTGCGCGAAATTTCCTGCTTGATATAGGGATTCAATCGATCCTCCAGCCTTGGGTTCCTGCCTTGGTAAATGAGCATGTCATGACTTGGCCTTCTTCCTGGCCGAGTCGACGGATGACGTTCATACGCGCGAGGGGGTCGATCACGAAGGTGATGAAGCCGCCACCACCTGCGCCGGATACCTTGCCGGCGATGGCGCCTGCCTCCATCGCCGTATCCATCAGACGCTCGATCTGCGGATTCGAAATGCTGTCTGCCGTCTGTTTCTTGGCCAGCCACGACTGGTTGAGGACGTTGGCAAAACCACGGAAGTCGCCTTTCAGTACGGCCTCCTTCATCGTGTAGGCATCGGCCTTAAGCCGGTGCATGCCCTCGACCGACTTCGAAGAATGGTCGCTGATATTGCGCGCCTGCTCGGCGATGATGGCGGCCGATGAGCGCGAAACGCCGGTATAGAAGAGCACGATCGATGCTTCGAGTTCCGAAAGAACCCAGTGCTTGATGCGCAGCGGATTAACGATGATCCGCTCGTCTGCGTAAAACTCCATGAAGTTGAAGCCGCCGAAGGTCGCTGCGTACTGGTCCTGGCGGCCACCCTGCAAGCGCGCATCGACACGCTCGATATCAAAGGCCAGGCGGGCAATGTCATATTCGCCAAGGGGCAGCCCCAGCGCCTCGACAAAGGCCTTGACCATCGCCACCACCACTGTCGACGAGGAACCGAGGCCCGAACCAGGCGGCGCCTCGCAGAAGGTCGTCAGCCGACAGGGATAAGCTTTGCCGCCGAGAAAACGCTTGCAGATAGCTTTGTAGACCGCGCGATGGAGGATCGCCTTGCCCTCAATGGCAATGGCCTCCGGGTCAGCCGGATCGCTCTCCTCGAAACCGGCATCCTGTGCAACGAAATACACACGATCACCCTTGATCGGCTCCAGCGTGGCGTAAGCGTAGAGGTCAATCGTGGCATTCAGTACCGCGCCACCAAACTCCTCGCAATAGGGGGAAAGATCCGTCCCGCCCCCGGCAAGGCCGAGTCGCAACGGCGCTCTGGCACGTATCAGCATGTCAGCCTAGCCTCCATCAATTCAAAGCCTTTGATTGTAGCGGAACATCGCGTGAATGCCATGTGAATTCCCTCAGGTGTCATGCCTGCCGGCCAATGATGGTGCTGAAGATATCCAGCTGCCCCTGCGTTGTTTCTGTCCAGGAGAAGCGCTCGGCATAGCGGCGCACGGCTGCATGCTCGGGATAATTAGCCATCAAGGTGCGAATCGCAGTGACAAGACTGGATGCAGTCCGTTCATCCGCCAATCGCCCGGCTTCGGGTGCTGCGATCACTTCGGGCGTCCCCCAAATACGTGTCGCCACGGCCGGCGTGCCACAAGCCATTGCTTCGAGGAGAACATTCGCCCAGCCTTCGCGGCTCGACGCGAGAACCAGCACGTCTGCCGCACTGTAATAGCGATGCAGCTCAACCTGCGGCACCGATCCGGCAAAGCGCACGCGGTCAGCTAACTGGAGCTTTTTCACCAGCGCCTCTAGGCTGCGCCGGTCCGGGCCGTCGCCGGCGATGACCAGGTCAAACTCCGGCAAGTCCTTGAGTGCTTCGATGATCAGGTAGTGTCCCTTGCGCTCGACCAGAAGGCCGACGGAGAGCAGCGTCTTGCGCGCCGGCCAGCCCAGCGCGGCGCGTGCCTCAGCCTGCGGCAGCGGATGAAAGCGCTGCAGATCGACACCATTGCGTAGCACATGAAGCTTGGCGGGAGCGGCACCCATGTTCTCGATCTCGTCGCGGAGTGCGCGACACACTGAAATTGATGCCGAAGCGCGATCGGCTGCCCAACGCATGAGCTTGCGTGGCCAGGCATATTCGGAAATCAGGTTGATGTCGGTGCCGCGCGCCGTGACGGTGAATGGTCGCTTGAAGACCCGCGACAGGATCGCCGCTGCAACGCCATCCGGATAGTAGTAATGCGCGTCGATCAGATCGAAGTCGAAGCCTTCGCGCCGCAGCCGAAGAATGGTTGGAATGGCGCCCAGCGCCAGGAAGAAGGGCGCGACGTTCATACCAACCTTGGGCGGCAGCAGATAGCGCGGATGATGGACTTCGATGCCGTTATGCACCTCGTAACGAGGTGTCGCCGCGAAGCGCGCGTAGTCGCCGAAGCGTGGATTGGTCGAGGGAAACCATGGCACCGGTGCGACCACCCGGGTTTCAACCGCCCTGCTGCCGAGCAGCTCACGCAGCCGCGTCTCGACAAAGATGCCATGACTCGGGCGCACGCTGCTCGGGTAGAGCGTCGAGAAGAGCAGGCTGCGAATCGGACGTGTCATCGTGGCCTTGCTCCTGTTTTTGCTCCTACTCTGTCCATCATGCCGCGCGCCAATTCCTCGACACGTTGTGCATTACCATCCCAGGTCAAATTCAGGCGGGCGATGGTTTTTGCCGCTTCATCGGCGAGCCGCTCGCGCAGCGCCACTGAAGCCGAAAGTTCGGTGAGCGCTGTCTCCAGACCTGTTGGTGACGTCTTGTCGAACATCAGTGCATTACACCCATCACTGAGGACTTCGAGCAGATTCGGTTCACGCGGTGCAACGATTGCCTTGCCCAACGCAAGATACTCGATCAGCTTGAGCGGCGAGGCATACGGTGTTACCGCTGGCTGTAACGCAATATCAAAGGCGGCAACGTGCTCGGGCACACGCTCGCGCGGGATCACACCGGTGACCCGGAAGCGATCACGCAAGCCTAGCTGCTCGGCGAGTTGTTCCAGTTCCTTGCGCACCGGTCCGTCGCCGACGATCAGCAAATAGCTGTTGGCCGGTGCCGCTGGCGAAGCCATCCAGCGGATGACGCGATCAACACCGTGCCAGTCGCGCACGAAACCAGTGAAGCCAAGCACACAGCGACCTTCAAGGCCCAGCCGGCACTTCGCTTCGTCAGGTGTCGGCGCCTGCGCAAACTGTTCAACGTTGATGCCATTCGGAATTACGCAGATCCGTTCTGTGGGCACACCGTAGTCACGCACATGACCGGCCAGTACTTCGGTGACCGGCAGCACGCAATCCGCACCACGCCAGGCGGTGCCCTCAGCCCAACGACCGAGAC
>CAZAOQ010000159.1:0-6744 GCA_964486795.1 uncultured Rhodocyclaceae bacterium
ATGAGCGTGCCGCTGGTCTCCTGGCCTTCTTCCTCGAAGCTGGAGAGCACGCGCAGCTTGACCTTGTACTTGCCGGCGAACTCGACCGAACGGATCTGCAGCACCTTGGAGCCGAGGCTGGCCATTTCCAGCATTTCCTCGAAGGTGATGGTGTTGAGCCGGCGGGCTTCAGGGACGATGCGCGGGTCGGTGGTGTAGACCCCGTCCACATCCGTATAGATCTGGCATTCGTCGGCCTTGAGCGCGGCAGCAAGGGCAACGCCGGTGGTGTCGGAGCCGCCACGGCCGAGCGTGGTGATGGCGCCGCTGGCGTCGACGCCCTGGAAGCCGGCGACGATGATGATGTTGCCATCATCAAGGTCGGCGCGTATGGCCTTGTCGTCGATGTCCAGGATGCGCGCCTTGCTATAGGTGTTGTCGGTGAGGATCTTCACCTGGCTGCCGGTATAGCTTTTTGCTTTGAGGCCGAGGTCTTTGAGTGCCATCGCCAAAAGGCCGATGGTGACCTGCTCGCCGGTGGATACGACCACATCAAACTCGCGCGGATCGGGTGTCGCCTGGACTTCCTTGGCGAGGCCGATGAGGCGGTTGGTTTCGCCGCTCATCGCCGAAACCACGATGACTAACTGGTGGCCTTCACCCTGCCATTTTGCGACGCGTTTGGCGACGTTTTTGATCCGTTCTGGCGTGGCTACCGAGGTGCCGCCATATTTCTGAACTATCAGTGCCATTTCCTGTCTAGCTCGCTAAATAAAAAGGAAAATTATAGCTGATTCGATCCTCTGCGTCGCCACTAGGCGCTGCGTGGAATGGATGAAGGCCGTACTTGCATCAGGGTATTTCATGCTGGTACGTTTTCAACATGCTTCTTGTATGTTGAAAAAATATTGTATATAGTGACACTGCTATTACTTAGGTAATAGGGCGTAGAACAATGTACTTAGCCCGATGTATTTATAAAAGGATATTGCCATGAAGTCTCTTGAGACGATTGACGCGCGCGAGATTCGCCGCAAAATGGGTATGAACCAGCAGCAGTTCTGGTCCAAGCTGGGTGTGACGCAGAGCGGTGGCTCGCGTTATGAGAGCGGCCGCAACATGCCGCGTCCGGTGCAGCAGTTGCTGCGCTTGGTCCATGTTGAAAACATCGACATCGGCAAGGTCAAGCGTGAGGATTTCGAGATTTCGGAATACCTGAAGGCGCACGACCCCGAGCAGTACAAGTCGCTGAAGAAACTGGCTCGTGCGGCTGTTGTCGCAAAGTCGAAGAAATAAGTCGGCTGTTGAACGGCATCAGGGGCTGACGCGTGCGTTCAGTCCCAGTTGTCTGACCCGATCTGCCAGCTTTTCTAGCCATTCGGCCGGGAGTCGGTCGAGTCTCGGTGCTTCCTCCTGCAAGGATGGACGTGCGAGTCCGTAGAGGTGGACGCCGATCAGGCCGCCGCCGCGCTTGTTACCGTGCCGATTGCCGACGGCAGTTTCGGCGGTTTCGTTTCTCTGCGCATCACTCAGTATTTTCTGTGTTTCTTCCAGTAGTCCCAGCCAGGCGGTGATTTCCGCTTCGTCAGGGGCTTTCCCGTCAAGAGCAAAGCAGCAGCTTTGTACCCAGGTCGTGCAAAGCTGCGCGCAATTGGCCAAACGGCGGGTGATGCCGTGTGGGTCCAGATCAATACTGTTGATCTGTAAGATTCCTTCGCGCGTGCCTGCATCCAGCTTGAACCACACTTCACCATCGGCCGCGCCTAGTTGGGTGATGCCCTCCTGTGCGGTCGGTCGGTCGAGCAGGCTGCCGTTGGTGATCAGCCGTAATTTCGCGTTTGGCACGAACTCTGCCCTCAGTTGTGCGGCAAGATCGACGGCTGCCGCGAATTCACGCGCACTGGTCGGCTCGCCATTGCCCGAGAAGGCAATGTCCTCGATATGACGGGCTTCTTCGGGTACATGACGCGCCATGAAGTCACCGTGTGTCAATGCTTCAAGCATTGAACGCAGTTCAGATTCCAGCAGGGCGATATCGATTGCAGGGGCGCTGCCACGCGTGAGATTCGGCACCTGGCAATAGATGCAGCGCCAGTTGCAGGCGTTGTTCGGATTTAGGTTGATGCCGACGGAAACGCCTCCCGCACGACGCGAGATAACCGGGTAGACGTAGGTCATGCCGGCGCTGTCACGGCTGTGGTCGCGAATGTCGAGCAGCTTGTGCTCAGTGGGTTCGGATGATGGCGATGTCATTGTGGCTGTTGCCGGCGCTTGGCTGGAACACTGGTGGGATTATAATCTGCCGCATTCGGGAGTAGGGTAGCGCAGCGTGCAGCGTGCAGCGTGCGAGCTAAAACCTTCCTCCTCGCCATCCGTTCAGGGAAAGCATTGCCATGCAGATTACTCGCCGCCTCGAATTCGATGCTGGCCATCGCATTCCGGATCACCAGAGCCAATGCCGACATCTGCATGGTCACCGTTATGCTATCGAAATTACGCTGGATGGCCACATCATTGAGGCGAGTGGTCAGCCAATGAACGGTATGGTCATGGATTTTTCCGACATCAAGCTGCTTGCCACACAGGCGCTGGTGGCTGAGTGGGACCACGCCTTCCTCGCCTATCGTGGTGACAGCGCCATCGTGACTTTCCTTGATAGCCTGCCGGGGCACAAGACCGTGGTACTCGATGTCGTGCCGACGGCGGAGAACCTTGCGGCGATTGCATTCCGGCGGCTCGACCGGGTGTATCAGGATCGTTACGGCAATCATTTGCGGCTCGAGCGTGTCCGCCTGTACGAAACACCCAACTGCTGGGCTGACGCACTACGCGCCGACTTCTTGGCTGATTGAGCGGGTTTCGTATCGGTTGTGCAATCTTCGACTATTTTCTCCGACGGAGGAAAGCCGTGCTCAAAGAAAGTCGTCGCCGACCCTGGATCTTAGACCTTAAGGCTGCCATCGCAGCATTCCTGTTATCAACAATAAAGGCAAAGTAATGAGCGAAGCAAACCTGATCGTGACTGAACGCAGCGACGGCATCTGCCGCATCGAAATTTGCCGTCCGGAGAAGAAGAACGCCCTGACAACGGTGATGTACACGGCAATGGCGGATGCGCTTGATGAGGCCGAGCGCGATCCGGCGGTACGCGTCATTTTGATCCATGGCCAAGTGGGTGTTCCGGGGGTGTTTACGGCCGGTAACGATCTCGGTGATTTTCTGGCCAATCCACCGCTTCAGGAAGACCCGCCGCCGCCGGTGTTCCGTTTTTTGAATACATTCAGTCAGCTGAAAAAGCCCTTCATAGCCGCCGTTTCTGGTGTCGCCGTTGGTGTTGGCACCACAATGCTGCTGCATTGCGACCTCGTTTACGCCGGCCAGAGTGCGCGCTTCGCACTGCCCTTCGTCAGTCTTGGTCTGTGTCCGG
The DNA here is from genome assembly GCA_964486795.1 of uncultured Rhodocyclaceae bacterium. Lineage (GTDB taxonomy): Bacteria > Pseudomonadota > Gammaproteobacteria > Burkholderiales > Rhodocyclaceae > Sterolibacterium. The sequence continues at coordinate 3,407 of CAZAOQ010000159.1, forward strand.
AAGCGGCTTCGAGCTTGTTGTTGCCTGCGTTGGCGGGTCACGCGCGCGCTTCGGAATTGCTGCTCCTCGGCGAACCGTTCAATGCTGACAAGGCGCGTGAGGTCGGGCTCGTCAACGCCGTACTACCTGATGACCAAGTGTTTGAGCATGCCATGGCACAGGCCCGCAAGCTGGCGGCGTTGCCGACTGCCTCCGTCAAGCTGACCAAACAGATGCTCAAGAGTGCGCAGCGCGCATTGATCGACCAGACCATGCAGAGTGAAATGCGCAGTTTCAAGGAGCGACTGGGGTCACCTGAGGCAAAGGAGGCTTTCAATGCTTTCTTTGAAAAGCGCAAGCCCGATTTTAGTTCGTTCAATCAGTAAAGGAGCACGTAATGAACGAGGAAATGCAAAGATTGGAAGATGCCACGCGTGCCAGTCCGGAATACGCTCGTGCGCTTGATCTGCTCGTTGAGCGCGAGCAAGTTGAGCAGCAGTTGCGGCAACTTGATCACCAGTTCGATGTGCTGGGTGCGGCGGGCAAACTGGCATGGATCGACAGGCTGCGTCAGTCGCTGCTGGTCAGTACACGCTTAGTGCCACCGATTGGTTGAGGTAGCAGGCACCTGACAATTTTGCTGCCGCCCGGTCGTTAGGCTTGGCGGTGACATCGGGTAAGAGATGCCCGGGTGATTTGCGTCTCCGGGTTTGCTCCCGCCGCTATAATTGTGCCTTTTTACAGCGGTGCTTCGTATCATGCCCATTGCAACGATCGAATCCCTTGACCACGAAGGTCGTGGCGTCACCCATGTTGAGGGCAAGGTCATCTTCGTCGAGGGCGCGCTGCCCGGCGAAGAAGTCGAATACACCAGCTATCGGCGCAAGCCTAGCTATGAGCAGGCGACTGCGACGCGTATCCTGCGCGCCAGCGCCCTGCGTGTCGTGCCGCGCTGCCGGCATTTTGGCGTCTGCGGTGGCTGCAGCATGCAGCATCTTGATCCCACCGCACAGACGGCGGTCAAGCAGCGCGTGCTTGAGGATGCGCTCTGGCACATCGCGCGACTGCGCGCGGAGGCGCTGTTTCCTGCAATTCATGGTCCTTTCTGGGGCTACCGTTTCCGTGGCCGGCTTTCGGTACGTTTTGTACCGAAGAAGGGTGGGGTACTGGTCGGATTCCATGAGCGGCGCAGCAGCTTTGTTGCCGATATGGGTAGCTGCGAGGTGCTGCCACGAGAGGTTTCTGACCTGCTGCTGCCGCTGCGTGAGCTTATCGCAGGTCTTACGATTGCCACCAAGTTGCCGCAGATCGAAGTGGCCATTGGTGAGCGGGGTGAGCGGGGTGATCGAGCGGGTTGCAGGGGTAATGGCCTGCAGATCGTCATGGTGCTGCGCATCCTTGAATCCTTGACGGCAGCCGATGAAGTGGCCTTGCGTGCTTTCGCAGATGTCCATGACGTCGTTTTTTATCTCCAGTCGGGTGGCCCCGATACGGTCGTCTTATTTCATCCAGTCGATGCGCAACCACTGGCCTACTCGCTGCCCGAATTCGCTGTGACGCATCATTTTCGGCCGACGGATTTCACCCAGGTCAATCACGGCATCAACCGTGTGCTGGTTCGGCGTGCGCTGGCGCTACTGGCGCCACAGGCAGGTGAGCGTATCGCCGACATGTTCTGCGGCCTGGGTAACTTTACCCTGCCTATCGCACGCAGCGGAGCGCAGACGGTTGGTATTGAGGGCAGCAAGGCGCTGGTTGAGCGCGCCTTTGCCAATGCTGCGGCCAATGGCCTGGCCGAACGCTGTGAGTTTCGCGTGGCGAACCTGTTCGAGGTGACGCAGGAAAGTCTCTCCGTACTCGGTCATTTTGACAAGATGCTGATTGATCCGCCGCGTGACGGTGCTGCCGAACTTGTCAAGGCCATTGGCGCACAGGGGGAGGCTGCACCCGGGCGCATCGTCTATGTCTCGTGTAATCCGGCGACTCTGGCGCGTGACGCCGATATGTTGGTGAACGAATACGGCTATCGTCTGCTCGGCGCTGGCATCGCCAATATGTTTCCACAGACATCGCATGTCGAGTCGATCGCATTGTTCGAGCGCTGATCGAGTCATACGCTAGCCAATGAAAAAGGGCGACCGCAGCCGCCCTTTTTGTTGTGATGCGTTGCTCAGTCGCGCTGGCCGGACAGCGCCATCAACAGGTTCAGCAGGTTGACGAAAATATTGTAGATGTCGAGATAGACGGCCAACGTTGCGCTGATGTAGTTGGTTTCGCCACCCTGGACGATGCGGTTGATGTCATACAGGATGTATGCGGAGAAGACCATGATTGCTATGGCTGAGATGGCCAGTGATAGTGCCGGAATCTGCAGGTAGATATTCGCCAGCGCAGTGACGATGATCAGGATGACGCCGACGAAGAGGAACTTGCCAATACCACTGAAATCACGCTTGGTCGTCGCAGCGACGCTCGCGAGCACGGCGAAGATCGTGCCCGTACCGCCAGCCGCCATGGCGATCAGCGAGCCGCCGTTCGAGAAGCCAAGCGCGACGCGCAGGATGTTGGAAAGCATCAGCCCCATGAAAAAGGTGAAGGCCAGCAGCAGCGCTACACCCATGCTGCTGTTCTTGTTGCGCTCGATACCCCACATGAAGCCCCAGGCGATGCCGAGGAAGAGTAGCGCTCCGATAAACGGGCTACCCGCAAGGAAGGAGAAGCCGGTCTTCACACCGATCAATGCGCCGAGCACCGTTGGAATCATTGACAATCCAAGCAGGCCGTAGGTATTGCGCAGAACACGATTCTGTTGTGTGGCGACAGGACCGGTATGTGCCGGGTTCTGGCCGAAGGTGTGGTCGTTGTTTTGCATTGTCATTGTGGATGTTCTCCGTAACTGAATGGACGCTGCAGTCTGAGACTATAAAAGCATGCGAAAAGTTTCAATGTCTGCAATGTCTGTACTATTGTACTGGCGGAAGCGGTGAAAGTATAACACCACCCGCAAGCCCTGTATTCATCAGGCGTATAATAAATAAATTCAAACAGTTGCGTATAATAACCATATTATACGGTCGGGAACACGCACCAATTCTAGGGGTTGTTTTGCTATTATACGCATGGGCAAGCGCATAGGCCGAATTCGGGGGCGACAATGGCAAGGCAACTAGAACGGCTGACAGTTGAGAAGGTGGCTGCACATATTGCCGAGGGCAAGCCGGGATATTACGGCGACGGCGGCGGTTTGTGGCTGCGGCGATCGATAGCCTGGCCCTGCTGGTGGCGAGCTAGTGCTGGGCTCCCGATTCCTGGGGCTGGCTCTTTATGCTACTGCAACTTCCTTACAGTTTGAGCGAATG
>CAZAOQ010000160.1:0-6739 GCA_964486795.1 uncultured Rhodocyclaceae bacterium
ATCTCTATCGCGCTGAACTTCTCGGTCTTATATAAGATTCATGCAATCGCCCTGCTGCCCTGGCAGCCGCGCGATGACTTTGCTCAGCCATGGCAGTGTGGCTTCATTCGTTGAATACATCGGGTCTCCATGATCGCTCGGATGACATCAGTGAAACGATGAAATCATCCGCAAATGTTCCCGCGATAATCGTGGGTGGACCTTGGGGAAAGCGATGCCAGCTTCAGCCGGCACAGGCAAACATCCCTGGCAATGACCACTCCAAAAGCATATTTATCGTGGAGAGCCATGTTCGTCGAAGCGCGCTGGGCGCGTCAGTCGGCGAATGCTGAAAGTAACGTAGGGATTGGACGAGGTGTGTAAGGAAAAGCCGACGCTCCTGGCGGCTTTTCCTGCGGGCGATCAGTCCGCGCTCGGGTCTGGATTATGCAGAGGGAGGTCAGGAGCAATGTTCTGCTGGATGGCGTAGCGGATGAGGTCCGCATTGCTTTCGATGTCGAGTTTCTGCATCAGCCGCACCTTGTAGGTGCTGACGGTCTTGGGGCTCAGGTAGAGAGCCGTGGCGATATCGTTGATCTTGTGGCCGGCGACGATGAGTTTGAAAATCTGGAACTCCCGTTCGGACAGCAACTCGTGGGGTGGTACGTCGGAGTCGTGAGGTTTGCCGGTAAACACCATCGTTTCTACCAGGGCCGGGTCGACGAAACGGCCGCCTGCCGCGACCTTGCGAATGGCGGCTAGTAGCACCTCGGGATGCACATCCTTGGTGACATAACCGGCTGCGCCGGCCTTGATGGCGCGGCTGACAATTTGCCGTTCGTTGTTCATCGACAGAATCAGGATGGGCAGCTTCGGGTTCTCGTTGCGCAGGCGCTGAATCAGTTCGATGCCGTTGATGCCGGGCATCATCATGTCGAGCAGCAGCAGGTCGATATCAGGCTGGTGGCAGCGTGCGAGCGTTTGCGCACAGTTGGCGGCTTCAGCGGCCACGACGATATCGGTGGTCGTGGCAATGATCTGCCGGAGCCCGCCACGAAGGATGGCGTGGTCGTCGGCAATCAGGATGCGGATGATCATTGGTGTGGAGGAGGTGTCAGCGGTAGTTCGATTTCGAGGTTCGTGCCCTGTCCGGGTGTGCTGCTCAGATGAAAGTTGCCGGCCAGCATGCTGACGCGCTCTTGCATGCCGAGCAGCCCGAAGTTTTTCCGGTTCAGGATGATCTCGCTGGTATCAAAGCCGCAGCCATCGTCGGTGACCGAAAGTCGAAGTATGCCATGGTCACAGGTGAGACGGATGCGAACCTTGTGGGCATGGGCATGGCGGGCGATATTGGTCAGGGATTCCTGGGCGATGCGGAAGACGGCGGTGGCCGTCTTGTCGTCGATCGCCGGTTCATCATCGTCGCCTTCATAAATGCAGGGCGTGGTGGTGTGGCGCGTGAAGTCGTCGGCCAGCCATTCAAGGGCGCCAACGATGCCAAGATCGAGGGCGGCCGGCCGCAGGCTGCTGACCACATTGCGCACTACGCTGATGGTTTTCTCGATGATGGTGCGCATTTCTTCGGTCTTGTCCATCAGCTCGGGAATGCTGTCGAAGCGCATCTGCAGCAGGGCGATGTTCATCTTGAGTACCGTGAGCGTTTGGCCGAGTTCGTCATGGAGTTCGCGCGCCATGTGCTTACGCTCCGTTTCGCGGATAGCATCGTCATGGCTGGCCAGTTTGCGCAATTGTTCGCGTGATTCAAGGAGTTCGGCCTCAATCGCCATTCTTTGCGTGATGTCATTGATGATGGCGATGTAATGTGTGATGCGTCCGTCCGGGGTGAGAACCGGGCTGGCGACGACTTCACCCCAGAAGGGCAGGCGGTTCTTGCGGAAGAAGCGCAGGGTCGCTTTGCGATTAAAAGACTGGTCGAACTGCTTGCGTAATTCTTCGATGCTGGGTTGCACATCACCGTTGCAGTGGAGGAAGGCGGGGGTGCGGCCAAGGGCTTCGGCTGCACCATAGCCGGTCATCTGCTCAAAGGCTGGATTGACGTAGGAAATACAGGGTGCAGAATCGGCGTCAAGCTTGAGGATCATCACGCCATGAGCGCTGGATTCGAGGGCGCGCTGCATCAGGTGCAGCTCCTCCTCGTGCCGCTTGCGTTCGCTGATATCGCGAATCAGCGCGATATACAGCGACTGGCCTTGCAGGGTGAAGCGGCTGAGGCTGATCTCGACCGGTGTCAGGCTGCCGTCCTTGGCGCGCTGCACCTGTTCGAACACGACATTGCTGCCGAGTTCGAGTGAGCGGTAGAGGTCATCATTCTGCTGGTCTGTGTAGGCGTGGGGATAGCGATCAAACGGATTGAGTGTCAGCAGTTCCTCTCTGCTATAGCCAAGTTTCTCGCAGGCAACATCGTTGAAGTCGATGAGGCGCCCGGGTTTGCCATCGGGCAGTACTTCGCGTACGAAAACCAGGTCGCGAATACTCTGGAACAGAGTCCGGTAGCGCTCTTCGCTGCGGCGCAGCTGATCTTCCATCACCTTGCGCTCGGAGATGTCGTACATCATGAAGCGCGTCATCAGAAACTCGCCTTTATGGTCGAGTATGGCACTGGCGTTGATCAGCGCCGGCATGATCGAGCCGTCCTTGCGGATCAGCTCGAACTCGATGTTCCTGATTTCTTCAAGGGCCACGGTTCTGCGTATCACCGTATCAAACTGGCGTTGGCTGGTTTCTGTCATCAGCTGGCGAACATTGATTTTGCCGATGAGCTCATTGCGGGTGTAACCGAGCATTCGGAGTTCTGTGTCATTGATGCGCAGAAAAATGCCGTCGCGGTCGATTGAGTGATAGCCGCAGGGGGCCTGCTGGTATAGGTTTTCGCATTCGGCAAGTAGTTTGGCCAGTTGCAGCTCTTTGCGTTTGCGTGCGTATAGCCAGACGGCACAGGCCAGGATTATCAGGCCGCCTAGTGGGGCGATGGTGCCGGTGATGGTGTCGAGACGATGGAAGGCTTCACTGCGGTCGATTTTGGCGATGAGGATCCAGGGCGTTCCCGCGACGCGCATGCCATAGGCCAGGCTGGGGATGCCGCGATAGTCGGCTTCCTCGAAAAAGCCTTCACCATCGGCGATGACCCGCGCAGCGATCAGCGGGGCACCCGCCAGCGGACGGCTGGCCCGCAATGCAGAACCGGGAAGGTGGCGCAGTTCGTTAAGATAGATGACCTGATCACCCATGCGTGAGAGGATCATGGTTTCGGCCGATGCGCTGACCCCCGGCCAGTGCTGCAACAGCGGATACAGTACATTTTCGGGACTCATCCGGCTCTGCAATACGGCGAGGACGGGGGAGTCTTCCGACAGGCGCAGTGGCGTGAAGTAGCTCATTTCGATCGGTGGATGCCCTTGTCCAGGTTGTGCAGTGGTCAAGCCGAAGTGCATCGGTTCACGTGTCACTTTGCCGCTAAGAGCCGCCTCGCGTGCCAGCTGTGATGCTGCCGTTGAAGCAGCTGCGCTATCGGCTTCCAGCAGCAAACGCCCCGCCGTGTCGCGCAAGATGAATGTGCGTGGCTCCTGTGTTGTGTGAGGGATAGCCAGTTGATCGATCAGGTGCCGCTTAAGTAGCGTATCGTGCCTGCCGCTGGTGAGCCAGTCCTGCAGCTCACGTTTGAAATGCGGTGTGGCGATCAGTTGGACGTCGTCGTGGCGGTCGGCCAGCCAGTGCTCGATCTGCCCGGTCTTGAGCTTGGCGATGGCGCGCATATCGTTGGCGATGTTGTCGCGTATGACGTTCTTCGTGGCACTGTAGGCGTAGACGAAGAGCATCACTGTGGCCAGGCTCAGGCAGAGGCAGGGCAAGAGCACGGCCGGCCAGAGGCCTTTCAATGGCAAGCGTGATGCTGAGGAAGACGAACTCTTGTTCATGGCGGATGAATTTGGCTCGGCTTGCCGGCGATGCGCCAGTTCAAGCTCGTCGGCAAGCCAGATTGTGTGGGGGGTACTGCGACTTGCCGGTCGGCTCAGGCCGGGGCGTCGGGCTCGAGCTGGCATTCGAGCAGGGCGATGCGATCTTTCAGTATCAGCTTGCGCTTCTTCAGGCGGCGCAGCAGTAAATCATCTTTGCCGGGGGCGGCCGTCAACCCGGCAATCGCCTCGTCGAGATCACGGTGCTCGACGATCAGTACTTGCAGGCGGGTGCGCTGAAAGTCGGGGTCTTCATGAGAGTACATAAGCGTCATGTGATGTAAGCCTCGGGGCATTGGCAACCGTGCTGCGCCGCCGCGCTGAGCAAAGAGGTGGGGGGCAGGGATGGGTCAGGACGGATGCCAGTGCGTGTTGTCGGCCCATGATTTGTGGCGACCTCAGCCATTTTCGACTGGGTATCCGCTCAGGTGAAGGGCCGCTCCCTGTTCGAGCAGGATGGCGAAATCGCCGGCCGGTACCGGGCGGCTGAACAGGAAGCCCTGCATTTCGTCACAGCGGTTATCGCGGAGGAATTGCGCCTGTCCCTCTGTTTCGACACCTTCCGCGACGACTGACAGTTTCAGGTTGTGGCCGAGGCCGACGATGGCGACACAGATGGCGGCGTCGTCGGGGTCGCTGGTGATGTCGCGAACGAAAGCCCCGTCGATCTTGAGCTGGTCGATTGGAAGGCGTTTCAGATAGCTGAGCGAGGAATAGCCGGTGCCGAAATCATCAAGGGCGAGCTTGACGCCGATCTGCTTGAGCTCGGCGAGAATGGCCACCGCCTTTTCGACATCGAACATTGCGGTACTTTCGGTAATTTCAAGCATCAGCATTGCGGCATCGAGGCGATGGGTGTGCAGCGTGTTACGGATCATCTGCGCTAAATTTTCCTGGCGGAACTGGCGTGAAGACAGATTCACGGCGATGGGTGGTGCGGGCAGGCCCGCGTCAAGCCAGCTGCGCAGTTGGCGGCAGGTGGCATCCAGGACCCATTCACCGAGCGGCACGATGAGGCCGGTCTCTTCGGCCAGCGGGATAAACTCGGTGGGTAAAATCATACCCATCTCGGGGTGAGGCCAGCGCAGCAGGGCCTCGGCGCCGACGATGATGCCGTCATCGAGGCTGACCTTGGGCTGGTAGTAAACCTGCAGCTCGTTCTGCTCCAGCGAATGGCGCAAGGCGGTATCCAGCGCCATTCGCTTATTGAGATGCTGGTTCATGTCGTAGGCGTAAAAATGGGATGCATTTCCTCCCATCGCTTTCGACGTGTACATGGCAGCATAGGCGCCCTGCAGCAGGTTTTCGGCATCCTCGCCGTTTTTGGGAAAGAAGCTGATGCCCAGGCTGCCGGTCACAAAGATTTCGCGACCTTCAAGCGTGACTGGTTCGGCGATGGCCTGCAGAATGCGATTGGCAAATGGCGTGACGTCTTCGTCGGGTTCGAGATTGCCAATGATGAGTCCGAATTCATCGACTGAAAGCCGGCCGATGGCGTCACCATCGCGTAAGGACTGGGCAAGACGCTGAGCCATGATGAAGTAACTGGTCACCGACTCCGTGCCCGAGGGTGTCATTAATCGTCTTGAAACGATCGAGGTCGAGCAGCAGTACGGCGACCTGGCGTGCATTATTTCGGGCATCGGCGATCGCGAGGTTCAGCCGGTCGATGAATTGATTGCGGTTAGGCAGGTCGGTCAGGCTGTCGAAATTGGCCTGGTAGTTAAGCTGACGTTCGAAGTGTTCGCGCCTGCCGCTTTCGCGCAGGTTGGCGATGCCATAGGCCAGGTTGTTGGCCAGTTTTTCGAGCAGGCCAATTTCCTGTTCGTCGAATGCCAAGGTCTGTGCAGAGTAGATGGCGATCGCGCCGATCACGCCGTCTTTGTTGATCAGGGGTATTGCGATCGCCGCTGAGAAGCCGTGGCGGGTTGCCATATGGCGCCAAGGTTCGAAGGCCGGATCGTTCAGCGTGTCCTGCACCACGGATGGTTTTCCGGTACGGATGGCGGTGCCGGTCGGACCATGGCCGTGCGGTATGTCGGCCCAGGTAATGTTGAAGTTACTGTTGTGGCCAACATTAATGCCGCTTTGTGCGACAGGTAATATGCTCTTCTCAGCATCGTCAATGGCGAAACCGACCCAGGCGAGCCGATAGCCACCGATTTCGGTGATTAGCCGACAGATGGTATCCAGCAGTTCACCTTCATTCTGGAGGCGCAGCAGGGCTTCGTTGGCTTCGGAAAGCAGGCGCAGCGTGCGGTTGAGTTTTCTCTGATCGGCCTCAGCCTGTTTGAGGTCAGTAATGTCGCCAATGACGCCTACCATGCGCACAGGCCGCTTCTGTTCATCGTAGAGCACCTGCCCTTTGATCTTGACCCAGCGCAGTGCGCCATCGGTACGCATGATGCGGACATCGAGGTCGTGTCGTCCGGTGGCGACGGCATCTGCGTAGTGTTGGCGGACGTAGGCCTGATCTTCTGGAAGGATATGTCTGTTGAAGATTTCGGCGTCCCACGTTGGCTGTAGCGTGTCATAGCCGAAAAGCTGATCGTGACGCAGGGTACGGTAGGCTGTGCCCTTGATCAGGTCAAGATCCCAGGCGCCCAGTTGTGCGGCGTGAAGCACCAGGTTGCGCCAGCGCTCGCTCTTGTCGAGCGCATTGGCCATGTCGTCGATGCTGGTGGCCAGCAGGCCGAGTTCATCACTTGTGTGCGGCAGGTGCGTGCGGGTCGAAAAGTCACCCTTGCCGATCAAGGCTGCACTATCGCGCAGGCGCTCGATGGGGG
>CAZAOQ010000161.1:0-5064 GCA_964486795.1 uncultured Rhodocyclaceae bacterium
ACCAGCTTCGACCGCTTCGGCGTGCCGCCACAGCAATAATTCCATTCTCGTGTCCTCGGATAGCCGATTGAAGGTGCTCGATTTTTGCATCGTCAGATGGTCGAAATGTGTACTCAGTCCAGCATCCGCTCGAGTTTCCTGATTTTCTTCCGCAAGCCTGACAGTAGCACACCGTAGCGCGAGGTATGCCAGTCTCCAACCAACGCCACGGCTTCGCACAGGTGCGCGTCGCTGCCGGCATATTGCATAAGCAGCAGGCCGGCGTTGGCCAGGTCGTTGAGCTGGCCGAGTACATCCTGCATGCGTTCCAAGTGCCGGTGCAGCCGCTGGTCGGTTGTTTTCCTGACTATCGGGGTAAGGAACTCCATCGCGTAGCGTAAGTGCTTAATAGCAATGCGCAACTTATGCAATGAGGCCGGATCTTCGGCGCGTGCAAGGGCGATCCGTGTACGTACCTTTTTCCGTAGGTACTTGAGGCGAGCTGAGACGAAGAGGGAAAACTTTTCGTGGTCAGGGGCTGCCTGAATTGTTTCCCCGGCCACAATGTTGGCGAACGGCGGTCGATACAGCAAGGCCGTGGTTAACAGCACGAAACGCGCGTGTGCGACCGACTGTAGATGCCGCATGGCCGCATTCTGAGCACGCCATCGTTGATCGGTCACCGTTCCGACGAGCGCGGCGAGGCGGGGCTCGTCGGGTAAGTCGCTCATCACTGGCGCAATGGTTCCGGCTAGCAGGACGTCGAGGTCGCGCACATAGCCAAGGACTGTCATCAGCTGCTGAAGTGGCGGTAGTAACTCTGAGGCAAACGACTCGGGAAGATGCGGTGCGAACAGATGTATTGCAGCTCGCAAACGCCGCGACGCGACGCGCATCTGATGAATGAATTCTTCATTGCGGCCGAGCAGGGCACCGTCATGGTTGTTCTGCAGGTGTTCCAAACATTCGAGGACGATGGTGCGAAATCTCTGAAGAGGTGCATCATGTACGTGCAGAGGTGGGGTGCAGGCCATTCGCGGGGTGAGCGGTATGTCGAGGTAGAGACGATAGCCGCGTTCGGCTTTGCTTTGTGGTGCGGGCAGCAGTGGCACCCGGACGCCGAGCGATTGCGCGAGCCTGAACAGTTCGTCGATATGATCTGGATGAGTGTCGCAGGCAAGTTCGATTTCTACTTCGGAGATCGCTTCGCGACGGCCTTTGGCTACAATCCAACCGCGATCCAGCATCAGCAGAAGGGCGCAGTTTGGGCTTGGCTCGAAGCGCCAGGTGATACGGTGGAAGTTGGTTTCAAACAGTGGTGCGATTGTGTTTCGCACCCGAGGCCGCTCCAGCCAGCGGCGGATCGGATCGGCGTCGATGACGGAGAAGTCGAAATGCCCGCAATAGGCGGTTTCCCACTCTGGTCGTGAAGTCAGAGCGCCGGACGAGTGAGCTGCACACTTTACCGTTTGCAGCCAGCTTCGCCCCTGCTTGCGTAGGCGCAGGGCGATGCCGCGGTCGCGAAGTGCCAGCGTCGGTGTGTCGTAGTAAAGGTTGATAAGTTGCTGGGTTTGACGTGTCACCGCCTTGTTCAGTGTCGGCTGGCGAAGGAACTGGCGCTGGGCAGTCGATCGGCAGGCTGAGCTTGAGTTCGGTTTCGTCGGCCATGGCCTTCTTCAGTCGATGCCAGAAGGGAAAACCTGATTATATGCGGCGAACGATGGCCCGGGTACGTAGGTGACCAGCCACTGGTTTAGAGAACCAACAGTCAATCAGGACAAGCTTCTTCCCTTGTATGGGGCAGATTTTATTTGTAAATAGGAAATGAAAAGGGCTTCCAGCGATTAACTGGAAACCCTTGGTATTACTGGTCGGGACGGTGGGATTCGAACTCACGACCCCTTGCACCCCATGCAAGTGCGCTACCAGGCTGCGCTACGCCCCGAACGGGCCAGATTATACCAGAGCCTCCTGGGAAAGCCAGCGATTAGAAGTGCTATCGCGCCATTCGGCAGGACATTTGAGCGCTCAGAGGCGCAGTGAGTCAATAATGCTGGCAAGCTCGGCACGTAGCGAGAGAAGTCCCACCGAAGCTTCGGCGGGTTCGTTGAGTTCGGCATGGGGCGTCGTCTTGCTGTGAACTTCTTCGAGGCGGCTGCGTGCGCCGCTGATGGTAAAGCCTTCTTGGTAGAGCAGTTCGCGGATGCGCCTGACCAGCAGCACTTCGTGGTGCTGGTAGTAGCGACGGTTGCCGCGCCGTTTGACGGGACGCAGTTGCGTGAACTCTTGCTCCCAATAGCGCAGTACGTGCGGCTTGACGCCGCACAACTCGCTGACCTCGCCAATGGTGAAATATCGTTTGGCGGGGATCGGTGGCAGGGGGGGGTTAGTGCCAGAGGTTGCCATTACTGCCCGGCTTCAGGTTTTCCACGGCAGTTTTCAACTTCTGGCTGGCGTGAAAGGTGACGACGCGTCGCGCCGTGATGGGAATTTCTTCCCCGGTCTTCGGGTTGCGGCCAGGACGTTGTGGCTTGTCGCGCAACTGAAAGTTGCCGAAGCTGGAGAGTTTGACGCAATCGCCTTTTTCCAGTGCTTCGCGAATTTCTTCGAAGAAACTCTCAACCATGTCCTTGGCCTCGCGCTTGTTCAAGCCGACTTTTTCAAACAGCAAATCGGCGAGTTCAGCCTTGGTGAGTGTCATGCCTGCTCCCTGAAACTTTCAATCTGGTGTTGCTGAATTCGGTGCTGCCTTGTTGCAGCATGTCTTTTAGGAACGCAGTGTTGCGGCGAACCGGCGGACCGCAATTTCAACGAGCGCCTGAACTGCAGCATCCACTTCGGTGTCTGCCAAAGTTCGCTCAGTATCTTGCATAACTATGTGGAAAGCAAGGCTTTTTTGGTTTTGCTCGATACCTTTACCGTGGTAGATATCGAACAAATCAATGCGCTGGACGATGGTGGGCGCTGTCTGGTGCATGGCATCCAGGAGGGGCTGTAAGGCTTGTTCCTGAGCAACCAGCAGGGCGATATCGCGTTCAACGGAGGGGAAGCGTGACACCGGTCGGTAGGCAGGCAATGCTTGAAAGCTGAGTGCGGCAAAGTTGATTTCAAAAACGACCGGTGCCGTTCCAAGTTCGTATTTTTGTATCCAGGCCGGGTGGAGTTCGCCGATGATGCCGATTTCTTGGTCGCCTAGGTGGATCGTTGCCGCGCGACCGGGATGCAGCGCCGGGTGAACTAACGTATCGAAACGTAGCGAGCGGCTGGCAAACAGTGTTTCGAGATCACCCTTGATGTCGAAGAAGTCGACATTGCGCGCTTTCTCTCCCCACTGTGCTGGGACCGCCGGGCCGGCGCAAAGCGCGCCCAAGCGCAAGGGTTGGTCGAAGCCGGCGACAGGCTGCGCGGCATCATCGCGCAGGAAGCAGCGCCCGATTTCGAACGCACGCACGTCATTTGTGCGGCGCTTGAGATTGTAGGCGAGGGTGTTGACCAGGCCACCGATCAGGCTAGAGCGCATCACGCTCATCTGGCTGGCGATCGGGTTGGCGAGCACGATGGGCGTGGTGTTGTCGCAGAAGTCGGCTTCCCAGGCTGCATCGACGAAGCTGTAATTGACGACTTCCTGATAGCCGCGCTCGGCCATCAAGTGGCGCAACTGCATCGGTGTGCGGCGCTCTTCGGGGAGCGGGCGCATTTCCAGCCGTCCTTTGGGTGCCGGTGCCGGGATGTTGTCGTAGCCGTAAAGGCGCGCGATTTCCTCGATCAGGTCTTCTTCGATCTCGATGTCGTAGCGAAAAGACGGTGGCGTGACGACGAAGTCGTCTCCGTCACGGTGTGAGGGGAAGCCGAGTCCTTGCAGCAGCAGTTCGATCTGGCTGGTGTCGAGGGGGATGCCGAGTACCTTGCGAGCACGTGCGCTGCGCAGGCGCACCGGCGTGCGTGTTGGCAGATCGGCGGCAGCGAGGGTTTCGACCACCGGTCCTGCATCCCCACCGCAAATGTCGAGGATCAGGCGTGTGGCCCGCTCAAGGGCCTGGCGCGGCAGTTCAAAGTCGACGCCGCGCTCGAAGCGGTACGAGGCATCGCTGGAAAAGCCCAGTTCGCGGGCTTTACCGGCCACTGCATCGGGTGCGAAGAAGGCGCTTTCAAGGAAGATTTCGCTGCTTGTGTCGGTGACACCGCTTTCCTCACCACCCATGATGCCTGCCAATGCAAGGAGGCGCCCACCGTTGGCTTCATCGGCGATGACAAGTGTGTTGGCGGAAGGCTTGACGGTCTGTTCGTTGAGCAGCTTAAGTTGTTCGCCCGGCTGCGCATGGCGCACATGAATAGCGCCCTGCAGGAAGGTGTTATCGAAGGCGTGCAGTGGTTGACCGAGCTCAATCATGACGTAGTTGGTGACATCGACTAGTGCGCTGATGCTGCGAATGCCGCTGCGCTCGAGCTTGCGTGTCATCCAGGCAGGCGTTGTCGCCTTTGCATTGACGGCGCGGATGACGCGACCGCAATAGCGTGGACAAGCCTTTGGTGTATCGAGTAGTACTGTGCGTTGCTTTTCATGCGTTGCCGGTACAGCGATGATTTCCGGCAGCGTCAGCGGCGCGCCATTGAGTGCAGCCACTTCGCGGGCGATGCCGCGCAATGAAAGGCAGTCGGCACGGTTTGGCGTGAGCTTGAGGGTGATTAGATGGTCATCAAGCGCGAGATGGGTCCGGATGTCCTGACCAACCTGGGCAGCGCCATCGAGCGGCAGAAGACCACCTTGATCTTCCTCGGTCATGCCGAGTTCTCGTGCCGAACAAAGCATACCGAAAGACTCGATGCCGCGTACCTTGGCCTTCTTGATCGTGATGCCGGGCAGTGCCGCCCCAATCATGGCGCAGGGCACCTTCATGCCGGCGGCGACATTCGGGGCGCCGCAAACTATTTGCAGTGGTTCGGTCTGGCCGACATCAACCTTGCAGAGATTGAGCTTGTCAGCGTCAGGATGCTTTTCAATGGAGAGGACCTGGGCGACGACGACATTGGCAAAAGCGGGTGCCACGGGCACCATTTCCTCGACTTCGAGGCCGGCCATGGTCA
>CAZAOQ010000161.1:5074-6663 GCA_964486795.1 uncultured Rhodocyclaceae bacterium
GGCGGCGCTGTCCAGCGGCGGATTGACGAGACTGCGTAGCCATTGTTCGGAAAATTGCATGATGTCGTCGGAAGCTCGGGCGTGTTGGACTTGGGGTGTGCGGGGCGTTCAGCTGAATTGCGCGAGGAAACGTAGGTCGCCGTCAAAGAACAGGCGCAGGTCGTTGATGCCGTAGCGAAGCATCGTCAGACGATCAAGACCCATGCCGAAGGCGAAGCCAGTGTAGCGTTCGGGATTGATGCCACCGTTCTTCAGGACGTTGGGATGCACCATGCCGCAGCCGGCGATCTCCAGCCAGCGACCTTTCAGGGTGCCGCTCATGAAGGCGACGTCGATCTCAGCGGAGGGTTCGGTGAACGGGAAGAAGGAGGGGCGGAAGCGCACCTGCAGTTCATCGCTTTCAAAGAAACGCCGCAAGAAGTCAGCGATTACACCTTTCAGGTCGGCAAAGCTGACATCCTCGCCGATCCAGAGACCTTCGACTTGGTGAAACATTGGTGAATGCGTGGCGTCAGAGTCGACGCGATAGACGCGGCCCGGCGCGATGACGCGTATCTCAGGCATTGTTGTCAGGTGGCTGTGTTGCGCGACGTGTGCTTGCATGTAACGAATCTGCACCGGACTGGTGTGGGTGCGCAGCATCACGCCGGGCGCATCTTCGAGATAGAAGGTGTCGTGCATCGAACGCGCCGGGTGGTTTTCCGGTGTGTTGAGCGAGGTGAAGTTGTACCAGTCTTCCTCAATCTCAGGCCCGTCTGCGACTTCGAAGCCGATCGAGCCGAACAACTGCTCGATGCGCTCTAGGGTACGAATAGTAGGATGCAGTCCGCCGCGCTTGCGGCTACGTCCGGGCTGGGTGATGTCGAGCGCCTCGGCGGCGAGTTGGGTTTCGAGCGTGGCACGCTTGAGCGCATCGCGGCGAGCTGTGAGCGCGCTCTCGATCGCATCCTTGACGCGATTGATCACGGCGCCGGTGCTGCGTCTTTCTTCCGGCGGAAGTTTGCCGAGATTCTTCAGTTGTTCTGTGAGGATGCCGCTCTTGCCGAGATAGCGGGCCTTCGCCTGTTCGAGCTGGGCGGCGTCGACGATGCCGGCGAACTCCGTGGTGGCCTGTTCGATGAGTTGCTCGACGTTATGCATATTGTCTTTCGGGAGGAGACGCCCTGGGTTTTTCTAGCGCGAAAGTCGGACACAAAGCGCTACCGGGGCTCAACAAGCGAAAAAAGGAGGCCGTGCCTCCTTTTTTCGGAGCGGCCTGAATCAGGCTGCAGCTGCCAGCTTTGCCTTGGCCTGGTTGGCGATTGCAGCGAAGGCCGGCTTGTCGAACACCGCCAGATCGGCGAGAACCTTGCGATCGACTTCGATGGAAGCCTTCTTCAGGCCGTTCATCAATCGGCTGTAGTTCATGCCCAGCTCGCGGGCGCCGGCGTTGATACGGGCGATCCACAGAGCGCGGAACTGACGCTT
Source organism: uncultured Rhodocyclaceae bacterium (assembly GCA_964486795.1). Taxonomy (GTDB): domain Bacteria; phylum Pseudomonadota; class Gammaproteobacteria; order Burkholderiales; family Rhodocyclaceae; genus Sterolibacterium. Next base: position 6,542 of record CAZAOQ010000161.1, read on the forward strand.
GCGTTGACGGCGGTCGCGGTAGGCGTATTGGCCTGCCTTCATGACGGCCTGTTTGGCGATACGATAGACGTTCTTGCGACGGCCGCGATAGCCCTTGGCTGCGTCGAGAACCTTCTTGTGGC
>CAZAOQ010000162.1:0-6588 GCA_964486795.1 uncultured Rhodocyclaceae bacterium
CGGCGGCATGGCACGACGAGTGGCGCTGGCGCGGGCGATCGCGCTCGACCCGATGCTGATGATGTACGACGAACCCTTCGCCGGGCTCGATCCAATTTCGCTGTCCATTGTTGGCGACCTGATCCGTCGGCTCAACGACGCGCTCGGTGCCAGTTCCATCATCGTTACCCACGATGTTCAGGAATCGCTGAAGATCGTCGATTATGTGTATTTCGTCTCAGCCGGCAAGATTGTTGCTGAAGGAACACCGGCTGAGCTCAAGGCCTCGACGACACCTTATGTGCACCAGTTCATCTGGGGCGAGACGAACGGCCCGGTGCCCTTCCACTACCCGGCTCCTGCCTACGGTGATGAGATCATGAACCAGGACATGCGCCATGTTTAGCAAGCCCGCCGCAATGTTGACGCGTCTGGGACACAACGTCACCGATCGTATCTGGCGGCTCGGCTTCGCCGTGCGTTTCCTGGTGGCAATTCTGATGCACTCGGGTACCGCACTGCGCCGCTTCAACCTGACGATTCGAGAAATCTATTTCACCGGGGTGCTGAGCCTGATCATCATCCTCGTGTCCGGCCTCTTCGTCGGCATGGTGCTTGGTCTGCAGGGCTACGACACACTGCAGCGCTTCGGCTCCAGTGATGCACTCGGCGTACTGGTCGCCCTGTCGCTGGTGCGCGAACTCGGACCCGTTGTCGCCGCGCTGCTCTTCGCCAGTCGTGCCGGCTCGGCGATTACGGCGGAGATCGGCCTGATGAAGGCTACCGAGCAGATTTCCGCAATGGAAATGATGGCCGTCAACCCGGTTGCCCGTATCGTCGCACCGCGCTTCTGGGCCGGTGTGATCTCAATGCCGCTCCTTGCCGCGCTGTTCTCGGCGATGGGTATCTTCGGCGGCTATCTGGTTGGTGTCCGGCTGATCGGCGTCGACGAAGGCTCTTTCTGGGCGCAGATGCAGGCCTCCGTTGATTTCCGTGAAGACATCCTCAACGGCTTCATCAAGAGCTGCGTGTTCGGTGTCATCATTTGCTGGATCGCCGTGTTCGAGGGCTACGACGCCGAACCGACCGCAGAAGGCGTTTCCGGCGCCACCACACGCACCGTCGTGACCTCATCGCTGGCGGTACTCGCCGCCGACTTCATTCTTACTGCATTCATGTTCCGGGGAGCATAAATGAACCGCGCAACTATCGACCTTTGGGTCGGCATCTTCGTCGCCATAGGCCTAGGCTCACTGTTGTTTCTGGGTCTCAAGGCTGGCAATCTGACCACCAGCCGCGCAAGTGAGACATATCACCTGGAAGCCAAATTTGATAATATCGGCGGTCTGAAAGTCCGTGGCGCAATCAAGGCCGCCGGCGTCGTCGTCGGGCGTGTCGCGGGAATCCGTCTCGACCCCACCGAGTACGTCGCAGTGATCGACATGCAGATCGACAGCCGTTACAAGTTCGACCGGGAGACCATCGCCAGCATCAATACGTCGGGTCTGCTTGGCGAACAGTACGTCGGCCTGGATATCGGTGGATCTCCTGACATGATGAAAGACGGCGACACGATCAAGAAGACGCAATCTGCTGTCGTGCTGGCAAAGCTGATCAGCCAGTTCATGTTCAGCAAAGCCGCTGAAGATCCCGGCAGCACTAAATAAAGACACCACATGCCGCTGAATAGTGAAAATAGTGACAATGACAGGGAAGATCGCCTCGTGAACAAATGGTTTGCCAATCGTCGCAAGACAGCGCTGACGGTCGCCATGGCTGCCGGCCTGCTCGGTGGCTGCGCCACCTCGGGCAACCCGCGCGACCCGATCGAGGGCTTTAACCGCGCCATCTTCGACATCAACGATGGTCTCGACAAAGCATTGATCAAGCCCATCGCACAGGGTTATGAAGCCGGACTACCTGCGCCCGTGCGCAGGGGCGTGACCAACTTCTTTGGCAATATCGGCGACGTCTTCATTGCCGTGAATAATCTGATTCAGGGCAAGTTGCCCGAAGCACTCAGCGACGTCGGTCGTGTCGCGGTGAATACCACGGTGGGCGTGCTCGGCGTGATGGATGTCGCCACCGACTTCGGCCTCGAAAAACACGACGAAGATTTCGGTCAAACCTTTGGCCGCTGGGGCGTCGGCGACGGCCCTTATCTGGTGCTGCCAATTTTCGGTTCCAGCACGCTGCGTGACACCGTCGGCCTGGCCGTCAACATGAATGTTGATCCGGTGGGCAACCTCAATAACGTATCGACACGCAATGTCATGATCGGCACGCGCACCATCAACGACCGTGCAGCCTACCTGCCCGCCGAAAAAATCGTTGAGGAAGCCGCACTCGACCGCTACGCCTATATTCGTGATGCCTACCTGCAGCGCCGTCGCAGCCTGATCTACGACGGCGATGCACCGCGTGAGAGCGAAAACGCCGCCGAAGCGACACTGGGCCAACCGCCAGTCGCAGCCACAACCATCGCAAAAATCCATACTCAACGCGTGCAGGGGTCCGCCAATCTGTACGTCGAGTGGGCCGACGAAACACCCACCGTAGCGACGTCGGCAGCGCTGCTACTCGACCCGATCGCCGTGACGGCAACTCTCGTTGCCCAAAACCCCTGAAAATGTCACCCACCTCACTCACGTCGTATGACTAGGATTTCCATGAAGCTCTCCAGCCTGCTGTTTGCCAGTCTCACGTTTTTGCTGCCTGTCGCCGCCAGTGCGCAGGAAATTGCCCCGGACGTACTGGTCAAGAACGTCACCAATGAAGTGCTGGAAATCGTCCGTAATGACAAAGACATCCAGTCTGGCAATACGAAAAAGACCATCGACCTGGTTGAGGCCAAAGTACTGCCACACTTCAACTTCACCCACATGACCCGCCTCGCCATGGCGCGTGACTGGGCAAAAGCGACACCGGCGCAGCAAAAACTTCTGACCGACGAGTTCCGTATCCTCCTCGTGCGCACCTATTCAAAGGCGCTTAACGAATACAAGACGCAGACCATAGACTTCAAACCATTCAAGGCCAAGCCCAGCGACACCGATGTCCGGATACGTACCCAGGTCATCCAGGATGGGGCAAAGCCCATCACGCTCGACTACTATCTTGAAAAACTGTCGTCCTCGTGGAAGGTCTATGACATTGAAGTGAGCGGCATCAGCCTCGTCACCAACTATCGCGATTTCTTCACCAGCGAAGTGCGCAAGGGCGGCATTGACAGCTTGATCAAGGCGCTGCAGGCCAAGAACGGCGGCACAGACAAGAAATGATCCGCAACACCGGCGATCATCTCGAAGTCAGCGGCGCCATGACGCTGCCCGGCGCCAGCGCACTGCTCGCTGCAGGGGTCGCCGCGCTGAACGACACCGAAACAGTATTCGATCTCTCCACCGTCGAAGTCGTTGATTCCTCCTCGATCGCCGTGATCTTTGGCTGGCTGCGCCAGGCGAAGACAGAAGGCAAGACCGTGCGTATCGTCAATCCACCGCAAGACCTGCTCAGCCTCGCCACCCTCTACGGCGTCACGGAGTTATTGCCGCTGTAGCAGCGCAGTGAGCAGTGAGTAGGTCAGATTAGATCCGCTGTCGGGTTACGCCCTGCGGGCTAACCCGACCTACATGCTCCATAAGCCACACTCACCATGCCATTCGCCATTCGAGCCCGTCAAATCATTAAGCGCTTCGGTACGCTGACAGCGCTCGGCGGGGTCGACCTCGAAATACGCCAGGGCGAGTTCTTCGGCCTGCTCGGGCCCAATGGGGCTGGCAAGACCACGCTGATATCCGCGTTAGCCGGACTCGCACACATTGACAGTGGCCGCATCGAGGTGATGGGCTGCGATGTCGTCACCGATTGCCGCAACGCCCGCCGCCAGCTTGGCGTGGTGCCGCAGGAACTGGTGTTCGATCCTTTCTTCACTGTCCGCGAAACGCTCAACATCCAGTGCGGTTACTTCGGCATCGGTGCGAGCCGCAGCCGCGATGCATGGATTGACGAAATCCTCGAAAATCTCGACCTGACCACCAAAGCCAACGCCAATATGCGGACGCTCTCGGGCGGTATGAAACGCCGCGTGCTGGTCGCTCAGGCGCTGGTGCATCGGCCGCCGGTAATCATTCTCGATGAGCCTACCGCCGGCGTCGATGTTGAGCTACGCCACACTCTATGGCGCTTCATCCGTCGTCTCAACCGTGACGGTCACACCATCATCCTCACTACGCATTACCTCGAAGAAGCCGAGTCGTACTGCGAACGCATCGCCATGCTCCAGTCGGGACGCATCGTTGCGCTCGACAGCACCGCCAATCTGCTGCGCCGTTTCTCGGTCCATACCCTGCGCGTCAAGCTGGCTGGGAATCCCACGCTGCCAGCTGAGCTTGCCATGCGCGCCGAGGACAAGGACGGTGTCTGGAACATCGCCTTCGAGCGTTTCGAGGAAATCGAATCACTGCTCGCCCAACTGCGTCAGCACGGCTGCGAACTGACGGATGTCGAGATCGGCAAGCCCGACCTCGAAGACGTCTTCGTCCGCGTCATGCACGGCGATGCTGCAGCGAGGCGCGCCATATGAAGATACCGGGCAACATGACGAGTTTCGGCACCCTGTTCTACAAGGAAGTCCTGCGCTTCTGGAAAGTCGGCTTCCAAACGGTTGCCGCGCCGGTCGTCACAGCCATGCTGTATCTGCTGATTTTTTCGCATGCGCTCGACGCTCATGCGCGTGTGTATGGCACGATCGACTACACCGCCTTTTTGGTCCCCGGCCTGGTGATGATGTCGGTGCTGCAAAACGCCTTCGCCAATGCCTCGTCATCGCTGATCCAGTCCAAGGTCACCGGCAGCATCATCTTCGTCCTGCTGCCACCGATCTCCTACCCGGCCTTCTACCTGGCCTATGTCCTGGCTGCGCTGCTGCGCGGGGTGATGGTCGGCATCGGCGTGCTGTTGGCCACGCTGGCCTTCGCGCCACTGTCCTTCGTCGCGCCGCTCTGGATCATCGTCTTCGGCCTGCTGGGCGGCGCGATCCTCGCCACACTTGGCGTTATCGCCGGCATCTGGGCCGACAAGTTCGACCAGCTCGCCACCTTCCAGAACTTCCTGATTATGCCGCTGACCTTTCTTTCCGGCGTGTTCTATTCGATCCACACTCTGCCGCCGTTCTGGCAGGCGGTCTCGCACTGGAACCCGGTCTTCTATATGATCGACGGTTTTCGTTACGGATTCTTCGGCATCTCCGACGTCTCCCCCTGGCAAAGCCTGAGCATCGTCGGCACCGCTTTTGTCATACTTTCGGCACTCACCTTGAGCCTGCTGAAGCACGGTTACAAATTGAGGGCCTGATTCTTCAGCCCCAGAAACAAAGGAGCCACATCATGCTAGACCCCAAACAGATTCAAACCTGGATTGCAGCCGGCCTGCCCTGCGAACACCTCAGCGTCGCTGGCGACGGTCACCATTTCGACGCGGTCATCGTCAGCCCCGAGTTCGACGGCCTCAGTCGCGTCAAGCGTCAGCAACGCGTCTATCAGACGATCCGCGACAAACTCGACTCCGGCGAATTGCACGCCCTGTCGATGCAGACGCTGACGCCCGAAGAATGGAAAGCCGCGCAAGCCAATGGATAAGCTGCTGATCGAAGGCGGCACGCGCCTCGAAGGCGAGACTGCCATTTCTGGTGCCAAAAACGCCGCCCTGCCGCTGCTCTGCGCTGCGCTGTTAACGCGCGAACCGCTGACGCTGACCAATGTGCCGAATCTCAACGACGTTGGCACCATGCTCAAGCTGCTTGAGCAGATGGGCGTCAAGGTTAGCCGCGAGGTCACGCCCACCGGGCTGACAGTGACGCTCGACGCCAATCAACTCGACAATCCGGTGGCGCCTTACGAAATGGTCAAGACCATGCGCGCCTCCATCCTCGTACTTGGCCCGCTGGTAGCGCGCTGTGGCGAAGCACGCGTGTCGCTGCCGGGTGGCTGCGCGATCGGCGCACGTCCGGTCGACCAGCACATCAAGGGCCTCACGGCGATGGGTGCCGAAGTCGGCGTCGAGCACGGCTATGTCCATGCCAAGGTGCCGCGCCTCAAGGGTGCGCGCCTGTTCACCGACATGGTGACAGTCACCGGCACAGAAAACCTGATGATGGCCGCCTGTCTCGCGGACGGCGAAACCGTCATCGAGAACGCCGCGCGTGAGCCGGAAGTCGTCGATCTGGCGAACTGTCTGGTCGCCATGGGCGCGCAGATTTCCGGCGCCGGTTCGGACATCATTCGCATCCGTGGCGTCGCCAGCCTGCACGGCGCGACCCACCGCATCATGCCCGACCGCATCGAGACCGGCACCTATCTGTGTGCGGCGGCGGCAACCGGCGGTTCGATACGCCTGACCGGCACCTCCTCCAGCTATCTCGACGCTGTCATCGACAAGCTGATGGACGCCGGCTGCGACATCAAGACCGAGCGCGACGCCATCACGCTGAAAGCGCCGCCACGCCTGACTTCCGTGAGTCTGCGCACCTCGCCCTTTCCGGCTTTTCCGACCGACTTGCAGGCGCAGTTCATGGCCATGATCTGCGTCGCTGACAACACGGCGGTCAGCCGC